>JBDLTZ010000222.1:0-22475 GCA_039805565.1 Chloroflexota bacterium | reverse complement strand
CCGCCCCCTCCATCAGCGCCCCGAGCATCGCCGACGAGCCCCAGCCGTCAGTCGGGAGCGTGTCGACGCCTGAGATGCCGGGGTTGCCCTCGGGGTAGTACCACAGGTAGCTCGCGCCGGTGCTGCTGACCAGGAAGTAGTAGCGGTGCAGGATCGCGAAGCCGTACGGCTCGGCGCCGTACCGGAAGGCGCCGCGCGCGAGCTCGCCGCCGACCAGCGGCATGATGCCGCCATTGACGTACTCGCCGGGGTCCTCGCCAGGGCGCCCCGCCAGACCATAGCTCCCGCTGGGGAAGGGCGGATCGATGCTGTACCACTCGGCGAAGGTGGTGCCGCGCCGCTCACCGCGTCGGAAGTACTCGTTGATGATGTCGTGCGCCTGGCTCGGCCGCAGCACGTCGCGGTTGAGGGCGTAGGTGTTCGAGAGGCTGAGCTGGCGGGCCTCGTCCACGCCGGGGGTGTCAAAGGGGGTGAGCGGCACATGGTGGGCGTAGAAGCTGCCGTTCCAGCTCAGCTCGTTCAGCCGCTCCACGATCCCGGCCGCCTCGGCGCGCAACCCTGGGGCCCGCGACGCGTCGCCGACGCGCTCCTCGGCGCGCGCCAGGAGCTCCAGCGCGTGCGCCAGCCCGGTGTTATCGCCGTGGAACACGCCCCAGATCGTGCGCTCGTCCACCCAGTGGCGCGGCGCCGGCCGCCCGTTCGCGGGGTTGGTTGTGGTCGGGCCGTACTCGAAGTCCCACATGTCGATCGTGTACGGCCGCTTCACTAGGCCGCGCTCGGCGTCCCAGCGCAGTGAGTCCGAGGTGGTGTAGGCCACGGCGCGGCGCATGGCGGGCAGCATCTCGCGCAGCCAGCCGTCGTCGCCGGTGGCCTGCCAGGCCTCGTAGACCGCCTGCACGAAGAGAAACTCGACGTCCGCCTCGACCTGCTTGCGGCCGGGATCGGGGACGCCGGGCGGCCGAGCGAGGAAGTCCGGGAAGCTGCCGTCGGGGAGCTGCGCGCGGCGAAAGGCCTCCGGCAGGCTGGTCACATCGCGCTCGAAGTAGCGGAAGCCGCGCGTCTGGTAGGTGTGGTCGCGCAGCCAGAGCAGCGGGTTATCCGGCGAGCGGTAGCCGCGAACGGGGACGCCGTCGAGCTCGTACGCCAGCACGCAGCGCTCCATGAAGCTGCGCACGCGCGGGTAGAGCTCGTCGAAGCGCGGCAGCCCCGTGACCAGCGTCGTCTCGGCCTCGAGCGTGAGCAGGTGCTCGGACGCGGCGACGATCGCGCCGCCGGCCAGCAGCTCGGCGCGCTGAGGGCCGAGGGCCCCGCGCGGCGTCACCGTCACGCTCGCCGCTCCCTCGCCCAGCTCGAGCGGGTAGGCTCCTGCCGGGCGCCCCTTTCCGTCGTACAGGCGCAGCTCGGCCGGGCCGCTCACGCCCGGAGCGCGCACCGCCACCTCCAGCGGCACGAGCGGGCGCGCTGCCATGACGGAGGGAGTCAATGGAGGGGGTGTCGGGGAGGTAGTGGGGAGCGAGGGGGACGGCGAGGGCCCGGCGCCCGGCGCGGCGCAGGCGGCGAGCGAGAGCGCGGCGATCAGGAACGAGCGGCGCGACCGAGCGCTTCGCAGACGCCTTCGGCTGTCGTTGGGCACAGGCTTCCTTCCAGCAACGGACACGACGGCAGGATTGTACCATAGAGCCTTACCGCAAACGCTACGCAGTGGTTATAGCTTTTTAATAACTACATGATGTACTGTGCCGGTGAATATGCCACAACCAGAGAGCGGACCGATCAATGGACGTGTACGATCGTAGCGTCTTACTTGTCGAGGACAACCCGGACGACCTGGAGTTGACGCTCTACGCGCTGCGGCAGTATCACCGCCCGGGGTGTATCACTGTGGCGCGTGACGGCGCCGAGGCGCTCGAGGCGCTGTTCGGGCGTGAGGTGTCTGATGCGTCCGCCCCCCTGCGCCCGACGCTGATCCTGCTGGACCTCAAGCTGCCCAAGGTGGACGGGCTCGAGGTGCTGGAGAAGATCAAGGGCGACCCGGCGGTGCGGATGATCCCGGTGGTCATCCTCACTTCCTCGCCGGAGGAGCGGGACGTGGTTGCCGGGTACGGCCTCGGCGTTAATAGCTTTATCGTCAAGCCGATGGACTTCAAGGACTACGTGAGTGCGGTGCAGGCGGTGGGAGCCTACTGGCTTTCCCTGAACCACTCGCCGCGTCCCCGATGAGGCGGGGCAGGCAGGCGCGCACATGCGAGGTATGCGGGCGCACACAGGCGCGTCCAACGGAGGGAAGTGATGTACGGGCTGGTGAACAAGGGAGTCGAGGAGCTAGTGCGGCGCACCCACGGCGATGAGATGTGGGAGCAGGTCAAAGCCCGCGCAGGGGTCGATGTGGAGTTCTTCGTTCGCATGGACGCCTACCCAGATGATGTGACCTACCGGCTGGTGGGGGCGGCGAGCGAGATCAGCGGCATGCCGGCCCACGAGATGCTCGAGGCCTTCGGGGAGCACTGGACGACCTACACCGCCACGGAGGGGTACGGCGACCTGATGACCATGGCGGGCGAGACGCTGGTGGACTTCCTGATGAACCTGGACCGTCTGCACTCGCACGTCGGGCTGAGCTTCCAGCACCTGCGGCCGCCGTCGTTCACCTGTACCGATGTCACCCCGAGGTCGCTCCAGCTGCACTACTACTCCCAGCGTGCGGGCCTGGCGCCGATGGTGGTGGGCCTGCTGAAGGGCCTGGCCGTGCGCTTCGCGACGCCAATCACCGTCGAGCTGATCCGCAGTCGGGAGGCGGGCGATGACCATGAGGTCTTCCTGATCACCTTCGAGGGAGCGTCGTGATAGCAGCGGTGGCACAGCACGGGCTGGGTGCCGAGCAGCTCGCGGGCGTGTTCCCGTTCCACCTGGTGCTCGACCGCAGCCTGCGGGTGACGCAGGTCGGGCCGACGCTGGCGCGGATCTGCCCCGCGGTCTGCGAGGGCGCGCTTGGCAGCGCGGTGCGGATCCGCCGCCCGGTGGCCGGGACATACGAGCAGATCACCGCGCAGCTCCACTCGACCTTCGTGCTCGAGGTGGCGGAGATCGACCTGCTCCTCAAGGGGCAGATGCTGCTGGTGGAGGGGGGCGACCTGCTGTTCCTCGGCTCGCCCTGGGTGACCGAGATGGCGCAGATGCGGCGCCTCGGGCTCGCGCTGAACGACTTCGCGATCCACGACCCGGTGGTAGACTACCTGTTCCTGCTGCAGGTCCAGCAGACGGCCCTGGCGGACGCCCAAAAGCTCGCGGTGCAGCTCGACGCCCAGCGCGCCGAGCTGCGCGCCGCTAACCGCGGCCTTGCTGAGCAGGCGGCGCAGCTGGAGGCGGCCAACCGCGACCTCGAGTCGTTCAGCTACTCGGTCTCGCACGACCTGCGGGCGCCGCTGCGGGCGATGAGCGCCTTCGCCACGATGCTGGCCGAGGAGCACGGCGAGACGCTGGAGCCCGAGGCGCAGCACCTGCTGCGGCGCATCCGGCACAACGCGCGGCAGATGGGTGCGCTGGTGGACGACCTGCTGGCGTTCTCGCGCATGGGGCGGCAGGAGATCCGGCGCCGGCGGGTGGACCTGAGCACGCTGGTGCGCGAGGTGTTCGACGACCTGCGCGCCGAGCACCAGGGACGGCACCTGGAGGTGGAGATCAGCGAGCTACCGGCGTGCGAGGGGGATCCCTCGCTGCTGCGCCAGGTGCTGCTGAACCTGGTGGGCAACGCGCTCAAGTTCACGCGCGGGCGCGACGTGGCGCGGATCGCGATCGGCACGCGGCGCGACGGCGGCGAGACCGTGGTGTTTGTCAGGGACAACGGCGTGGGCTTCAGCATGGAGTATGCGCACAAGCTGTTCGGCGTGTTCCAGCGTCTGCACACCAGCGAGCAGTTCGAGGGCACGGGCGTGGGGCTGGCGATCGTGCAGCGGATCGTCCAGCGGCACGGCTGGCGCGTCTGGGCGGAGTCTGTGCCGGGCGAGGGCGCCACGTTCTTCATCGGGATGGGTGGAGAGGCGGAGGGATGAGCGTGGTGGCTGCGAGGGGCGAGCCGAGGCGCCCGGTGGATGTGCTGATCCTCGAGGACCGCGAGGACGACGCGGAGATTCTTGTCTTTGAGCTGCGGCGCGCCGGGTTCGACGTGTGCTGGCGGCGGGTGGAGACCGAAGAGGCGTTCCGCGCGCACCTGCACGACGGCGTCGACATCGTCCTGGCGGACTACACCCTGCCACAGTTCGACGCGCTGCGGGCGGTGCGGATCGTGCGCGGCTCGGGGGTGGACGTGCCGGTGATCGTGGTCACGGGCGCGGTGAGCGAGGAGGCGGTGGTGGCCTGCATGAAGGAGGGCGCTGCCGACTACCTGCTGAAGGACCGCCTGAGCCGCCTGGGCCACGCCGTGGCGCATGAGCTGGAGCAGCGCCGGATTCGTGGTGAGAAGCGCCAGGCCGAGGCGGCGCTGCGGGAGAGCGAGGAGCGCTTCCGGCACATGGCCGAGGAGGCGCAGGATATCATCTTCCGCGTTGAGCTCGCGCCCGAGATGCGTGTCGCCTACATCAACCGCGCGGTGGCGGCGGTGCTGGGCTACGCGCCGGAGGAGCTGTACGCCGACGTGGGGATGCTCGTGCGCTGCCTGGAGCTGGAGGAGCGTGAGCGGCTGGAGCTGTTGCTGAAGGACGAGCAGGCTCGGGCTCTGCCGACGGTGATGCGCTGCGTCCACCGCGACGGCTCGCCGATCTGGCTGGAGCAGCGCAGCGTCCTGATCTACGGCGAGGGCAGGCGGCTGGCGGCGATCGAGGGCGTGGCGCGCGACATCACGCAGCGCCGCCTGGCCGAGGAGGCGCTGCGGGCCAAGGAGGTGGCCGAGCGCGCGAACCAGGCCAAGAGCATGTTCCTCTCGCGCATGAGCCACGAGCTGCGCACCCCGCTGAACGTGATCCTCGGCTTCGCGCAGGTCCTGGAGACGCGCCTCACCGCCCCGCGGGACCGCGATGGCGTGGCGCACATCCTGACGGCTGGCCAGCACCTGCTGCACCTGATCGACGACGTGCTCGATATCAGCCGGATCGAGAGCGACCAGCTGGCCTTCACAATGGGGCGGGTGCCGCTGGCGGACCTGGTGCGGGAGTGCCTGGGCCTGATGAGGCCGCTGGCGGACGAGCACGATGTGGAGCTCGAGGCCGATTGGATGCTCCCGGATCTCCACGTCACCGCGGACCGGCGGCGGCTGACTCAGGTGCTGCTCAACCTGCTCTCGAACGCTATCAAGTATAACCGTATCGGCGGGTTGGTTTCGGTGACGTGCGAGGCGTCGCGTGAGGGTTGGGTGCGGCTGACGGTGGCTGACACCGGGCCGGGGATCGATCTGGACAAGCTGGAGCGGCTGTTCACGCCGTTCGACCGGCTGGGCGCCGAGGCGACCCTTGTGCAGGGCGTAGGCCTCGGGCTCACCCTGACGAAGCGGCTCATGGAGATGATGGGCGCCATCGGCGTGGAGAGCACGCCAGGGCTGGGGAGCCGCTTCTGGATCGAGCTGCCTGTCAGCGACGCCGCGCTGCCCGAGGCTGCCGGGGACGAGGAGCGCGCGTGGGCCGACGAGGACCCGAGCCGGAGCGTGGCCGTGCTCTACATCGAGGATGACCCGGCGAGCCTCCAGCTGGTGCAGGCGATCCTGGCGCGGCGCCGGGGAACACGGCTGCTGGCGGCCGCCGACGGCGAGACCGGGGTGAGCGTGGCGCGCTCCTACCGGCCGGACATCGTCCTGCTGGACCTCGACCTGCCGGGGCTCCCTGGCGAGGAAGTGCTGCGGGTGCTGCAGTCGGACATTGCGACGGCGGGCATCCCCGTGCTGGTGGTGAGCGCGGACGCGACGCCGGCGCGGGTGGAGCGGCTGATGGCCGGTGGGGCGCGGGGCTACCTGACGAAGCCGTTCGTGATACGCGAGCTGGTGGGGGCCATGTACGCGCTGGTGCAGGAGCGGGTGTAGCCGGCGCGGGAGCGGGGCGGGACGGGGCGGCTCAGACGAGCCGCCCCTTGTGATTCCTACGCTACGGCAGCATCTTGCCGGTATTGAGGAAACGCGTGTGCCAGGTGTACACCTCCTCGAGCAGGTGCGGCGTCTGCTTGCCGGGCGACATCTCGATCGCGCGGTGGAAGTACTCGCGCAGGGCCGGCCGGTAGTCCGGGTGGACGCAGCGCTCGATCACCTGCTTCGCGCGCTGCTTGGGCGAGAGGCCGCGCAGGTCCGCCAGACCCTGCTCCGTGACCAGCACGTGCACGTCGTGCTCGGTGTGGTCGGTGTGCGAGACCATCGGCACGATCGACGAGATCAGGCCGCCCTTCGCGGTGGAGGGGCTCATAAAGAACGAGATGTAGGCGTTGCGGGCGAAGTCGCCACTGCCACCGATGCCGTTCATGATCTTCGTGCCCATGATGTGGGTCGAGTTGACGTTGCCGTAGATGTCGCACTCGATCATCGCGTTCATCGCCAGGACGCCGAGGCGGCGGATGACCTCGGGGTGATTGCTGGTGCCCTGGGTGCGGAGGATGCACTTGTTGCGGTAGAAGTCGATGTCGCGGTAGAGCTCGGCGATCTTATCCGGGCTGAGCGAGAAGGCAGTGGCCGAGGCGACCTCGAGCTTGCCGGCCTTCATCAGGTCGAGCATGCCGTCCTGGATGACCTCGGTGTAGGAGGTGAGCCCCTCGAGCGGGCTGTCGAGCAGGCCGCCGAGCACCGCGTTGGCGATGTTGCCGACGCCGGACTGGATGGGCAGGAGGTTCTTCGGCAGGCGGCCCTTCTTCACCTCGTAGTCCAGGAACTCCAGGATGTGGCCGGCGATGCGGCGCGAGGCGTCGTTGGGCGGGCTAAAGGTGTTGGCGCGGTCGGGGCAGTTCGTCACCACAATCGCGGCGATCTTCTCGGGTGGGCAGCTCAGGTACGGCTGGCCAATGCGGTCGCCGGGGTGGATGATCGGGATGGGCTGGCGGCGCGGCGGCAGGGTATTGCCGTAGTGGATGTCGTGGATGCCCTCAAGCCCCTCGCTCTGCCAGGAGTTGACCTCGAGGATGACCTTGTCGGCGTAGTCGATCCAGGTCCGGTTGTTGCCGAGTGAGGAGGTGGGCACCAGGCGGCCGTCCTCGAGGATCGACGTGACCTCGACCACCGCGTAGTCCAGCCTGCCGAGGAAGCCCTCCCACACCATCTGGGCCACGTGGCTGAGGTGCATGTCGAGGTACTCCATCTGGCCGGCGTTGATCTTCTGGCGGCAGGTGGGGTCGGACTGGTACGGCAGGCGGAGCTCGATGCCGTCCACCATAGCGAGCGCGCCGTCGAGCTCTGGCGCGGTGGAGGCGCCGGTCCAGACCTTGATCTTGAAGTTCTCACCGCGGAGGTTGGCGTCCATGATGCGGCTGGCGAGCGCCCGCGGCACGACCTTGGGGTAGCCGGCGCCGGTGAAGCCGCTCATGCCGACGGTGACGTGGGGCGGGATAAGTGCGGCCGCCTCTTCGGCGGTCATGATGCGGTCGCGCAGGGCGGCGCAGCGGACGCGTGATGTATCTGGCATGGTGCGTGTCACCCTCTCGAGCTGAAGGACGAGGTGCGCGGCATGGCCTGCGTGGGGCCCGCTGTGTTCGTGGCACCCTGCGCCGGCGGTGGTACCGCTACCGGTTCCATGGTACTACGTGCCCCGCGCCCGCGCGGTGAGGATGTGGCACGCGATAGTTTAAATTTCACAAGAAATGAGCTAGCCGTAGAAATCGGTGAATCCGTCGGCGTCGAGGCGCTCGAGCATGCGGCGGATCTTCTCGGCGGACTCAGGGAGCGGGGCGGCGGCCACATCTTCGGGGGACACGGCGGCGGCCCGGCCCCAGGCGCTCTGGGGCTGCCCGAGGAGCAGCTCGAGCAGGGCGGAGAGGGCGCGGCGGAGGCGCGGGCTATCCTCGCCGCGCAGCTTGGGGAGCACCTTCTGCTTGATCTGCTGGTCCAGCGCCTGCGCGGGGGCGAGCACGCCGCGGGCCTGGTCGAGGTAGCGCAGCACCTCGGCGAGGGTGCGGTAGCCGAAGGGCTGGCCGGCGCGGGCGACGATCGCGTGGACCTGGGCGATCGTCTGCCAGGCCTGCTCGTCCACCGGGCCGCGGTACGAGTCGCGGAAGGCGTCGAGGTCCACGTCGGAGAGCTCGATCACGTTGGCGCGGTCGAGCAGCTTGTCGGAGAGCGCGTGGGTGCTCTCGTCCACGTTGACGGTACCGCTGATGGCGACGTTGAGCGGTAGGCGGAAGGGGTTCTGGAGCAGCTCGCCGGTGACCGTCTCCACGGTGGGCCCGGGCGCGCCGAGGTCGATCAGGTGGTCCTCGGTCTCCATCGCGGAGAGGATCGGGGCGAGGTAGTACTCGGGGCGGGCGAGGTTCATCTCGTCCAGGCAGGCGTAGTACGGCATGCCGGGGTCGGCGGCGGCGCGCATCAGGAAGCGCAGGAAGGGCGTGGCGTGGAAGCGGCCGGTGATCGCGTTGTGGTAGCCGAGCAGGTCGCGGGCGTTGTGCCAGTCCGGCTGGACGGCGGTGAGCAGGTAGTGGTCGTTCTCCTGGCCGGCGGGCACGTCGTAGACCGCGTCGGCGTAGAGGCGGGTGAGGCGGGTCTTGCCGGTGCCGGAGATGCCGGGCAGGATGACGAGCGGGCGGGTGCGGAGGGCGACGTGGTAGGCGCGGATGGTGGCCTCGGGCAGGGCGAGGCCGCGGGCGCGGACGCGCGCGACGATCGTCTCGACGTCGGGGGTGCTGAGCTGGGCGTAGCGGGCGCGCTGCTCGCGCAGCAGGGCGGCGCCGGCGGGGTCGAGCGCCTCGGCGTGCTCCATAACCGCCTCGTTGAGCGGCAGGAGCGCGAGGGCGTGCTCCACGAGGCGCTCGGCGAAGTCCGGCTGGGCCACGCGCTCGTCGTCCCAGGAGTAGGCGAACCCGGCGAGCAGGTAGGAGGCGCCCCGGCCGGCGAGGTAGCGGTCGAGCCAGGTGCCCGCTACGCGGGGCAACGGACTATGGGCCAAGGACGAAGGGGCGTCGGCGGGCGACGCTCGATCATCGCCCCTCGGTCTTTCGTCCGTGGTCTTTCGCCCGTGGTCTTTCGTCCTCGGCCGTTGGTCCCTCGCCCTCGGCCTGGCCTCGGCAAAGCGCACCTCGGTGAGCGACTCGACCAGGGGGAGCCAGACGGCGCGCTGCTCCTCCCAGACGCGGCGCAGGTCCTCCTTGCGGCGGCCGGAGAGCTGGAGGGCGACGATGACGAGGCGCTCGGCGGCGGAGACGGCGAGGTAGACGCCGGAGCCGCGCGGAGGGCGATCGACGGCCATGTGGTACTCGTCAAGCGGCGCGCGCGCCCCGTCGCCGCGGTTGGTGTAGCGCAGGGTGCGGTAGGTGATCTCGTAGAGCGGCCACTCGCGCGGGAGGCGGCGGGAGGCGCGCGCGCGCAGGAGCTCGCCGATGGCGGCGAGGGCCGGGTGGAGGCGCTGCTGGACGGCGGCCCAGCGCTCGTTGACGCCGGGGACGTCGAGCGCGGCCAGGGCCTCGGGGGTGAGGATGGGGGCGTGGTGCATACGGGGTATTATAGCACTGCCGTGCGGCTGTGCGGGGTGGGTCCCGCGCCCCTCGTGCGGGCGCTCCGCCCCGTGCCCCTGTCGTGTCGGTGAGGCGGGCGCTCCGCCCCGCGCCCCTGTCGTGTCGGTGAGGCGGGCGCTCCGCCCCGCGCCCCGGACAAGGGGGCCAGCCCCCTTGTATCCCCCGGCGGGGCTCGGCCGCCCCTGCACCCCGCAAGGGGTGCAGTACCAGAGCGATATCGGCCGGCACGAGACCGAGCTTGCCGGAGTGCGCGCATGCCATTATTGGGCGTGGCGGTGGCTCATGTCACCGTGATGTCGTCCTGGTATGGCACGCATTGCGGGGGAGGTTTGGAGGGGCGCCAGCGCCCCTCCGGCGGGGTGGGAGCCTCGCTACTCCTCCCGCCTGAGCAGGCTCCCCATCAGCGCCAGTCCGCTCGTCGCCAGCGCCACGAATCCCAGCGTCCCCAGGGCCGTCGGCAGCGTGCCCGTCCAGCCGCCCAGCGTCACGATCAGCCCCAGGAGCCCGAGGCCCAGGGTCGAGGCCAGCAGCACCAGCCCGAGCGCCAGGCGCGTGCCTGCCAGCCCCACCGCCGAGGACAGGCGGCGCGCCTCCGCCTCGTGCGTCCGCAGCGTCAGCTCGCCGTCGTTCAGCTTCTGGAGCGCGTCGCTCACCTGGCGCGGCAGCATCCCCGCTGTCTCGGCCAGGTCCCGCGCGCGCTCCAGGGCACGGCGCGCGGCCACCTCGGGCCCCAGCAGCTCGGCCGCCGCGCGCGCCGCGTAGGGGCGGGCGATGCCGAACACGTCGAGCTGCGGGTCGATCTGGACGCCGATCCCCTCCATCATGACCACCGCCTTGAGCAGCAGCGCCAGCGGCGCCGGCATGCGCAGGCGGTGCCGCTGCGCCAGCGCCAGCAGCTCCTCGGCGATCTCCTGGCCCGAGATCTCAGTCAGCGGCCGGTCAATGAAGCGCTCGATGAAGCGCTGCATGTCGCGCCGGAGCGCCCCGGTGATCTCGCGCGGGGCCAGCAGCCCGAGCCGCTGCAGCGCGCGCAGCGCCCCGTCGGTATCGCCGCCCGTGAGCGCGGCCAGCAGCAGCATCAGGTTGCCCGTCATCTCACGGTCCAGCGACACTGCCTGCCCGAAGTCCACCGCGCCGATCACCCCGCGCTCCATCGCGAACAGGTTGCCGGGGTGCGGGTCGCCCTGGAAGAACCCGTCGCTGAACACCTCCTGGAGGATGAGCTCGACGGCGTTGCGCGCCAGGGTGCGGCGGTCCAGGCCCATCGCGTCCATGCCGGCGATGTCATTGATCTTGACTCCGAACAGCCGCTCGGTGGTGAGCACCCGCGCGCCCGAGAGGTCCCAGTACACCGCCGGGATCTTGACGTTCGGGTTGCCGATGAAGTTCTTGCGGAAGCGCTCGGCGTTGCGTGCCTCGCGCCGGTAGTCCAGCTCGGCCCGCAGCGTCGCGCCGAACTCCCACGCCAGCTCCACAAGGTCGTACTGCCGCCCCAGCTCGGTGCGCTCCTGCGCCAGCGCCGCCAGCTCCGCCAGGATCGCCAGGTCCACCGCCACCAGCTGCTCGATGTCCGGCCGCTGCACTTTCACCACCACCTGCGCGCCGTCGTGCAGCACGGCGGCGTGGGCCTGCCCCAGCGAGGCGGCGGCCAGCGGCTCGCGATCGAGCGAGCGGAACACGTCCTCCACCGGGCGCCCGAGCTCGGCCTGCACCGTGGCTGCCATCACCTCGTACGGGAAGGGCGGCACGGTGTCCTGCAGCTTGTTCAGCTCGAGGATCCACGGCGGGGGCAGCAGGTCAGGCCGCGTGCTCAGCATCTGCCCGAGCTTCACGAACGTGGGGCCGAGCTCGGTGAGGGCGTGGCGCAGCCGCTCCGGGCCGGAGATCGTGTCGGGCGGGGCGACGCGGAATAGCCGCCCCGGCAGCGAGAGCAGCGAGCTGAGCCCGAGTTGGTCCACCAGGTAGCCGAACCCGTGGCGCACGAGCACCTGGGCGATCTGGCGGTAGCGGCGCAGGTAGCGCGCCTGACGGACTAAAGGCCACATGGCGAGTTGTGAGTCGTGAGTCGTACGTCTTGAGCCGTGAGTGCTGAGTCTTGAGATGTGAGACGTGAGGCGTGAGCGGCGTGGCGAACGAAAGCCTGTGCTATATGCTTGTACGCCAATGTATAATACCACGTGGGTTTCCCGCCGTCTCGAAATCGGATCGGGGTAGCGTATCAGCCTCGGCTGTTTCTCGCTTCACGAATCTGATGCCGGCGGTGCCCCGTTCGCCCGTGCCGCCCACCCAGTGCCGTGCCTGAGCCAGCGCCGACGACGTAGACAGGCGGCGAATCTCCCCTCCTCCCGCCGCAGGGCGGGTGCCCGTTGGGCGCGGGCCGGGGGGGTGAGGGGAGCCTATCCCACGTGGACCTTGATCAGAAAATAGAGCTCCTCGCCCCCGCGGCCCGCTTCGACGCCTGCGACAGCTTCAGCCAGGGGGGGAAGCGCTACACGCCGAAGAAGGCCGCCTGGGCCGACGGCGGGGTGGTGGCGGACTCGGGGCCGGACGGGCGCGCGCTGCCGACCTTCCGCCTGCTCATGAGCAGCCGCTGCGAGTGGAGCTGCGCCTACTGCCCGCTGCGCTCCGGCAGCGATACCCCGCGGGCGGCGCTGACGCCCGAGGAGCTGCCGAAGGTCTTCCTCCCGCGTCACGAGCGCGGCGCTGCCCAGGGCCTGTTCATCTCGACGGGGGTCGACGGTGACGTGCGCGCGTCCACCGGCCGCATGCTGGACGGCGTCGAGCTGCTGCGCGGCCGCCACGCCTACCGCGGCTACGTGCACGTCAAGCTGCCCCCCGGCGCCCCCCGCGACGAGGTCGAGCGAGCCGCGCGCCTGGCCGACCGCGTCAGCATCAACCTCGAGCTGCCCTCGGCCCGGCGCCTGGCGCAGCTCTCCCCCGAGCGGGACTGGGAGGGCGACATCGTGCAGCGGCTCCTCTGGGCGCGGGACTGGCAGCGGGCAGGTATGCTCCCGAGCGGCATCGCGACGCAGTTCGTGGTGGGCGCGGCCGGCGAGAGCGACCGCGAGCTGCTGCTGACGAGCGCCTGGCTCTACCGCGAGCTGGAGCTGCGGCGGGTGTACTTCGGCGCCTTCCGCCCCGCCCAGGGCACGCCGCTCGAGGGCGCCGAGTCCACGCCCTTCGTGCGCGAGCAGCGGCTCAAGGAGGCCGACTGGCTGCTGCGCCACTACGGGTTCGGCCAGGGCGAGCTGCCCTACGACCCCGGCGATAACCTGCCCCTGCACCTGGATCCCAAGCTCGCCTGGGCGCTCGCCAACCCCGCGCGCTTCCCCGTGGAGCTCAACAGCGCCGACCCCGAGACGCTCCTGCGCGTCCCTGGCCTCGGGCCGCTCAGTGTCCGGCGCATCCTCCGCATGCGCCGCGAGGGCCGCTTCCGCGACCCGTCGCAGCTCTCCGCCCTCGGCACCGCCGCCGCGCGCGCGCGGGACTTCATCACGCTCGACGGCCGCTTCTTCGGGCGGGACGCCGCCGCCCGCGAGCGACACTACGCGCGCCGCGGCCCGATCGCCGAGCAGCTCACCCTCTGGTAACCCTCCTCCGACTCGCGCTCGGATTCTTGCCATGTGACAAATATTTTATTAGGTCTGGAGCCAGTGTCACGCTATAGTCAGAGCACGTCCCTACAGTGTTTGCACTGTTAGGTCGAAGAGGTTGCCGTGCTCCCTTGCCGCGTGCTTGTGCACCCGATCCGAACGCTGATCATCCTCGTCCTCGCGGGCGCGGAGCCGGCGCATACCCACGCGCTGGGCCCGGCGTTAGCCTCGCAGCCGGCCGCGGGCGTCAGCGCACCCTTCGCCGCTGTCGGCCCGGTGGCGCCCGACCCACGCAACACGCCGGTCGACTCGATCGATATCGCGTTCGCGGCGCCGATCAAGGCCAAGACCTTCTCTACGGCGGACCTGATGCTGACACGCACCACCGGCGCCGGCGCGGTGGCCCTGCCGCTCGATAGGATCCCCGTGATCATCCCCCTTGGCGAGAGCACCTTCCGTCTCAAAAACCTGGGCGTCCTCACGACGCCGGACGGCACCTACCGCCTCACGGTAGCCGGCGCAGGGATCGAGGACTCCTCGGGCGAGCCGCTGGCTGGCGAGGCCTCGGACGTGTGGCGTATGGATGCCACGGGGCCGCTCGTCTCTGCCGTGGGGCCGGTCTCCCCCCAGCGCCGTACGGCCCCCGTGGCATCGGTCGATATCCGCTTCTTCGAGCCGATCAGCCCGACCACGCTCACGGCCGCTGATCTCGCGCTGACTCGCGACGGCGAGCCGCAGAGTCTCGAGGCCGTCACAATAACGCCGCTGTCCCCCTCGGTGTACCGCCTCGGCGGGCTCGGCGCTCTGACGCAGGTCCGCGGCTCTTACACGCTGACCGTGGATCCCTCGGAGGTTGCGGACGAGGTCGGCAACCTCGGGAGTGCGCTGTTCACGCGCTCCACCCGCTGGGCAGTGGTTGTCCCCCCGGGGGTGGCGTCGGTGGGGCCAGTGAGCCCTGCGCTTCGCAACAGCCCTGTGGACAGCGTCGACGTCACGCTGACGGAGCCGGTGAGCGCGACGACGTTCACGCCATCCGATCTATCGCTCACCCGGGACGGTGTATCGCTGGCGCTCGGGAGCGCCCATGTGACACCCCTTGGTGGCGCCCAGTACCGGGTCGAGGGGCTCGGCTCGCTCACCGGTGGCTCTGGGCGCTACACGCTGACGGCAGACGCCGCAGGTGTGATCGATCTGGACGACGGGATCGGCGGCAGCGGTGCGGTGTCGACGACGTGGACCACCGATACGGTCAGCCCCACCGCGCTGCTGTCTGCCGGCGACATCAGCGCGGGCGGCGGTAGGCCGCACATAGTCAGTGTCGTGTACAGCGATAACCTGGCGCTCGACGAGGACAGCATCGACGCCGGGGACATCACCGTGAGGGGGCCTGGGGGCATCACGCAGACCGTCGCGCTGCTGGGCGTGCTGAGCCTGGGGGAGGCCCAGCGCATTGCGACGTACCAGGTCAGCGCGCCGGGTGGAGCGTGGGACCCGACCGACAGAGGCGAGTATGTGGTGGCGCTGGGGCGTGGAGCGGTGCAAGATACTGCTGGGAACAGCGTGCCCGAAAGAGTGCTCGGCTCGTTTGCTGTGTCGGTCGTGCCGGCCGTGGACCTGGGGGCGCGGTACTACCTGCCGGTGGTGTCTCGCTAGCGCCGGCGGAGCGCTGGTGCGGGCGACTTTTGAGCGCGAGGGGATCGACACCCGCGGGCTGTTCCATGACCTGCAGGGCACCGCGCGCAGCGTTAATCTCATGTACCCTGACGGGCGGCGCAAGAACTTCAACGCCGATTCGCCGCGGCCAGGTTGTCGCGCGCCACACGTGCGCCCAGCGCGCTCAAGGCGCACCTCATCACGAGCGAGGAGCTGGAGCGATACATGGAGGCGCTCCCCGAGCTCAGCGGCCGGTGTCGGGCGCCGCGCTCCCCGGCAGGCGCCTGAACAGCAGGCAGTAGCTGTGGTCGTAGCCGTACGCGTATGAGTCCCACCCCACCACCACCTCGCCCTCGAAGCGCAGCACCTCACCCACCGCGCGCGCCACGTCCCACGCCAGCGTCGTGACCCCGGCGGAGCCGCGCAGGTTCGCCACCTCCAGCACCGCGAGCGCGCCCGGGCGCATCACATCGCGCACCTGCGCGAAGACGTCCGTTAGCTCGCGGAGGTAATCCTCGTAACCTGCGCCGGTGGGCCGGTAGCCCTCGAGCGGGTACTCTGCGTCGCCGCGCTCCATGAACGGCGGCGAGGTCATGGCGAAGTCGCACGGCGGGAGGCCGAGCTCGGCCAGGCGGCGCGAGTCGGCGCAGTGGAGCGCGGCCGGGTCGCGCAGCAGCGCGCGGGCGTAGGCGACGCGGCGCTCGTCTGCCTCCACGCCGAGCGGCACGCGGCCCATCTGCTCGGCCACGGTGAGCGTAGTGCCGTAGCCCGCGAACGGGTCGAGCACCACGTCGCCGGGGCGGGTGTGCTGCCGCAGGAACGTGGCGACCAGCTCCTCCGGGTAGCGCAGCTCTTCGTCGCGGAAGGTGTCGGGGAGGCGGTGGGCGCGGCGGTTCTTGAGGCGCAGGAAGGTTCTCATGGGGGCATTATAGAACAGCACTCGGGGGAGGACGATAGCGGAGCACTCCTGGCTGCTCACGATGCGTCGTACCGGTCGCCATCGTCACGGCCAAGGGTATAATGAGTGTCATTGACTGTCTCCTCAGATCGCGGAGCCGGCCAACGGTGCTTGCCTCCGGGTCGCTGACCCGTGAGAGGGAGTGAAGACTCTCATGACCACGGTTGAAGACATCACGCGCAAGCTGCGTGATCTGCCGGCCGACGTCCTTGATGCGGTTCGCCTCGATGACCTGCTGACGCCATAAACACGTCCCCATGCACGGTTCGAGCGGTGCAATGCGGAGTACCGACCGCTACCACTCAACCCATCGCAGCTTGGCACCACACTCCTGACACTGATGTCGTACGCCGGCATTGCCGTCCGATAGTGCCCGGGCACGTGTGACCTTTTAGAACCCGCCACAAGCCGCCGGGCTTCGGCCTGTGCGGCGTGTCACACAGAGAGGACACCATGACAACTGAGCCGCTGGTCAGCGCGGGCTGGCTGCTGGAGCACCTGGGCGACCCCGACGTGCGGGTGGTGGACGTGCGCTGGTACCTGACCGAGCCGGGGCGCGGGCGCGCCGAGTACGAGGCGGGCCACATTCTCGGCGCCGCGTACATGGACATTGACACCGACCTGTCGGCGCCGAAGGGCAGCGGGCCGGGGCGGCACCCGCTGCCGAGCGCCGAGGCCTTTGCGGCGGCCGCGGGCCGGGCGGGGATCGGCGCTGATACGCATGTGGTGGCCTACGACGCAGCCGGCGGGGCGTACGCCGCTCGCCTGTGGTGGCTGCTGCGCTACTTCGGCCACGCGCGGGTCTCGCTGCTGGACGGCGGCTGGCAGGCGTGGCAGGCTGCGGGCGGGCCAGTGGCGGCCGGCGTGGTGCTGGTGGAGCCGGCGCCGTTTGAGGCGCGGCCGCACCCCGAGATGGTGGTTGGCGCGGCGGCCGTGGATGAGCTGCGGCGCGACCCGCGCGCGCTGGTGCTGGACGCTCGGGCGGCCGAGCGCTACGAGGGCCGCGTCGAGCCGATCGACCCGCGCGCCGGCCATATCCCCGGCGCAGTCTCCGCGCCGTTCGGCGGCAACCTGCGGCCGGACGGCACGCTGCTCGGGGCGGATGAGCTGCGGGCGCGCTACGATGCGCTCGGCGTGGCCGGCGCGGAGACCGTGGTCTGCTACTGCGGCTCGGGCGTGACCGCCGCGCACAACGTGCTGGCGCTGCACCTCGCCGGGCGCGACGCCCTGCTCTACGAGGGCTCGTGGAGCGACTGGTCGAGCGACCCGGCGCGCCCGGCGGCGACGGGGCCGGAGCGGGGGTAGCGCTGAGAGCGCCGAGGTGTTACGGCGGGCCTCGGCGCTCCGTCCCGCGGCCGATCACAACGGTGTGCGGCGTGGTATAATAGCGGGCAAAGGCGTTGACGGAGACGAGTAGGCGTCAGAGCAACGGTCCAGCGAGCGCGCGGCGGTGTGAGGCGCGCACGGGGCGGCCGCTGAAGATCCCTCCCGAGCCGAGGCACGAACGCGAAACGCTACACGCGAAATGCTGAACCGGGCGCCGGGCGGCTTTTCGTCTGGTGTTTGTCCAGTAGGAGCCTCCGGGCTCGCCCACCGTTACCGGGGCGGGAGTGTGATGGCACTCCACAAAGCGCGGTCGGTTGTGGATGTGTGATGTTGGATTGCCCTGTGTGGCGCCAAGATCACGTATGGAACAGCGATCGAAGCGGGGTGGTACCGCGGGGCTCTTCCGGCCTCGTCCCCAGGAGGGGGCGGGGTTTTTTGATTCTCCGCCTCTGCAGATTGAGTGCGCCGGTCCATCGGCGGTGCAGTGTGCTGAGCGAGGGAGGCGATATGGCATTTCAGCCGGTAGACACCAAGGTGAGCTTCCCCAGGCTCGAGGAGGGGGTCCTCGAGCTCTGGAAGCAGCGACAGATCGTGGAGAAGAACCTAGCCGCGGGCGACAAGCCCTTCGTGTTCTACGAGGGGCCGCCCACCGCCAACGGCCGGCCGGGCATCCACCACACCATCAGCCGCATCTTCAAGGACGTGGTGTGCCGCTACCGCTCCATGCAGGGCTACAAGATCATCGGCCGGCGCGAGGGGTGGGACACCCACGGCCTGCCCGTCGAGATCGAGGTCGAGAAGAAGCTCGGCTTCAGCGGCAAGCCCGACATCGAGCGCTACGGCATCGCCGAGTTCAACGCCCAGTGCCGCCAGAGTGTGTGGGAGTACATCCAGGATTGGAAGACCTTCACCCAGCGCATCGCCTACTGGGTGGACGAGGACGGCTACTACACCTACGACAACAAGTACATCGAGTCCCTGTGGTGGATCTTCCGCCAGCTCTGGGACGACAAGCTGCTGTTCCGCGACTACAAGGTCTCGATGCACTGCCCGCGCTGCGGCACGAGCCTCTCGGACCACGAGGTGGCGCAGGGCTTCAAGGACGACGTGGACGACCCGAGCGTGTGGATCCGCTTCCGCACGGTCGCCGGGACGCACCCGCTTGCGCCCGAGCTCGAGGGGGCGAGCTTCCTGGCCTGGACCACCACGCCCTGGACGCTGCCCGCCAACGTGGCCGTGGCCGTCAAGCCCGACGCCGACTACGCTCTGGTGAGTGCGGGCGACGAGCGCCTGGTGATGGCCGCCGCGCTGGTGCCGCAGGTGCTCGGCGAGGAGGCCGCGGTCGAGCGCACCTACCTCGGGCGGGATCTGGTGGGCCTGCGCTACCAGAACCTGTTCAAGGGCGTGCCGGGCCCCGGCGACACGGTGGACTGGGACAGCGCCTACCGCGTGATCGCCGACGACTACGTCAGCCTGGAGGACGGCACCGGCATCGTGCACATCGCGCCGGCCTACGGTGACCTGGAGGTCGGGCGCAAGTACGGCCTGCCGACGCTCTTCTCGGTGGACCTGGCGGGCAAGGTGGTGCCGGAGCTCGGCGACCTGCCCTTCACCGGCAAGTTCTTCAAGCAGGCCGACCCGGACATCACGCGGGACCTGAAGGAGCGCGGCTTCCTGTTCAAGAGCGGGCGCGTCAAGCACTCCTACCCGTTCTGCTGGCGATGCGACACGCCGCTGCTGTACTACGCCAAGCGTAGCTGGTACATCCGCACCACCGCGATGAAGGACGAGCTGATCCGGAACAACCAGCGCATCAACTGGGTGCCCGAGCACGTCCGCGACGGGCGCTTCGGCAACTGGCTGGCGAACAACATCGACTGGGCGATCAGCCGCGAGCGCTACTGGGGCACGCCGCTGCCGATCTGGATGGCCGAGGACGGCCACATCGAGGTGATCGGCTCGCTCGAGGAGCTCGAGCGGAAGTCCGGCCGCACCCTGAAGGACCTGGACCTGCACCGGCCCTACGTGGACGACATCACCTGGGCCGACCCGCAGCACGGCCTGATGCGGCGCGTGCCCGACGTGGCCGACTGCTGGTTCGACTCGGGCGCGATGCCGGTGGCGCAGTGGCACTACCCGTTCGAGAACAAGGAGCTGTACGAGACCGCTGCGCAGGCCGACTACATCTGCGAGGCGGTGGACCAGACGCGCGGCTGGTTCTACACGCTGCACGCGATCTCGACGCTGCTCCAGGAGCGGCCCGCCTTCCAGAATGTGATCTGCCTCGGGCACATCCTGGACGGCGAAGGCCAGAAGATGAGCAAGTCGAAGGGCAACGTGGTGAACCCCTGGTCGGTGATCAACGACCAGGGCACCGACGCGCTGCGCTGGTACATGTTCACTGCGGCGCCCCCCGGCAGCCCGCGGCGCTTCTCGGGCGCGCTGGTGAACGAGAGCCTGCGCAAGTTCATGCTCACGCTCTGGAACACCTACGCGTTCTTCGTGACCTACGCCAACCTGGACGGGTGGACGCCCGGCGCCGAGGTCCCGCGCGAGGCGCTGGCCCCGATCGACCGCTGGGCGCTGGCGCGGCTCAACGGCCTGGTGCGCGACGTGACGGCGGCGTTCGAGGCCTACGACGTCACCACCGGCGCGCGCGAGATCGAGTCGTTCGTGGACGAGCTCTCCAACTGGTACGTGCGCCGCAACCGCCGCCGCTTCTGGAAGAGCGAGGCCGACGCCGACAAGCAGGCGGCCTACGCGACGCTCTACACCTGCCTGGTGACGGTGGCGAAGCTGGCCGCGCCGTATGTGCCGTTCGTGGCCGAGGCGCTGTACCAGAATCTTGCGGCAGGCGAGGCTGAGTCGGTGCACCTGGCCGCCTGGCCGAAGGTGGACGAGACGCTGCTGGACGAGCGGCTGGTGGCGGACACCGAGACGCTGCTGAAGGTGGTTTCGCTCGGCCGGGCGGCGCGCAAGACGGCCGGCATCCGAGTGCGCCAGCCGCTGAAGGAGCTCTGGGTGCGCGTGCCCAGCGGCGCTGAGGGGCTGAGGCGCTTCGAGGCCGAGATCCGCGATGAGCTGAACGTCAAGTCGGTGCGCTACCTGGACAGTTCGGCGAGCCTGGTGGAGTACCGCTTCAAGCCTAACCTGCGGCTGGTGGGCAAGAAGTACGGCAAGCTGGTGCCGGCCCTGGGCGCGGCGCTGAAGGAGCTGGCGGGCGACGAGGCCCGGCAGGCGGCGCGCGCGGTGGAGGAAGGCCGGTCGGTGGCGCTGACGGTGGACGGGCAGGCGCTGGAGCTGCTGCCCGAGGAGCTGCTGGTGGAGAGCTCCTCGCCCGAGGGGTATGCTGTGGCCGAGGACACCGGCGTGCTGGTGGCGCTCGACACCGCGCTGACGCCGGAGCTGACGCTGGAGGGGCTGGCGCGGGAGCTGGTGCGCAACATCCAGGACGCGCGCAAGGAGGCCGGCTTCGCGATCTCCGACCGCATCGTGGTCTATCTGGGCGGCGCCGATGGCGACGCCGAGGTGGAGGGGGCCCTGCGCGAGTGGGGCGACTACGTGCGCGAGGAGACTCTGGCGGACGACCTGGTGCTGGCCCAGCCGGCGGCCGGGGTCCATAGCGCCGAGCTGGAGCTCGAGGGCCGCACGCTCACCATCGGCGTGGTGCGCCACGAGCGACGGTGAAGGGGGTTCGGGGGCCGAAGGCCCCCGAGAAAATAACCTTTTCGGAGGGGCAAAGCCCCTCCGAGCCTCCCCAGACCCTGGCTAGGGTCTGACCTCGGCGAACTGCTCCGCCTGCGCGCCGAATACGTAGGTGGTCCCCTCGCCTACCAGCCGGACGGCCGTGGCGCCGGTGCCAAAGCGCTGCACCACGGCCCGCTCGGCGCGCTCCTGCTCCACCCCCAGGCCCGGGCTCTCGGGCCCGCGGCGGAAGTGGAGGAACCACACCTTGCCGAAGCCGCGCCGGGGGGCGTAGAGCCCCGGCTGCTGCGCGCCGAGGTAGTCCACCGGGTCCACCCCCTCCTGCCAGGTGTCGTCGAAGCGCTGGTGCACCACCGGGTTGCCCGGCCGCACCGACGAGCGGTAGGCGACGAAGACGTGCCGCCCCTCGCGGCCGAGGTCCAGCCAGAGGTAGAGCCCGCCAGTGGTGCGCTGCACTGCGGCCGGCGCGTCGGCGAACACCTCGGTGGCCGGGCAGCCGAGCCACTGGCGGAACGGCACCGAGTCGACGGCGGCGCGTAGCGGCTCGGCCAGGGGCGTGTCGCAGGTCTGCGGCGGCTGCATGGCGCGCGCGTCGGCGGCCAGGCGACCGAGGAGCACCTCGTAGGGCGTGCCGGCCAGCTCGGTGTGGTGCTCCATCCGGCGGCGCTCGAAGTACTGCACCGTGCCCTCCCACTCGCCCAGCCGCTCCCGCTGCGGCTCGGAGATCGGGAAGCTGAAGCGCGCGAGGCCCCCGTTGCGCTGCCAGTAACCCAGGAACGGCTCGCACAGGTTGTGGCGCGTCTCGGGGAAGTACGCGCAGCCGGGGGTCGCCGCGCTCACCTGCGGCAGGTTCTGCCAGTCGATCCAGCGCAGCTCGAGGTAGCGCGCGCCCATGCGGCCTGCCATCACCCCCTCGGGTCCGTGGTCCTCTAGCCGGTCGCGCTCGAACCACTGCGTCGGGCCGACCCAGCTCGCCTCGACGACCTCGTTCGGCACGAGCGGGCCGATCGGGAAGCCGAAGACCGCCAGCCCTCCGTTGCGCTCCCAGTAGTCCAGGATCGCCCCCGAGACGCAGTGGCCGGTCTCGGGGAAGCAGCGCGTCCGAGCCTGCGCCGAGGCCGAGGGAAGGCCGGCCGGCATCAGGGCGGCGAGCGCCAGGGCGAGGAGGAGGAGTATCTTTCGCATCGTGTGGGTCCTTTCAGGGGCTGATATGGGGCGCGTCGCTGCCTCTATGCTATAGCCGCCGCCTGGCCCGCGCTCGTACATCTTCCTGACGCTTGCGTGAGGCATGGCGTTGCAGCGTATAACTGAAATATCACCGTTTCCAAGCGGGCCCGGCGCTGATCGAGGCGCTGTTCGTCGGCGAGCTGGACATCGCCTACATTGGCCCGAACCCCGCGATCAACGGCTTCGTCAAGAGCCAGGCCAGGCGCTAAGGAGAACGGGCTGGAGACGGTGGATAAGGGCGGTACGGTGCAAGTCATCCCAACGCAGAACCCGGACATCCTGCGGCTGTTTCTGCACCCAGCCCCACGCCACGGAATCGTCCGCGGCAATCCTTGACAAACATTTGACGTGTGGAGTACCATGCCGCCGAAGCACTCGTTGAGAAGATAACA
>JBDLTZ010000221.1:0-3725 GCA_039805565.1 Chloroflexota bacterium | reverse complement strand
GAGGCGGGGCTGCTGGGTCTGGTGCTCGGCGCGGCGGCGCTTGTCAAGCTCCCCGGGCTGTTCCTCGCCGCCACGCCGGCCCTGGCCACCCTGACGCTTCCCACCCTCCAGGCCGAGCGCCTCGGGCGCCTGGCGCAGCTTCGCACCGCCCTGCTCGTAGCCCTGCTGCTGATCGCCATGCTCGCACCGCTGCACTATGGTGGGGCCGAGCAGGGCAAGTTGGGCGGCACAAGCCTCTCCGAGCGCCTCGGCCTAATGGTGGCGAACGGGGCGGACGTGGGCGGCTGGCTCGCTCGCTACCTGCCCGCGCCCCTGCTCGCGCTGCCGCTCGCCACGCTCTTCCTGCGCGGCGCAGGGGAAGCGCCGCTGCCCCGCGCAATGATCTTTCTGCTGGGCGCCGGCCTCGCGCTGCACGTGATCTTCCTGATCGTAGGCAGCCGGGTTGTGCCGCGCTATCTCATGCCGGCATGGCCGCCGCTGCTCCTGGCGGCCGGCGTCGCCGGGGTGGAGCTCTGGCGCGCGGGCGGATCAGGGCGGGCGCCGCGCCGCCTCTTCGTCGCGGCCGCCGTCGGCTCCTCGGTCGCCTGGGGCGCATGGTTCGCCTGGCACCTCGCGCGCAACCCGTTAGCCGCGCCGCTGGCCGAGGTGGACCGGCGGCAGTACCTGGAGACCTGGAGCGCCGGCCACCACCTGGGTGTGCTGCTGGAGGAGATCCGATCCGTGGGGCGCGGCGGCGGGGTTGTCGTCGCGAACCACGACCAGCCGCGCCTGCTCCACCTCGCCACCGTGCTCTACCTGCGCGAAGACCCGAGCGTGCGGCTGGTGAGCGTTGACCTCACGCAGCCCGACGCGGCCGAGCAGCTGCGCGCGGCTGCACAGGGGCGCCCGCTGCTGGTACCCCTCGATGAGCAGGAGCAGCAGGCGTTTGACGTCGAGCGCCGCCTTCCGGAGCTGGCCGTGCGCCGCGTGGTTGAGAGCCCCGGCGGCACGATGCGCTTCTATCTCTACGAGCTGCGCTGATTGTCGGGCTGGGTGCCGCTGCGTGGTACGAGGAAACTAGTCCGCCACCGCCGGCCAGTGGAACCAGGCGACGAAGCTCTGATCGTAGAGGGCTGCACCAATGTAGCCGCCCTCTACGGCCGTACTGGCCCACGACAGGCCGTAGGCGTTTGCTACCAGCTCCGCGCAGTTCTGCATGCCGATCCCGCTGCCGCCCGTGGTGAAGCCGCCACCGTAGAGCCCTCCGAGCCTGTCGCCGAACCGCTCCCGTAGCCGGGCGCGCTGCTGCTCAGTGATACGGTTGTGCACCACAAAGCGCAAGTGTGGCGGCTCCTCGCCAGGCAGCGGCACAATCGCCAGGGCTACACGCCCATCGGCTGCGTGGCGGGTGGCGTTGTTCATCAGGTTGTAGACCACCCGGTCCAGCGCGGCGAACTCGAGGCAGCACTCCGAAACCCCGCCGTCGTAGCGGCAGTCGAGCGACACCTGGGCATTCATGCCCGGCAGCGGGTAGCGCGCGTCCACCCACTTCTCTACCAGCAGCTTGGCGCTGTGTACGCGCTTCACCGTATCCCGCGCGTAGCGCCCCGGGTCAAGGTCCGGCACACAATTCCGCATGATCTTCAGGTGGTCGCGCGTGAGGAGGAAGATGCGGGTGATGTGCTCAGGCGCGACTCCGCCGAGCTCAATCAGCTGCATGTAGATCGAGAGCGCCTGGAACGCGCCGCCGCGCAGGTCATGGATCGCCTGAGCCAGCTGGTGGGCCTCCGGCGTATTCTCCTGCACCTGGAGCGCGCGAAGCTCCTCCAGTAGCTCGTCCCAGCCCTGCATCTCTGGCGCGCCCGAGAGCGCCAGCATGTGGTCAGCGGCTGACGTGCGCTGGATGGATAGCAGCTCGTAGACCGCGATGAGCATGTCATAGAGCCGGCGTATGGTGCGCGCGCCTGTACGATCGAATGTGCCGAGTGCGACGCTGACACCCTGGCCAGTGTAGCGGGCCTGGCGCAGGGAGGCGAGCCGTGTCGGCGCAAGCGCAGCGATCGTTTCATCGGGTAGGGGGAACACAGCAGCCCTTTCCTCGGAGAGTTGTACGCACAGGTTATAGCACAAAACGGCATACGCCGAGATGGGTGGCGCTGGAACTGTGTTTGCGGAATGGCACTCCGTGTAGTATCCTGTCGGGGTTGTGCTGGAGGTGGCGATTGGCGAAGACACAGCGCGATATCTCACTGCTACGGCGCTCTTGGGCGTACTGGTGGTACGCTTGGGGCTCTAGCCTGTGCTACTGGGGCATCCGTACGGCGGAGCGCAGCTTTTTCCGGGCGGGCGTGGGAGCCTATGGGCGCGCTGTGCGCGCCTGGCCCGAGTTCAGCGCGGCCTACCTGCGCCGGGGCGTCATCCGCGGCCGCGAGCTCGGCGAGCACCGCGAGGCCGTGGCCGATCTGACACGGGTGATCGAGCTATCGCCGGAGTGGCCCGAGCCCTACCTGCAGCGCGGTCTCACCCAACGGTTCCACGGCGACCCGCGCGCCGCTGTCGGGGATCTGGAGCGCTATCTCGAGCTCGGCGGCATGCCTGTCTGGCGCGAGGAGGCCGAGCGCCAGCTCGCCATGCTCCGCGAGGACCTGGCGGGCGGTGGGGGCGCAGGCCTCGAGAGAACGCCATTATAGTCAGTCTGGAGAAGTTGTTCTTGGAGACCGTAACGTCATCGGCGCCCGCGACAGCGCACGCCGAGGAGACTTTGACCAACAGCCAGCTCGCGCTCGTCACCGTGGCTCGGCTGGCCCTCACCACCGCCTTCCGCATCATCTACCCGCTCCAGCCGTTCCTCGCGATGCAGCTCGACGTCGACCTCCGCACCGTCAGCATCCTCGTCACGGTCCAGCTGCTGGCCTCGCTCGCCAGCCCGCTCGGCGGCGTCCTGGCGGACACCCGCGGTGAGCGCGCGACGATGTCGGGCGGGATCGTCCTGTTCTGTGTCGGGGCGCTGCTCTGCGCCCTGGCCGGCGGATTCTGGGGCTTCCTGCTCGGCTACGCGCTGGTGGGTCTGGCGATGGCCCTCTACCTGCCCGCCGCTCAGTCCTACCTGAGCCACCGCACCCCCTACAGCCGGCGCGCGTGGACCCTCGGCGTCTTCGAGGTCTCGTGGGCCGGTGCGGCGCTGCTTGGCGTCGCCCCGCTGATGCAGCTCGTTCAGAGCACGGGCAGCGCTGCGCCGGTCTTCTGGGTGCTCCTGGTCTGCGGCCTCGGCTCGCTGGCATTGATCCGCTTCGCGCTGCCGCCCACGGCCCGGCGCGGGCACAGCGAAGGTGGGGCGCTCTCGCTCGGCGCCCTGCGCTCGACGAGCGTCGTGGCGATCTTGGGTCTCTGGTTCCTCACGATGTTCGCCTACGATATCTTCGGCGTCGTGCAGAGTGCGTGGCTCAAGGCGGACTACGGCGCGGACGAGGCGCGCCTGGGGCAGGTCTTCGGGCTGGTGGGCGCCGCCGAGCTGGTGGGCTCAGTGTTGGTGGCGCTGCTGGTGGACCGGATCGGCAAGCGTCGAGCGGTGGCGGTCGGCTTCACACTCACGGCGCTCTCCATGGCCGCGCTGCCGCTCGCAGGGGGGAGCTGGGGGCTGCTCGTCCCGCTCTACTTCCTGTTCTACGCGTGCATCGAGTTCGCCATCGTCGCCGCTATCCCGCTGACCTCCGGAGTGGCGCCGGCCGCGCGCGGCACGGTTATGG
>JBDLTZ010000220.1:0-25430 GCA_039805565.1 Chloroflexota bacterium | reverse complement strand
ACAAAGGAACTTCTCTTGAATCCTGCCAGTCTATGGCAAGAATGACAACGGCAGCAGAATGAGAACGCACGCGATACAGCCCACATACAAGAGGAAATCACCCACCTCGATAGTCTTATTGAACAGGCCCATGCACGATTGGGGCGCACACTAGACAAGCTGGACGAAGCCGAGGAACGGCACGATCATGACGAAGTGGTACACTACACAGCACGGCGCGACGAAATAAAGGCAACCCTATCGCAGCATCGCGCTGAACGAGAGACACTACAGAGCAAGATCAGCCGCGCAACTCTGCCGGAGGAAACGATCCGCACCCTTGCACAGATGGGTGAAGAAAACCGAGAACTGCTACAGCAACCCGATCTGCCGTTCGATTTCAAGCGCGGGTTGATCAATGAACTGGACATCAACGGGGTAACGGGCATTGAACCCGATGGGCGAAAGTTCGTGGTGTTCAGCTTTGGCGGGCACAAACGTCGCCACTGGTTAGGGGATAAGTATGGCTCTTCAAGAAGCATGTGCTCCGATTCTTGAACCAGAGCCACATCCGCCAGCTCTACCACCGCATCGAGAAGGACGACCGCAACTTCGGCCGGATCTTCGTCCACTTCCGCCACTGATTGCCACCTTCGGCAGCGAGGAGACCCGCGCGTGCAGCTCATTCTGATCATCAACACCGTCGTCTGCGTCGTCGGCGTCCTCGCCGGCGTGATGCTCGCCAGCGGGAGCATCATCAGCATCGCCAACATGCAGGTCCCGTGGGCGCCGGCACTCCTGGGGGCCGCCCTGCTTGTCCCGGTGATGTTCGCGGTGTCTGCGATCGGCGCGTGGGTCGCCTACAGCCTCGGTCTCTCGCAGGTCGCCATCGGCCTGGTCGCGCTGCCGTGGGTCTACGGCGTGGTCTTTGTCCTGGCTATGCTCGTGTCCTTCAAGTGGTGATGCCCCGCGCTGACCAGCTACGTTCTGTTACACTCTTTTCACCTCTGGATGATTCGCCCCACTCTGGCACGTTCGATGCAGTAGAGAGCCGCACGAACGCAGCAGTACAACCGGGGGAGGACATCATGTCAGCAGAGGAGATCGCAGAGCTTACCGCAGAGGTCAACCGGCTGGAGCGGGATGAGGCGCGGCGGGTGGCGCGGCTGGTGCTGGAGTGCCGCGCGAGCCTGAGGGACGCCCTGGCGGCTGTGCGTATGGCCGACCACGTAGCCCAGCCGCCGCCCGAGCATCCGGCCCCCCGCCGCCGGTCGCGCCTGGCGCAGCTCTTCACCGGCCTGCACCAGCGCCACGTCGGCCAGTAGCGAGCGAACGATGAAATCAGACGAAGCAGCGCCCGCCGTATCGGCGGGCGCTCGTGCGTCTCGGCTCGAGAGAAGCATCCGGTCAGAGCGCTGTCACTGTGAGCGCGGCGAGCAGTCTGTCCCAACGATGCTTCGCTGTCACGCTGAGCGCGGCGAGGAGTCTGCCCCAGAGATTCTGCGCTGCGCTCAGCATGACAGACGTGACACCTACACCCTTGAAGGCTCCCCGCTACCCCGTGACCCGCGCCTTCATCCAGGTGTTCGAGTTGTGGAAGTCGCTGATCGCGTTGCCCGCCCCGTTGACCGCGTCGAGCGCCGCGCGGTCCTCGTCGGCCAGCGCCATCTCCAGCACCGCGAGGTTGTCGCGCAGGTGGGCCAGGGTGCGCGGCCCGATGATCGGCGACGTGACCGCCGGCTGGTCCTTGCACCACAGCAGCGCGAGCTGGCTCGACGTGATGCCGCGCGCGGCGGCGATGTCGGCCACCTGCTGCGCCGCCGCCACCGCCCGCGGGCTCTTGCGCTGGTCGAACGGGCTGCCGGCGCCATTGCGTGCGGCCCGCGAGTCCTCAGGCACCTGCCCGCCAGCGTATCGCCCGGCCAGGATGCCGCCCGCCAGCGGCGACCACGGCAGCAGCGCCATCCCATAGCGCTGCGCCAGCGGCACCAGCTCGTTCTCGATGCGGCGGTCCAGCAGGTTGTAGGGCGGCTGCTCGCTGATGTAGCGCGCCAGGCCCATGCGCTCGCTCGTCGCCAGCGCCTCCATCACCATCCAGGCCGGGTGCGTCGAGCAGCCGATGTAGCGCACCTTCCCCGCCCGCACCAGGTCGTCCAGCGCCCGCAGCGTCTCGTCCACCGGGATGTCGAGCGCCGGCCGGTGCATCTGGTACAGGTCGATGTGATCGGTGCCCAGGCGGCGCAGCGAGTCCTCGCAGGCCCGGATGATATGGTAGCGCGAGTTGCCGCGGTCGTTCGGGCTGGGGCCCATCTCGCCGTGGACCTTGGTCGCCAGCACGACCGCATCGCGCTTGCCGTCCCGCGCCAGCGCCCGCCCCACCACACGCTCGCTCTCGCCGGCGTTGTAGACATTGGCCGTGTCGATGAAGTTGATCCCCGCGTCGAGCGCCTCGTCGATGATCTGGATGGACTCCGCCTCGCCGGTGGGGCCGCCGAAGTTCATCGCCCCCAGGCACAGCGGCGAGACGCGCACGCCGGTGCGCCCCAGCGTCCGGTACTCCATAGTAGCTCTCCTCTTCCAGACGGGATACGCGACGATTATAGCACCGGCGCGCTATAATACGGCCGGATTTCAGAAGGAGGAGAGAATGAGCGACAGCGATACTGTGATCGTCGGCGTGGCCCGCACCCCGATCGGGAAGTTCCAGGGCGCCTACCGGGACGTGCCCGCCACGGAGCTCGGCGCCGCCGCGGTGCGCGCGGCCGTCGCCCGCGCGGGTGTGGACCCCGCTATGATCGACGAGTGCATCATGGGCAACGTGGTGAGCGCCGGCCTCGGGCAGGCCCCCGCCCGCCAGGCGGCCCTCCGCGCCGGACTGCCGGCCTCCGCGAGCGCCCTCACGATCAACAAGGTCTGTGGCAGCGGCCTCAAGGCGGTGATGCTGGCCTCCGCCCTCGTGCGCGGCGGCGACGCGCAGGTGGTGGTGGCCGGCGGTATGGAGAATATGAGCCGCGCGCCCTACCTGCTGCCCCAGGCCCGCAGCGGCTACCGCCTCGGCAACGGCGAGATCGTCGACTCGGTGGTCCACGACGGGCTGTGGTGCGCCGTCGAGCAGCACCACATGGGGAATTCGGCCGAGTGGATCGCGCGCAGCTTCCAGGTGAGCCGCGAGGCCCAGGACGCCTTCGCGCTCCAGTCGCACGCCCGGGCGGTGGCCGCTCAGGATGCGGGGGCCTTCGCTGAGGAAATCGCGCCGGTCGAGGTCCCCGCCGGCAGAGGGAAGACGACGACCATATCGGCCGACGAGCCGCCGCGCCGCGACACCGACGCCCGCCAGCTCGCCGGCCTGCGCCCGGCCTTCGCCTCCGATGGCAGCGTGACGGCCGGGAATGCCCCCGGCATCACCGACGGCGCCGCCGCCCTGGTGGTCACCAGCGCCCGCCGCGCCTCCGAGCTCGGGCTGCGGCCGATCGCACGCGTGATCGGCTCGGCCCAGGCAGCCGTGGCGCCGCTGGAGCTCTTCACCGCCCCGGTGTTCGCCGTGCGCCGCCTGTTCGAGCGCACCGGCACCACGCTGGACGACTATGACCTGTTCGAGGTCAACGAGGCCTTCGCCGCTCAGGCGGTGCAGAACGGCCGCGAGCTGCACCTCGACTGGGACCGCATGAACGTCCACGGCGGGGCCATTGCGCTCGGTCACCCGATCGGCGCCAGCGGAGCCCGCGTGCTCGTGACGCTCATCCACGCGCTGCGTCGGCGCGGCGGAGGTCGAGGTATCGCCGCGCTCTGCCTCGGGGGCGGCGAGGCCGTGGCAATGGCGGTGGAGACGCTGTAGCACAGGGGAAGCGGCATGGCACCGCCCGATAGCTCGATCGTCGACGCCGCGGCGGTGCGCCTGCTGCGCGAGCACCAGCTCGATGAGCGCGTCACCGCGCAGCTCGCCGAGACCTTCCGCTCAATGGCCGACCCGACGCGCGTCCGCATCCTGCACGCGCTCTCACACGCCGAGCTGTGTGTCGGCGACCTCGCCGCGGTCCTCGGCATGACCGAGTCGGCCGTGTCGCACCAGCTGCGCCTCCTGCGCGACCTGCGGATCGTCCGGGCGCGCCGCGAGGGGAAGCTCATGTACTACGCCTTTGACGACGAGCACGTGAGCCGGGTGTTCCAGCTCACCCTCGAGCACCTCGGCCACACATAAATCCAGGGGTGGGTAGGGAGGGCACTCCCTCCCTACAGTACATGCACCGGGTCCACATCCACGGTCCAGCCGGGCGCCAGCCGCAGCTGGTCCAGCAGCGGTGCCGGGTCGGTGGCCCGCAGCAGCAGGTGCCAGCGGAAGCGGTTGCGCTGCCGGTGGAAGAACGCCGGCGCCGGCCCGATCACCCCCCAGTCCCCCAGCTCCAGCTGCGCACCGATCTGCCGCACCTCGTCCACCAGCGCCTCGGCCGCACGCTTGCCGCGCTCGTCGCTTGTGCCGGCGTAGACGAAGCGCACCAGCCGGCTGTACGGCGGGTAGCCCGTCTGGCGCCGGAAGGCGATCTCCTGCGCGAAGAACGCCTTGTAGTCGTGCTCCTGGGCCGCCAGCAGCGCGTAGTGGTCCGGGTTGTAGGTCTGGATCACCACCTGGGCCCCCGCGCTGCGACGGCCCGCCCGCCCGGCCACCTGCGTCAGCACCTGGAAGGTCCGCTCGCCCGCCCGGAAGTCCGGCAGGTGCAGCCCGGTGTCGGCCGCCACCACCCCCACCACCGATACCAGCGGCAGGTCAAGCCCCTTGGCGATCATCTGCGTCCCCACCAGCACGTCGGCCTCGCGCCGCAGAAACGCGTCCAGCATGCGCCCGTGGTCCCCCTTGCGCGTCACGGTGTCGCGGTCCCAGCGCAGCGGGCGAGCCTGCGGGAAAAGCGCCTGCACCTCCTCGACCACCCGCTGCGTGCCCACGCCGAACGACTTGACGCGCTTGCTCCAGCACGCGGGGCAGTTGACCGGCACCAGCTCGCGGTGGCTGCATGTGTGGCACACGAGCAGGGACAACGGGCTGCTCGCGCTCGCTGGGCCACTGGCACGCTCGTTCTTTGGCCCTTGGTCCCCGGTCCCTCGCCCTTCATCATCGTAGTGGACCGTGAGCGGCGAGGAGCAGTTCGGGCAGCTCACCACGTGCCCGCAGTCGCGGCACATGATGAAGCTCGCCACGCCACGCCGGTTGAGGAACAGCACCGCCTGCTCGCCGTGCTCCAGGGCCTTCGCCAGCGCGTCCTGCAGCGGCCGGCTGAAGATCGAGCGGTTGCCGCTCTGGAGCTCGCCGCGCATATCCACGATCCGCACCGGCGGCAGCGGCAGCGTCTCCGAGCGCGGCAGGCCGTTCGGGCCGCGCCCCGCCCCCACCCGCTCCGAGAGCTCCAGCAGTTTGATGCGCCCCGAGGTGGCTGCGGTGTAGGTCTCGACCGAGGGGGTCGCGCTGCCGAGCACCAGCACGCTCCCGGTGAGCTCCGCCAGGTGTATGGCGGCGTCACGGGCGTGGTAGCGCGGTCCCGCATCGTGCTTGTACGAGGTCTCGTGCTCCTCATCCACGATGATCAGGCCGAGCTTGGGCAGCGGCGCGAACACCGCCGAGCGTGAGCCGATCACCAGCTTAGCCTCGCCGCTCCGCAGCCGGCGCCACTCGTCGTAGCGCTCGCCCAGGCTCAGGCCGCTGTGCAGCACGGCCAGCGCGCCGGGGAAGCGCGCCGCGAAGCGCCGCACCAGCTGCGCCGTCAGCGCGATCTCCGGCACCAGCACCAGCGCCTGCCGCCCGCGCCGCATCGTGCGCCCGATCGCCCGCAGGTAGACCTCGGTCTTGCCCGAGCCGGTCACGCCATGGAGGAGAAACGTACGAAGTGCTGAGTGCTGAGTGCTGAGCACCGCGTGCTGCACGCCGAAGCCGTTCTCGGCCGAGCCAAGTGTGCTGAGTGCTGAGCGCTGCACGCCGAAGGCGTTCTCAGCAGAGTCGAGTGGACTCCGTGCTGCATCGTGCATCGCGGGCTGTGACTCCGCCAACTCAGTACGTAGCACTCGCTCCTCAGCACTGGTATCGAGCGCCTCCGCGATCCGCCGCCACACGGCCTCCTGCCCCGGCGTGAGCGGCGGGGGCACGTCGGGCGGCGTGGCGTCCCCCGAGAGCGGGTCGCGCCGTACCTCGCGCGTGGCGAGCTCGATCACCCCGCGCGTGGCCAGCGCCCGCAGCGCTGCCGCGTCCGCCCCGGTCGCCTCGTAGATCGCGCTCACGGGGAACAGGGGCGAGGGGCCGGCCCTCCCTCCCTCGTCATCGGTCGCCGGTCCTTCGGCGCCGGTCATCGCTCGCCCGCCGTCCGTCGTCGGTTGTCCGTCGTCTGTCCCTGACCCCCGGTTGTCCGTCGTCAGTTGTCCGTCGTCGATTGTCCGTCGTCCGTCGTCCGTCGTCAGGCCCTGGCTCCCGGTCGTCCGTCGTCCGTCGTCCGTCGTCGGTTGTCCGTCGTCGGTTGTCAGCCCTTCGTCCCCCGCCATCCACCGCCCCAGGTACTCCAGCACCGCCCGCTGCCGCGGCGCGCGACTCAGGTCCTCCAGCGCCGCCTCCAGCTCGCCCGGGCCGACCAGCAGCCGCGCCATCCGCTCCACCCGCGGCCTCGCCCGCGGCCGTGTCTCCGCCGACCCGCGAGTCACCAGCCCGCGCTCGAGCAACGCCAGGTAGGTCGCCCGCAGCTCGGAGTCGCTGCCGCGCAGATGCTTGCGCAGCTCGCGCTCCGGCAGCTCGCCGCGTCGGCGCAGGAAGTAGAGCACCGCCCGCTCACCCTCGGGCAGCGTCCCCAGGTGAGCCTGCATCCCGGCCGGCGTCGTGCGCCAGGTGGGCTCAGACTCCTGTGACACGCCGGGCGGGAGCATGAGGGACAGCGCCTCGTACAGCGGGGCATGGTAGCGGCGAGCCAGCCAGCGCGCCAGCCGGATCTGCGACGTGGTCAGCGCGGCTTCGGGGTCTGCCACGTCCTCCAGGTCGCGCAGCACCGGCGCGTCTACGTCGCGTGGGGCGCCGGGCTCAGGGCGCAGCTCGGGGGGGCCGCCGCGCCCGTACAGGTCCAGGATGATTCCCTGCACCCGCTGGCGGCGTAGTGGCGCCCACACCAGCTGTCCCGGGCGCACCAGGGCGCGCAGGCTCTGCGGGACACGGTAGGTGAACACCGGGTCTGCGCCGGCGAACGCGGCGCGGAGGGCGACATCGGCGAGCAGGTCGGGCGGCATATCCTCAGTGTAGCACAACACCGCCGCGGGGTTGCGGCGGTGTCCGTAACCAGAGCCGGGGTCTGCGCTCCGGCACGTGCTGGCTGGGCTCGGGTAGCTCGGCGCCGGCCGCGCTCTGATGCCACGGCCATTCAGGATTCATCGCTTAGCGTTTCGCCCTACGCCCGCGTCAGACGCCCTGCCAGCACCAGCTGCTCGGGCGTATCCAATGGCATCGCCACCGTCAGGCCGTCCACGTCGGCGATCAGCCACGCCCGCCCGTCGAAGGTCGTCACCTTCCAGCCCGGCACCGGCTCACCATCCACCGCCACCTCGAACGGTTCGCTCGCCCGCCAGCGTGCCTGTGCCCGCAGGTAGGCGCCGAAGCGGTCCGCGCGCCCCTGGTACAGCGGTCGCCAGAGCCGCTGCCCCACCGCGTCCCCCTCCAGCTCGAACTCCAGCCGCACCGCCACGCCGTAGTTCAGCGCGCCCTCGAACGGGTCGGCGAAGCGCTGGATGTGCGTGTACAGGCCGTCCGGGTCGAAGCGCGACATCACCGCCCCGGTCAGCCCGACCTGCCCGATGCCGGCCGTGTCGTCCGACGCCTCGGGCGCGACTGTCAGGAGCGTGCCACCGAGCACGCCGCGCACCTGCGCCAGATCGATCGGCGCAAGGATGAACACCGGCTGCTCGCCGCCCTGCCCCACCGCCAGCCGCATGAACGCCGCCGGTGGCTCCGGATTGAAGACCTCCGCTGGCACCCGCTCGGCCGGTACCACCCGCTCGCTCACCTGCTCCCAGCGCTCCACCTGGACCTCACGCGGCGCCTCGGCTCGCTCGCCGGCGTACACCTCGGAGCGCGTCACCCGCCCGTCCGGCCCGAGCGCCACCAGCGTCGTCAGCGCCCCATCAGGCAGATCGGCCACAAATGCAGAGTCCACATCCCCGTCGCGCGTGTAGGTCACGGACTGAATCTCGGCCATGATTGGGTACTCGGGCAGCGCGCACGAGCCACGCCGCCAGTCCAGCTCGGTGAAGATCACCGCTCGATCGCCATCCGGCAGCTCCGTCAGCACTCCGCCGCACGCCAGCAATTGCTCGGCTACCTGCGCTCCGCGGCTCTGCGGCCAGCCCTTCGCCGGGTCGTCGAACACCACAACCTCGCCACGCGACACATCCTGCGCCCAACCACCGTCTGGCCCCGTGTATCTGCGCTCGTACACAGCGCCGTCCGGCCCGTGCGTGACGCTCACCATCTCGTGCCCGCGGCCCGCCGCGCGCGTCCAGGTCTCCACCGTCACAGTCTCGGGACGGCCGCCATAGGGCGGCCGGTGGTACGGGTCACGCAGCGGGTCGGCGTCCGTTGCCTGGCGTACGAACACGCGCGCCACGCTGTAGTTCACGCTGCCGGCGGGGGGTGCGGGGGCCAGTGCAAGCGCGTCAAGCAGCGCGCTGAAGGCGGCGGGATCATCGGCGTGCGGCTCGAGGAACAGCGTTGACTGCGAGCGCACCGCCTCGATCGAGAGCGGTGCCAGGCCGCGCAGCACATCCAGCAGCTCGTCCCGGCTGAACCCCTGGGAGCTCACATGTGCCTGGTACACCACGCCGTACTCGTCCTGCACATCCCCGAAGAAGGCCTCGTAGCGCTGCACGGGCCCTGGCTGTAGCAGCGCCGTCGCGCTCCCCAGCTGAACCTCCTCGGTCTCCACCGTGCGGAGGAAGGGCGCGCCGGAGGAGGTCGTCGGAAGAATCGTGCTAATCACCATGCGGCGACCTGGGCCGAGGTAGACAATCGTCCAGCCGGGAGATCGGCCGCCCTCGCCCGAGACCAGAGCCGCAGCTGTCGCTCCCGGGGGGGCCTCCGCCGGGATCACCGGCTGCTGCTGCTGGAAGCGCAGCGCCCGCGCCAGGGGTGTCACCGCCTCACCCGGTACTGTGGGTAGCTCGGGGGCCGCGGCGCCAGCCGGGCGGATGGCGAAGTTGCCGGAGGCGAAGGCTCCCCGACGCCCGAACGCCTCCTCGATATCGGCCGCGCGCCCAAGTCGCTCACCGCCCAGGAAGCGCCACACCGTGCGGCCGGTCTGCTCGCCCGAGTCCGGCCCCACCAGCTCGCGCACCTCATAGAGCGCGCCGCTGGACGTGTCGATCGACAGCAGCACCGTCACACGGTCGGATGTGCCTGCCGGCCGCCCGAGAGCGCTCGCGCCGCTGAAGCTGACTACCGCCAGATCGGCGCCGTCGCCGGCGGTGCGGCGGCCCCAGCTCCGCAGGTCGCCGGCCTGAACCGCCTGCCGCAGGTAGGCGCCCGCCAGGTCCCATGCGCCGGACGCCAACCGGGCGCGCAGCATGGCCTCCTGCTCATCGGGCGTCAGCCGCAGCTCCACCTTCTGGGCCCAGCGCTCAGCAAGCTGCGGGTAGATTGAGGCGGCGTAGCGGCCCTCGGCGCTGTACCACAGCGCTCCGTCGCCGTCGCCCAGCTGAAGCTCGAACGGGCCGCCGCCGTCCTCGTGCACGAGCTGGACGCGGTGACGCCCGCGCTCGCCATCGAGCCACAGCTGCCCCTCTAGATCTGCGTAGCTCGCGTCGGCGAAGTACCAGCGCATCGCGTAGCGCCCCTGCCAGACACCGCCACCCGCCGGCGCAGTGTAGAGCCGCTCCAGCGCCCGCCGCGCTAGCGTAGCCTCGTCCACAGCGACGGCCTCCTCAGTGGCCATCCCCCGCGGCTCCGCGACCGGGCGAGGCCACACCAGCGCCCCAATCACCAGCAGGACGGCGAGCGGCACCAGCGCCCGCAGCGCCCATGGGCTCGTAAGCGCGCCGCGCAGCGTCGGCCGCGGCTCGCGCCTGAGGGCGGCCACCAGCTGCCCCGTCATCCCGGGCGGCGCCGACACCTCGCGCAGCACAGCCCGCAGCGTCTCCTCTGTCCGCAGCGTCAGCTCGCGCCAGCCCGAGGCGGCGGCGCGGCACTCCTCGCACAGCGCCAGGTGACCGCGGATGATCGGGTCCGCGTGCGCTGAGCCGTCCCCCAGCGCCAGCGCCGCGCGCGCTGCCCGGTGCTCCTCGGGCACCGCGTCCCCCACCAGCGGCGGGAGCGTCCCACCGGGGAGGACATGCGGCGCGAGCGCGAGCAGGGCCTCGCATCGCTCTCGTGCCAGAGCGGACGCGGAAAGATTGTCGGCTGGAGCCGGCGTGGGGAGAGCATCAGCCGCGTGCTCCGTGCCAGCCGTGGCAAAGAGGCCCTCGAACGATCGCAACGATGCGGCGCCCAGCGCCAGGCGCTGGCTGCGCGGCAGGTGCGCGACAGCCGCGAGAAGCCAGCGCTCCTCCGCCCGCCCTCCGGCCCAGGCGAACATGCCGCGAGCGCCGCCTCGCTCAGGGGGCAGGGCCGCCACCAGAGCCGTCAGCAGCGCACGCTCATCGACCACATCGCCCGCGTCGGCGAGGCGCTGAACAGCTTGGAGGAGTGCCCGGGCAGCGCCGCGCGTGTCGGGTGTCAGCAGCACCGCCATCCGAAACAAGTCATCGCCGGAGCGCTGGAGCAGCTGCTCCAGCGTCGCTTCACTCGTCGTCATGTAGCGCGCCTCATCGCGCCGGCCGCGCGCATCGGCCAGCCTCGGCTTTTCAGCATAGCACGCGGTGTACCCCATCGTCAACGAATCTAAAGAGACTTAATATCCTCTGCAAAACGCATCACACAGATGCACCTTCTGTCCGTACCTGAACCCTGAAGAGAGAGGGCCAGGGGATAAGACACTTCCAGCGCACCGCGCTCCCCTACGCCACCGCGCACAGTGGTATGATTCAGCGTCACAGTATCCCGAGAGAGCAGGAGCAAGAGCACGCCATGACCCCTCGCGCCCCGCTGCTGGCCCCATTGCTGGCCGCGCTCATCTGCGCCGGCTGCGGCGCCCGCCCCCAGGCCTCTCCCCCGCCGCCATCCCCCACAATAGCGGCGATGGTGCCGCGCCCCACCACAGACCCGCCCACCGCCGCGCCTACTAGCCCGCCCGCCACCCTCGAGGCCGAGGCGCAGACCACGTCCACACCCACAACTGCGCCGCTGGAGCAGGCTCTGCCCGGAGGTAGTGCCCCAGGTGACACCACGGCACCCGCCGAGGCGCCCTTCGCCTACCTGTGGCCTGCCTACCTGCCCGAGGGCATGGCCCCCGCGGCGCGCGAGTCACGGGTCGCGCGCGAGGGCGAGCTTGGGCCGGGCGATATCGGCTTCTTCGTCGTGACGTTCAACGGCGAGGGGCGCAAGCTGGTGGTCGGCGGCGGCGCCGCCGAGCCCCTCCCGCTCACAGGGCGCATCACCACCGTGCGTCTGGGCGAGCGCGGGGCGCGCATGGTGGCCAGCGGCGAGCAGCGCCAGCTGGCGATCAGTGGGTATCAGGGGGCGCTGTTCGTCTATGGGTCAGGGGTTTCCGAGGAGGAGCTGCTGCGAGTGGCCGAGTCGCTCGCGCCGATCGACGTGGGCGAGATGCGCCGCCGGGTCGGCGGCGAGCCGTGATTGCGAGATCTACGAGCCGGCCGCCTGCCGGAAGCGAACCGCACCGGACGTGTACAGCCCGCCATTCAGAGTGACGCGGATGGCGTTGGCACGGAAGCCGGCGATACCCGGCACCTCCAGCAGCTCGACCACCCACGTGGTGCAGCCGAGCCCACCGATGTTGTAGGTGCCATTGCCCTTGGTCGACTCGACGAAGCGATTGCGCCCGTCGGCAGTGCTCACTCTCACCAGCGCACCGCCGATCCCCGACCCGTCCGCCCGCTCCACGCTGCCGTACACGCTGGAGCGGAACTCCTTGCCGCACTGGACCGCCCGGTCAGTCGAGACATTGAGCAGCATGCCCTGGAATGACGGCGCCGCGGGCGCCCCCTCGTTGTCCACCAGCCAGCGCTCGACCCACCCCACGACGCTGGTCTGCGAGCTCGCGCTGGCGATGCGGAGCCGCACCTGGTACCACCCGGCCACGTCGTCCCGCAGCAGGTCCACCTCGTCGCCGGGGCGCAGCACCGCTGCCGGAGCGCTGGCCGCATCCGGGTCTACGAGCATCTCCGTCAGCGGGCCGCTCTCGTCTACGCCCACCCGCCCGGTGTAGCTGTACTCCTCGCGCACGCCCAGCATCTGCCGTCGCTCGCGGAAGTCGCGCAGCACCACGGTCACAGGCTGGGTCGCACCGTCCAACACCAGCTCGAACACCTGCTCGCCGTTCAGCGGCCCGGCCAGCTCAGTGATCACCAGCAGCGCTTCGCCAGCCGTCGCAGCCCGCACATTCGGCACGATCGTGGCGCCCGACCCGGCCACCAGGCGGAAGTCCCGCACAGTGTCGAGCCGATCCCCCCGCACAGTCACGGCCACGGGCAGATTGCCGGCGTACGCCTCACTCGGCTCAATCAGGTCAGCCGTCGCGGGGATCGTCACGAGCGGCGCGGGCACCCCCGAGCTCGCCAGTGCCGACGGGCGCGCCACGGTGGGCGAGGGCTCCAGCCCCTCAGCGGGGGCCGGCGCTTCAGTCACACCCTCCCGTGGCTCAGCGAGGGCCGGCGCTCCGCTTGTCGGCCGGGCGGTGGTTCCCAGCGTCGCACCGCCGCCGGCCGTCAGTGCCAGCACCAGCAGCAAGAGCGCCAGCGTCGCACCGATCGGGACAGCCCACGGCCGCGATAGAGCGCGGGCAAGCGGCAGGGGAAGCGCAGCGCTGGCCGCCGCGCGCCACCCACCGCTCGGGCTCGGGCGCGCGGGCGCGTGTGACTCGAGGCTCCGCGCTGGAGAAGGAGGGGGAGGAATAGGCTCAGGTGCCTCCACAGTAGCCGCAGGCTCCTCACGCGCCACCGCCAGCGCCGCCCACATCTCAGCCGCGCTCGCCGGGCGCTCCTCCTGGTTCAGCGAGAGCGCCCGCATCAGCACGTGGCTCACCTCGGGCGGCACACGTGGGTTCAGATCGGTCGGCGATAGCAGCGGGTCCGCCTGGCGGCGCAGCACCGCTGTCGCTCGGGTCAGCGCGTCAACCGGCATCGCACCGGTCAGCAGATGGTGCAGGGTCGCGGCCGCGGCGTACAGGTCGCTGCGGGCGTCGGTGCCGCTGTTGTGGATCTGCTCGATCGGGGCGTAGTGCGGGGTGTAGCCGAACACGCTGCCGGAGCCGGTCACCAGCGACTGCGTCGCAGGGTCACCTTTCGCCAGCCCGAAGTCCAGCAGCACCAGCGCGCCCTCGGCGCTGAACTTCAGGTTCTGCGGCTTGATATCGCGGTGCAGCACCGGCGGCCGGAGCGTGTGGAGGTACTCGAGCGCCCGCAGCAGCTGGTCGCCCCACTCCAGCACCTCTTCCACCGCAAAGGGCACCCCGCGCGCCCGCAGAATCGCCGCGAGGTCGTCGCCCGGGATGTACTCCATCACCAGGTACTGCCCGCTCTCATCGCCGAAGTGGTCGTAGACCTTCGGCAGCGACCGGTGGCGCAGCCCGGCCAGAAGCCGCGCCTCGCGCTCGAACGCCTTGCCCAGACGGCCGCCCATGACCAGCGTCCGCTTGAGCGCCACTGTGTTGCCGAGCCGCTCGTCCACGGCCTCGTACACGGCGCCCATACCACCCTGGCCGATCAGCCGGACAATGCGGTAGCGATCGAGTAGGATAGTGTTTGCGTCAAGCATGGTGGCAGGCATCCGGCTGGGGCCGCAGCGCGGGCCGCGCCGCGCCGAGCGTTCCAGCGAGGGCAACGGTATGTGTGGACATGGGCCGCGTCTCCAGGGCTGGGGCCGGTCCTGGAGAGGATTATACCTCAGGGGGTGTGTCACACACAGGGCGCGACGATTGCAGTTCGCTGTCGATTGCCCGCGCCGCGCAGCGCTATACCGCGGCGCGCTCAACACTCCCGGGCGGTAGGCCGAGGCGCTCGATGAGCAGCGCTAGATGCGCGGGGTCGCCCGTGGTGGCGTAGTATACACCCCCCTGCCGCGCAGCGGTGGGGTGCAGCAGCCCGCGCTGCCCGAGGACACGGCCGGCCTGCGCGGCCACGGCGGGCGCGGCGTCGATCACCGTCACCCCCGGGCCGGCGATGCGCCGGATCCGTGGCAGCAAGTAGGGGTAGTGCGTGCAGCCGAGCACCAGCGTGTCCGCGCCGGCGCCCGTCAGCGGCGCGATGTAGGACTCGAGCAGGGCGTCGGTGCGCGGGTCGTCCAATGCGCCCGCCTCGACCTGCTCGGCCAGGCCGGGGCAGGGCTGGGCCAGCACCTGTGCGCCGCCCGCCCACTGCGCCACCACGTCGCGTAGCAGGCCGCCGTTCACCGTGCCCGGCGTCGCCAGCACCCCCACCACGCCGCTGCGCGTCTCGCGCACCGCCGGCTTCACCGCAGGCACCATCCCCACGAACGGGGTCTCAGGAAACGTGGCCCGCAGCCAGTGGAGCGCCGCCGCGCTGGCGGTGTTGCAGGCCACCACGACCAGCTTCGCGCCCCGGCCAAGCAGCCAGCGCGTGCACCTCGCGGAGAGCTCGCGCACCTCCTCAGGCGTGCGCGGCCCGTACGGGCAGTGCGCCTGGTCCGCCAGGAACAGCAGGTCCTCGGCCGGCAGGAGGCGCCGCAGCTCCGCTAGCACCGTCCCGCCGCCCACACCGCTGTCGAACAGGCCGATCGGGCCGGCCTCCAACGATGAGTCTGACATAGAGCAATCCTGCCGGATAGTTAAGTTGGGGCGGATCGTTCCTTGGGGGGCCGCGCCCGCCCAAACCCCGCTCTGCGCTGACACGCTCGTACAGCTCACGTAGGATTGCTATAGCTCGCAAGAGTCAGGAACATACTCAGCACTCAGCACTCAGCACCCAGCACTCAGCACTCAGCACTCAGCGCCTCTCCCGCCACCGCACCAGCCGCTCCACCGCGCCGAAGTCCCACGGCTCGCCGAGCTGCATGATGATGTGGGTGGCGCCCGCGTCCACGAAAGCATCCAGGCTGTCCAGCGCCTTCGTGTCCACCGTCACCGTGCGCTCGATCGCCGCCGGGTCCCGCCCCAGCTCACGGCACCAGCCGTCCAGCACCCCGTTCTTGTGCTTGTAGGACTCGGGCGGCCCGAAGCCGTTCCACATGTCGGCGTGCCGCGCGGTGAGCTTCAGCGTGACCTTCTCCCCGCCGCCGCCGATCAGCACCGGGATCTTGCGCGTCGGCTGCGGGTTGAGCTTGCCGAGGCGCTCCTCGATCTGCGGCAGCGCCCGCCCGAGCGCGCGCAGCCGGTCTGGCGCCGTGCCGAACTCGTAGCCGTACTCGCTGTAGTCGCGCTCGAACCAGCCCGCGCCGATGCCCAGGATGTAGCGCCCGCCGCTCACGTGATCCAGGGTGCGGCTCATGTCGGCCAGCAGCTGCGGGTTGCGGTAGCTGTTGCAGAGCACCAGGCAGCCCACCTCGGCGCGCGTCGTCAGCGTCGCCATCGCCGTGAGCGTCGTCCAGCCCTCGAAGTGCAGGCCGTCCCGGTCCCCGTACAGCGGGAAGAAGTGGTCCCAGTTCCAGATCGTGTCCACGCCCAGGGCCTCGACTTGACGCACCGCCGTGGCGAATGACTCATAGGTGGTGTGCTGGGGGTGCAGCTGCACCCCGACGCGGAACTGCGGCATCTCGCTCTCCTCTTCAGTGTGCCTGACACGCGAAGCGCGAGGGCACGAAGCGCTCTCGCGCGCCGGGCCCTCGCGCCCCTGTCTTCACACCTACGATGATACCACAGCCCGCACGGCCACCCGCCGCGTGCGGGGCGGGTCCGAGGAGATCACGCCGGCGCGCAGGAAGTTAGCCGCCACGCCGTTGAAGGTCTCCGGCCGCTCGATCATCGGACTGTGCCCCGTCCCCGGGAACACCGCCAAGCGCGCCCCGGGGATGCTGCGCGCCAGCGCTCGCCCCAGGCGCAGCGGCACCAGCAGGTCCTGCTCGCCCCACACCACCAGCGTCGCCGCTCGGATCCACCTCAGCTTCGGCCGGATATCCGCCGCGAGCAGGTCCAGCGCCGCCCGCGCGATCGTGGGCAGCCCGGCGCTAGCCGCATCCGTCAGCAGCAGCCCCAGGAACCCAGGCGAGACGCGCGTCAGACCGCGCAGGGCGTCGAGCGGCCCCGGGACGCAGCCGAAATCGAAGGGAATGGCCGCCGCGTCCACCAGCATCAGCCGCCGGACCAGATCCGGGTGGTCGGCCGCCAGCTCCGCCGCGATGTGCCCGCCCATCGAGTGGCCAATCACGTGCGCCGGGCCGATCCCGATCTGCTGCATCCAGGCCGCGACCGTCGCCGCCGCATCGCCCAGCGTGAACGGCTGACCGCAGCGGCTCCGCCCGAACCCCACCAGGTCCACCGTGTGCACGCGATAGCGTCGCGCCAGAAAGGCCGTGTTGCCCCCCCACCAGCGCCCTGACCCGGAGAGGCCGTGGATGAGCACCAGGGGCGCGCCGCGGCCGGCGACCTCGTAGTATATCTCTGACGGGCCAACCTGGGCCCGGTAGTGCCGTACGTCCATCTCTGCAACCACCGCCGTCTCACCTCGTTTCTCCGTCGCTGGGAGCCTATGCAAGAGGCGTGCTACCGGAGCCGGCACGCGGCCCTGTGCTACAATGGCCCACATCGACCGACCGCTGATCGCCCCGCACCGCGGGCAGCATACAGAGACAGCAGAGATAGAGGAGGAAGCAGGAATGGCCTATGGAGTCAAGCTCGACCCCACGCCGATCGGGCCGGGGCTGAGCGTGCGCGACCTGGTAGACAAGCACCTCTACGCCTATAACGCCGCCCGCCTGCGCGAGGCGTGCCAGCTCTTCGCCCGCAAGCTCGCCCAGCCCGACGTGACCATCGGCGTGACCCTCTCGGGCGCGCTCACCCCCACCGGCCTCGGCACCGCCTCGATCGTGCCGCTCATCCGCGCCGGCCTGGTGGACTGGGTCGTCAGCACCGGCGCCAACCTGTACCACGACATGCACCGCTCGCTCGGCTTCGAGCTCTTCGGCACCAGCCCGAACGTGAACGACCTCGACCTGCGCGAGCGCAGCATCATCCGCATCTACGACATCCTCTTTGACCAGGACGTGCTCCTCAAGAGCGACGAGTTCCTGCGCCAGTGCATCGCCGGCCCTGAGTTCCAGCGCACCATGAGCACCGCCGAGCTCCACTACCTGCTCGGCCGCTACACCCAGGCCCGCGAGAAGGCCCTCGGCACCGAGTACGTCTCGCTGCTCACCGCCGCCTACGAGGCCGGCGTGCCGCTCTACACCTCCAGCCCCGGCGACTCGACCATCGGCATGAACGTGGCCGCCATGGCCCTCTCCGGCAACCAGCTGCGCTTCGACGTCGAGCGCGACGTCAACGAGACCACCGCCATCGTCCACCGCGCCAAGAAGAGCGGCGGCAAGAGCGCGGTCGTGATCTTCGGCGGCGGCAGCCCCAAAAACTTCATCCTCCAGACCGAACCGCAGCTCCAGGAGATCATGGGCATCTCCGAGAAGGGCCACGACTACTTCATGCAGTTCACCGACGCCCGCCCCGACACCGGCGGTCTCTCCGGCGCCACCCCCTCCGAGGCCATGACCTGGGGCAAGGTTGACCCGGACCAGCTCCCCGACACGATCGTCTGCTATGCCGACAGCACCATCGTGCTGCCCATCCTGGCCGCCTACGCCCTCGAGGCCGCCGGCCCCAGGCCGCTCAAGCGCCTCTACGACCAGCGCGATGACCTGCTGCGCGAGCTGGCCGACGACTACGCCAGGGCCCAGACGCCGCACAGCTCGGACGAGCTCTACGGCGGCGGCGGCGGCACGGCTGTGGGCCGCGGCACCCCCGACGTAGGGAGCTAGGAGCATCCGTACCGAAACAGCGCCAGAAGGGCCTGGAAGGGACAAGCCCTCCCTGAGAACATCTTCTCCCCATACTGTGGCGCAGGCGTAACCTGCGGCAAGACCAAGTTAAGAACCCTGCACGCCACGGCCTTGATCCACCGCCCGCGCCGTAGTACAATCGTAGACACAACGCGCGGGGCATCTGCATATACGCAGCCCCGGCACGCTGAGAAGGGCGCCAAACGTGACACAAGCCGTTTGCAGCCAGCACAGCTACCAGGCGCATCGCGGGATCATCGCCCGCTAGCAGAAGAGGCCCTCACTCGCGCACGTCGCGGGCGAGGGCTTCGTGCATCTGCCAGGCATCGCTCGTGCGCCGCGCGTCAGGCAGTGTCTGCCCGCCCCGCCGATACCCCGGCATTGGAGCCGCGCGGCGGCCGTGGGCAGAACCACAGGAGGACGACCATGGAACTGATCGTCAAGAGCCGCAACGGGAAAGTGACAGACCGCCAACGCAGCCACATCGAGGAGAAGCTCTCCAAGCTGGAGCGTCACCTCGACCGCATCAGCAAGGTCACCGTCGAGATATCTGAGGAGCAGCGCCGCAGTGAGGACATGGTGCGCGTCCAGGCCACCATCGTCGGTGACCACGGGGTCCTGCTCCGCGCCGACCAGCGCGCGCCCGAGCTCTATGTGGCGATCGATGAGGTTCTCGCGACGCTCCAGCGCCAGATCGGGCGCTATAAGGACAAGCACTGGCGGCGCGGCAAGCTCCGCCGCCAGGGTGGTCAGTTCATCGAGCCGGCCATCGTGTTCGAGGAGAACAGCGCCGCGCCTCCGCCCTCGGTGATGGAGGAGCCCGTGCCCCGCATCGTTCGCACCAAGGAGTTCCAGATCAAGCCGATGTTCAGCGACGAGGCCGTCGAGCAGATGGAGCTCCTCGGCCACAGCTTCTTCGTCTTCCGCGACGCCGAGACCAGCCAGGTCAACGTGCTCTACCGCCGCGAGGATGGCAACTACGGCCTGATCGTCGCCGATAGCACTGCGGTGTAGCGACAGACGGTCAATCTCCCCCTCTCCCTGCGCCGGGAGAGAGGGCCGGGGGTGAGGGCATCCAGCTCCTCACCCCCGCGTGCTATACTCCCCTCACACCACCCTAGTGAGGAGAATGCCGTGAGACTTCGTCCCGCCCTTGCCCTTGCCGTCGCCGCGGCCTTCGCCGCTCTGTCGTCCGCCGCCTGCGGCGCCCTCCAGGAGGCCGCCCAGACCGGCCAGGCCGTCGCCACTCAGGCGGCTGAGCTTCAGGCCGCCGCCCCCACCTTCCAGGCCGCCGCCCAGACGGTCCAGGCCATGGCGCCCACGGTGCAGGCCCAGGCCGGCCAGCTGCGCCAGACCGCCGAGGCCCTGGCCCCCACCCTCCAGGCCGCCGCTCCCACCCTCCAGGCAGTCCTCCCCACCTTCGAGGCGCTGCTGCCCACGCTCCAGGCCAGCGGCCTCCAGCAGACCGCCGAGGCCTTCGCCACCACCCTGCCGGCCCTCGAGGGCGGCGCGCGTGCCACCGCCGAGGCCTTTGCCACCCAGGGCGTCGGCCAGGCCCCGGCCGATATCCCCGTGCCCCCGGGTAGCACCACGATCTTCACCTCCAGCTCACGCGTGGTCTACACCACCCAGCTCACCCCCGCCGCCGTCCGTGAGCTCTACCAGACCGACATGGCCGCCGCGGGCTGGGCTGCCGTCCTCCCGATAGCCGAGCAGGGCGACGCCGTTCGGCTCCAGTTCGAGCGCCCCGGCCGCCGCGCCGCCGTCACCATCGCCCCCCTCAATGGCGGCTCCGGTGTCGAGGTCTCCGTCGAGCAGCAGTAGCCGGCCCAGCGCGGGCCCAACCCCGCCGTGGCCGATGAGCCGCGGCGGGGCTCAGGAGAGGTCGTGGGACTCGTCACCCTGCGCCCGCTCCCGCAGCGGCGGGTCGTTCGACGGGTCCATCCGCTCCCAGCCCGTCAGGTGGTCCGCCTCGCGCCGGACCTCGATCGCCCCCGCGCCGTAGCGCTGCAGGATGTCGTACACCGCGCTCCCCAGGATCGCGTCGGTCGCAACCTCGAGCGACCGGCCGCCGAGGCGCAGGTCCGCCTGCGGCACCCCCGCGCGCACGAGCTCATCCGCCGCGCCCTCCGCCGCCCGTCGCTCGCCAAACGTCGCAACGATTGTCCGCGCCATTGCCGCGTCCTTTCTTCTCGCCCTCAGAAACCCACCAGGCGGGTAGCAACGCCCGTGCCGCCCGGCACTTGACTCGCGCGCTGCGCGCGTGCTAGTATCGCCCCGCGGCCACCCGCACCGCCCCCGCCGCCCCCCGCCGCACAGGCCCGCCCGAGCCTTCCATGAACCCGCGCTCTGCTATATGGAGGGGTGCCCATGCCGTTCCCGAGCGACGATATCAAGATCACCAACCCCGACGGCTCTCCAGCCTTCGTCCTGCTCGACGCCGACGCCACCGTCCGCGACGCCCTCGCCGCCCTGCCCAGCAAGCGCTCCAGCCGCGCCTACACCTACGTTGTCCTGCCCCTGCGCGGCCGCCAGTTCCTCGTGCCGCGCTGGATCGAGGTCGAGCTTCTTGCCATCGCCTCCGGCCGCGACATCACCGACATGCGCATCGCGGACTTGCCCGCCCTCCTCGGCCAGATCGACCCCGCCGCCGAGGTGGACGTCGGCGGCAAGTGGCTCCGCGCCTCCGCCCTCACAGACCGCTTCGCGCCGGTCCAGGCCGTCGAGCAGAACGACACCACCATGTCCCAGGGCCGTGCGCTGCGCGACGCCCACCCCGCCTTCCGACTGGTGATTCTCCGCGGCGGCCAGGTGCTCGGTCTCTACCTCCAGGAGATCCTCGCTGGCTCCGGCCTGCCCGGCGACCCCTTCCAGCGGACCCCGGCCTTCCTCGCCGAGGAGGCCACCGCAGGCGACGAGCCGCCGATGTTCGGCATTGATGACAAGCCCCCTGTCCTCAACCAGGGCGGCGGTGGGGCGCCACAGCCCGCCGCGTCCCAGCCCCGCACGATCAACGGCTGGATCGAGGGCGCGGAGACCGCCGGCACCCGCTCCGCCACATGGCGCGTGATCGCCAAGGACGAGCCGCTGCTCCTCAGCGCACCCTATGAGCTCAAGTTCGATATCGACGCCCCGCGCGCTACCTCCCTCGTGACCGGCGGCAACATCGAGACCCTCGCCGCTACCATGCAGGAGGACGAGACGATCGAGCTGCTCGTCGAGCTCTCGGTGGACAAGAGCGAGTTCGACATCTACGGCCGCAAGAACGCCACGCTCTACCTCCGCAAGAGCGGCCCGTCGCTCAACCGCGTCACCTTCAGCATCACCCCCAAGCAGACCGGCAAGCGCACCGTCAAGGCGCTCCTCTACACCCACAACGAGCTGTTCCAGGAGTTCAGCCTCACCTTCACCGTCACCGACAAGCTCGAGCAGGCCCGCCCCGGCACCCTCCCCGGCGCCATCACCACCCAGCAGACGGGCATTGACCTGGGCAGCGCCATCGCGCGGCGCACCCTCGCGGGCAAGGACCGCGTCAGCCTGGTGATCGTGCGCCAGACCAAGGGCTACGAGTTCATCCTCCAGGGCCCGGTGGTCAAGCGCGCCATCGTCACCATCGAGCCGCAGACCCTGATCGACAGCCTCGCCAACATCCGCAACGACTTCCTCAACCAGATCGTGATGCGCAAGGACGAGGCCACCCAGACCAAGTGGCCCTACCTCGAGCCCGACACCAAAGTGGCCGAGGCCGAGCACCAGAAGTCGCTCAAGATCCTGGCCGGAGTCGGCCGCCGCATGTTCCGCAGCATCTTCGAGAATGGCGAGGGCGGCGCCGACGTCGCCGAGATGGGCCAGCTCATCCGCGAGCTCTCCCAGCGGCACGAGCTCTCCGTCCAGGTGGTCGCCGACCGCTTCAACTTCCCCTGGGCCATGCTCTACGACCGCGAGGAGATCAACCCGCCCGCGCCCGAGGGGTTCTGGGGCTTCAAGCACATCATCCAGTACCTCCCCGAGTACCGCCGCGGCGATATCACCAGCTTCAGCCCCGCCCTCCCAGCCGCAGGCGGCCGTCTGCCCATGGCCTTCATCTGCGACAGCAGCATCGACGGCCAGTTCAAGGTCTCGGTCGTCGGCGATCAGAAGGCCTTCCTCAGCTCCCTGCCCACTGTCACCCCCCAGATCATCGAGACCAAGGACGAGGTCTTCGAGCTCCTCGGCGGCACCGACGCCCCGCCATTCATCTACTTCTACTGTCACGCCGAGAGCATGCTCCCTGGCGAGCAGGGCAAGACCGGCGCCCGCGCCGGCGTGGACGCCTCGTACATCACCGTGACCAACGGCGGCAAGATCACGCTCGAGGAGCTCAAGGACGAGGCGCACACCGGCCGCCCCCGCCTCAAGAGCGCACCGTTCGTGTTCCTCAACGCCTGCCAGGGCGCCGAGCTCAGCCCTGAGCAGTACGCCGGTCTGCTGCCCTACTTCATCGCCCGCGGCGCCCGCGGCGCGATCGGCACCGAGGTCAACACCCCCGTCAACTTCGGCGCCGAGTTCGCCCGCAAGTTCATCGAGGAGCTCGCCAAGGGCGAGCGCTCTGTCGGCGAGATCCTGCTCGAGCTCCGCAAGTGGTACCTCAACGAGCAGCGCAATGTGTGCGGCCTCGTCTACGCGCTCCACAGCTCCGGCGACCTGATCGTCGAGCGCTCGTAGCCGCAATCGAGGTCTGGGCTGCGCTCTTAGCAGTGCTCCGGGGCGCAGCCCGAAAACAACGCTCGCCGCACCACTGCAATCCGGCAGGATTGCATTACAATATCCTCCATGACACACACAACCATCTACGAGCTCGCCGGCGGCGATGCCCCCTTCCGCCGACTCGTCGACGCCTTCTACGCCCGCGTCGAGCAGGACCCTGTGCTCCGCCCGATGTTCCCCGAGGACCTCGGGCCGGGCAAGGAGCACCAGTTCCTCTTCATCACCCAGTACTTCGGTGGGCCGCAGCGCTACAACCAGCTCCGCGGCCACCCGCGCCTGCGCGCCCGCCACCTGCCCTTCACCATCGGCCAGGTCGAGCGCGACGCCTGGGTTGGTCACATGCTCGCCGCCGTAGACGAGGCCGGCTTCCCTGAGCCCGCCCGCCAGGCCCTCGTCGAGTACTTCGAGCGCGCCGCCACCTTCCTCATCAACGCCCAGCACGGCCAGATCGACCTCCGCGGCTAGTCTTCATCTGTATCTCCCCTCGCTACACTTGGAGAAAGGTTGGCGAGGCGCCGCCCAAGGGTGGGGCTTGGGGAGGCAATGTCTCCCCAAAAAGGAGAAAACGATGCAGACAGTGCGAGGGCGATTCAACGGCGCCACCGTCGAGCTGCTCGACGACGTGCGCGTGTCGGGCGAGGCGTACGTGCTAGTGACATTCCTCGAGGGCACCCTGGAGACCGCCGCCGCTCGCGTCGACCGGCGCTCCGTCAGCGTCGCGATGTACGCGCTGGAGCAGTACACCGAGCCGCTGCGCCGGCGCATGGGCGCGCAGACCGAGCCGACGCCTGCGCGCCCCTACACCGTGGGCGAGATCATGACCCGCCGCGTGATCACCGTCGCTGTGGGCACGAGTGTCGCCGAGGCCACCCAGGTCATGCGCCAGCACGGTATCACCAGCGTCCTCGTCGAGCCCGGCGGCAGCGGCGAGTGGGGCATCATGACCATGCGCGACGTCCTGGCCAAGATCGTCGGCGCCGACCGCAACCCCGAGGAGGTGCGCGTCGCCGAGCTCGCCACTAGCCCGGTCGTCTCAGTCGCGCCCGAGATGAGCCTCCGCGAGTGCAGCAAGCTGATGATCGACAGCAACATCCGCCGCGCCGCCGTCCGCGAGCACGGGCGCGTCGTGGGGATCATCAGCGACACCGATATCTTCCAGCTTGTCGAGGAGCGCGGCTGGGGCCCGTGAGAGGGGTCCGGGCGAGAGCAGGTCTGGGGCGAGAGCGGGTCTGGGGCGCTATCCTCACTCCGGGGTCTGGGGCGAGAGCGGATCCGGGGCGAGAGGGGGTCTAGGGGAGAGCAGGGCTCTCCCCCAGAGAACAACCTACATATTCGCAATCATCGCGTCCGCGAACTCCGACGTCTTGACCTCCTTCGCGCCGCTCATCAGGCGCGCGAAGTCATACGTCACCACCTTCTGGTCGATCGTCTTCTCGAGCGAGGAGATGATCAGGTCGGCCGCCTCGGTCCACCCCAGGTAGCGCAGCATCATGTCTCCGCTCAGGATCACCGAGCCGGGGTTGACCTTGTCCTGGTTCGCGTACTTCGGCGCCGTGCCGTGCGTGGCCTCGAAGATCGCGTGGCCGGTGATATAGTTGATGTTACCACCTGGCGCGATGCCGATGCCGCCCACCTGCGCCGCCAGCGCGTCCGACAGGTAGTCCCCGTTCAGGTTCAGCGTCGCGATGACGTCGAAGTCCTCGGGGCGCGTCAGCACCTGCTGCAGCGTGATGTCGGCGATCGCGTCCTTCACCAGGACCTTGCCCGCCGCCAGGGCCGCCTTCTGCTCCGCGTTCGCCGCCGCCTCGCCGCGCGCCGCCTTGGCCCGCTCCCACTCGGCCCAGGTGTACACATGCTCGCCGAACGCCCGCTCCGCCAGCTCATAGCCCCAGTCGCGGAACGCGCCCTCGGTGAACTTCATGATGTTCCCCTTGTGGACGAACGTCACGCTCTTGCGCTTGTGCGTGATCGCGTACTGGATGGCCGCCGCCACCAGCCGCTCGGTGCCGAGCCGGCTCACCGGCTTGATGCCGACGCCGACCTCCACCGAGCCGTCCTCGCCCGCGCCCAGCAACTTCATCCACTCGGCGGCCTTCTCGCCCGTGCCGAAGCGAATCTTGCCGAAGTCCTTCGCGAACGCCTCGCGCAGGAACGACAGCACCTTCTCCGCCTCGGCAGTGCCGGCCGCGTACTCGATACCGGCGTAGATGTCCTCGGTGTTCTCGCGGAAGATCACCATGTTGCAGTCCTGCGGCTTCTTGACGGGCGAAGGCACACCCGTGAACCAGCGGACGGGGCGGAGGCAGACGTAGAGGTCGAGCATCTGGCGGAGCGCGACGTTCAGCGAGCGGATGCCGCCGCCGATGGGGGTCGTGAGCGGGCCCTTGATACCGACGAGGTACTGGCGGAAGGCGGTCAGCGTCTCTTCAGGGAGCCAGTTGCCGGTCTTGTTGAAGGCCTTCTCGCCGGCGAGCACCTCGTGCCAGACGATCTTCCGCTCGCCCTTGTAGGCCTTGGCGACGGCCGCGTCGAAGACCCGCACCGACGCCCGCCAGATGTCGGGCCCGGTGCCGTCGCCCTCGATGAAGGGAATGATGGGATCGGCGGGAACCTGGAGCTTGCCGCCGGACATGGTGATGGGAGT
>JBDLTZ010000219.1:0-29698 GCA_039805565.1 Chloroflexota bacterium | reverse complement strand
CTCGACACGCTCTGGCCAACCGCCCGCGCCCACGGCACGGCTGCCGCCGCGACGATGGCCGGCACGCCCACGCCCTACCGCCGCAGCGTGGCGCAGAACGTCACCCTGCTGGCCGGCATCCCGACGACGATCATCGGGGCGGTCGGGGGCGGCGCCGACGCCGACCTGGTGGCGATCGCCCGCGGCGACAGCGAGACCTGGCGTGTACCAGGAGCCGCCTGGGTGGTGGTCGAGCGGCACGCCGTCAACCGGGTGCGGCTTGCGCTTGGCGAGCGCACCATCGCGGGCGCCCTGGTGATGGGCGACCAGAGCCTCTCCCGGCCACTCCAGCGCCTGATCGCCGGGCGCGCCGACATTACGCCCATCCGGAGCGCCCTCCTGGTCGAAGGTGCTCAGGTGGTGCCGACCATCGCCGAGTTCTCCGCCGAGTGGGAGCGCAGCCATGCAGACAACCCGTGAGCTGCTCACACCGCGGGGCGGGCGCCCGCCCCGCCACGCCACCTACGAGCTGGAGATCGCCGTCGTCGGCGTGGGTGCCGTGACCGCGCTCTACGTCTGGGCGATGCGCGGCCTCGACACCGCCCCCGGCGCCCTCTTCGGGCATAGCCTGGGGGTCGTCGGCTTCCTGCTAATGCTCGCCACCGAGACGCTCTACTCGCTGCGCAAACGGGCGCACGGGCGGGTCTTCGGGCGGCTGAGCAGCTGGCTGCAGTGGCACATCGTGATGGGCATTGTCGGCTCGTACATGGTGCTGCTCCACACCACCTGGCGCTTCAACGGGCTGGCTGGCGTGCTGAGCCTGCTCACCGCCGTGGTCGTGCTGAGCGGCTTCGTGGGCCGCTATGTCTACACCGCCATCCCGCGCACGCTGGACGGCGCCGAGCTGTCGCTGGCCGAGCTGGAGGCACAGCTCGCCGCGAGCGCCGCCCGGCTGGAGATCCTGGCGCGGCCGGGCTCGTCGCCCAGTGCGGTATCGGTCACGAGCCTGCTGCTCACACCCGCCAGTCTCCCTGGCGGCCCGCTGGCGACCGTGCTCGCCCGTCCGCTCCTGGCCTGGCGCGACCGTGCCGAGCAGCGGCGGGTTCTCGCGGCCCTCGGGGTGGTGGATCAGGCCACGGTCACCGAGCTGCGCCGGGCGTTGGCCGAGCGCCAGCGGCTGCTGCGGCAGGCCGAGTCGTTGGCCGCCGCGCGGCAGCTGCTAGCCCTCTGGCACACCGTCCACATCCCGCTCGGGGTGGCGCTGTTCGTCCTGGCGTTCGTGCACATCGGCGCCGCGCTCTACTACGCGACGCTTCTCCGCTGAGGAGGCTGGCCATGCGCCGTCTCGGCTGTCTCACCCCCTTCGGCTTCGCCGCCGGTCTGATCGCCGTGGCCGCCGTAGCCCTCGCCTGGCTCGCCGGCGGCGGGAGCATGTTCAGCCCGGGTCCCCTCAGCGCCGAGGAGCGCCAGGGGGTCATGCTCGGGGGTGTGACATCCCACGCGGCCCTCGGCGGCGACTGTGCGAGCTGTCACGCCAGCCCCCTTGACGACCGTGGGATGGCCGGGCGCTGCCTCGACTGCCACACCGACGTGCAGGCCCAGCTCGCCAGCCCCGACACACTCCATGGCGCCCTGAGCGACGGGGCCGCCTGCCTGGGCTGCCACACCGAGCACGGCGGCCCCCAGGCCGCGCTCACCGAGATGGACCTGGCGACGTTCCCCCATGAAGCCCTCGGCTTCGTGCTGGCGGCCCACGGGCAGACGAGCGACGGGCGCGCCTTCGGCTGCGCGGACTGCCACACAGCCCTCGCCGCGAGCCCGCGCCCTGCCAACGCCTATGTTTTCGACGGGGCTACGTGCGTGGACTGCCACACAAACGATCAGGCGGAGTTCGTGGTCGCCCACATCGCCGACTTCGGCACGGGCTGCCTGGGCTGCCACGACGGCGTGGACCGCTACAGCGGCTTCGACCACAGCGTGCTCGCCGTCCCGCTCGACGGCAAGCACGGCGAGACGAGCTGCGCGAGCTGCCACGGCCAGGCCCGCGAGCCTGCGGGCTTCGACGGCCTGGCCACTACCTGCGTGGGCTGCCACCAGACCGACGACATCCACCAGGGTGTGTACGGCGCCGACTGCGCGAGCTGCCACACGTCCGCCGGCTGGGAGCAGGTCACCTTCGACCATAGCCTGGCCGCGTTCCCGCTCACCGGCGCCCACACGTCCGCACCCTGCGCGAGCTGTCACAGCAACCATGTCTTCAAGGGCACGCCGAGCACCTGCGTCGCCTGCCACGCCGAGCCGCAGGTTCACCTCGGCCAGTTCGGCACCGACTGTACGAGCTGCCACAGCACAGCGCGCTGGGAGGGGGCCACGTTTGAGCATACCTTCCCGCTGACCCACGGCGGCGAGGGGCAGATCCCCTGCGCGACCTGCCACACCAACCCGCAGCAGTACACGGTCTACACCTGCTACAACTGCCACGCCCACCCGCAGGCGGCGACCCTCGCTGAGCACCGCGAGGAGGGCATCGGCGGGAACATCGATGACTGTGTGCGCTGCCACACCACCGGCCACGAGTAGGTCGGGTGAGGCATACTAGAAGACTGGAGCGACCGTGATAGAGCGACCAGACCTGCGGCGCTACGCCTGGCTCTCGATCGGTGCCGCCGTGATCACCATCGGCCTGAAGGCCGCGGCCTACCTGCTCACCGGCTCGGTCGGCCTGCTCTCCGACGCCCTCGAGTCCGGCGTCAATCTGGCCGCCGCCCTGATGGCCCTGGCCATGCTCACCATCGCGGCGCGCCCGCCTGACGAGCAGCACGCCTTCGGCCACACCAAGGCCGAGTACTTCTCCAGCGTCGTCGAGGGCGTGCTGATTCTCGTCGCCGCGGGCAGCATCGCCTGGGCGGCCTGGGGCCGGCTATGGGACCCGCAGCCGATCGAGCAGCCCGGGCTCGGGCTGGCGATCTCGGTCGTCGCCTCGCTGGTCAACCTGGGGGCGGCCCAGGTGATCCTGCGCGCCGGCAAGCGCCACCACTCGATCACGCTCGAGGCCGACGCCCACCACTTGATGACCGACGTCTGGACCTCTGCCGGCGTGCTGGTCGGCGTGGGCCTGGTGGCCCTGACCGGCTGGCTCATCCTCGACCCGCTGATCGCCCTTGCCGTGGCGGCCAACATCGTCTGGACGGGCATCCAGCTGATCGGTCGCTCGGGGATGGGGCTTCTCGACAGCGCCATCTCCGCCGAGGAGCAAGGAGCCCTCCAAGCGATCCTCGAGCGGCACCAGCAGACGACGCTGGGTATCGCGTTTCACGCCGTGCGGACGCGCCAGGCGGGTATGCGGCGCTTCATCTCCTTCCACGTGCTCGCCCCCGGCGACTGGACGATCCGCGAGGGCCACGTGCTCCTGGAAGGGATTGAGGGCGAGATCCGCGGCGCCATCCCGAACAGCACGGTCTTCACTCACCTCGAGCCGCTGGATGACCAGCGCTCCTGGGAGGACACCGGGCTCGACCGCCCCGAGGTGCCCGTGGCTCGACCGGGGACGTAAGCACTGCAGTCTACACTCGGCCTCACGCGGCGGGGAGACTCAGCCAGACCGTCGTCCCGCGGCCGGGCGTACTCGTCGCCCCGATCCGGCCGCCCATCGCCTCCACCAGCCCCTTGGCGATGGCGAGCCCCAGGCCGGCGTTGCCGCTCTCGCGGCCGCGGGCCAGATCGGCCCGGTAGAAGCGCTCGAAGATGTGGGGCAAATGCTCAGGGGCAATCCCGCAGCCCGTGTCCTTGACCTCCAGCCGCACGATCCGGCCCTCCAGCATCGCCGTCAGCTGCACCTGCCCGCCCACTGGCGTGTGCCGGAGCGCGTTGTCGAGCAGGATGAGCAGCACCTGGCGCAGCCGCTCCGGGTCGGCGATCACGACGCCCGCCACCTCCCCGACGGCGACCGTCACCCCGCGCTCGTCCCCGAGCCGGGCGACCTGGCGCTGGAGCTCGGCCAGCAGCAGTGGCAGCTCCACCGGTGCCAGGGCGAGCGGCATGCGGCCGCTATCGAGCCGTGAGAGGGTCAGCAGATCGTCGACCAGCCGGCGCATATGGTCGCTCTCGGCGAGCACATCGCCGAGCAGCTCGCGCTGGTCGGCATTGCCCGGCTCCACCCCGCGCAGGGCGACCTCGGCGCTGGCGCGGATCAGGGTGAGCGGCGTGCGCAGCTCGTGGCTGGCGCTGGCGATGAAGCGCTGCTGGCGCTCCCAGGCCTCCTGGGCCGGGCGGAGGGCCCTGCCCGCCAGCCACCAGCTCGCAATGCCCACGAGGACCATGCTCAGGCTCCCCAGCAGGAGCAGCCCGAAGGTGAGCTGGCCGAGCACCTGCTCCTGGTCGCCGAGCACGCGGCCGAGCTGGAGGGCTGCGGGGCCATCGTTGCGGGTGAGGCGGTAGGTCAGTAAGCGCACGCGGCGGCCGTCGGCCAGGGTGACAGTGCGCAGATCGTTGCCCGTGGCGAGGGCCGCCTGCAAGGCGTTCACATCGGGCGCGAGCGGCACGGCCGCCGCGCTGGGGGCGAAGAGCACCTGCCCGTTCGGATCGAGGGGCAGCACGACGATCGCGGCCAGCTCGGCGTCGTAGGCGAGGGGCGTGCCTGCGGTCCCTGGAGGGGTCGGCGCCACCGACGAGCCAGTGGTTGGCTCACGGCTCTCCGCGTGTTCCTCGTCCTCGTCACGCTCGTGGTCCTCGTTGGCGAGGATGGCGCCGCTGGCCCGGTCGACGACGACGCGCGCGCCGCTCGCGAAGCGCACCTCATAAACCTCCCGATCGTCGCGCTCGCGCAGCTCGACCCGTGTCGGCTGGTCACCGCTCCTGACGGCCGCGGCACGCGCCACCGCCTCGTCCTCGGAGAGGTCCCTGGCGGCGCCGGGCTGGGGGATGAGGCCAACCTCGCCGCGGACGATCGACCAGTCGCGGTCGGCGGGGGCGAGCTCTGCCGGGATCGGAGCCGCGAGAGCGTGGAACTCGTGGGCCATCTTGTGCTGGAGCGCCAGGTCGGTCACATCGCGGAAGTAGCGCGCCACGACGAGGTAGCCCCCTCCGCCCACGAGGCTCACCAGAGCCAGGGCGGCCAGGGCGTAGAGCAGGGTCAGGCGCAGGCGCAGGCCCCTAAACATCACCGGCCTCCAGGCGGTAGCCCACCCCGCGCACGGTGCGGATCGGGTCGGCCTCGCCCGGCTCGTTCAGCTTGCGGCGCAGGTAGGAGACGTAGACGTCGACCATCTGGGGCTGCACGTCATGCTCGTAGGACCAGACGTAGTCGAGGATCTGCTGGCGGGTAAGAGTCTGCCCGCGGTTGCGCAGCAGATACTCCAGCAGGTTCCACTCGGTTGGCGAGAGGTCGAGGGAGCGCGCACCACGGCGGGCGACGTGGCCGCGCAGGTCGAGCACGAGCTCGCCAGCGCGCAGCTCGTTGCTGTCGATGGCGGTGAGCGAGAAGCGGCGGCCCAGGGCGCGCACACGGGCGAGCAGCTCCTCAAACGCGAAGGGCTTAACCAGGTAGTCGTCGGCGCCGCTCTCGAAGCCAGTCACTTTATCCTCGACCTGGCCGCGGGCGGTGAGCAGGAGCAGGGCGGTAGGCAGACGGGCCGCGCGCACGGCCCGACAGATGCTCGGCCCGTCGCGGCCCGGGAGCATCCAGTCGACCACCGCCACCTCGTAGACCCCGCGCAGCGCGAGGTCGAGCCCGGTCTCGCCGTCGTGGGCTATATCGACCTGGTAGTGCTCGTCGGCCAGGACGCGTGCGACCAGGCGGGCCAGGCGCTGGTCATCCTCGATCAGCAGGACGCGCATACTTCCTCCTCGCCCCGTAGCATACACCATGAAGATTGGAAGAAGCTTGGAGCTCACGCGTGCACCGCCGGCCGCTCAGCGCGACCATATTGGCTCCGGCGGGGCGAGGATGTGGGCCAGGCGGCGGCTGTGGAGCACGCGCCCGTCGGCGAGGGCCAGCAGGGCGGCGAGCCCGGGCCGCGCCTCGATCCATGCCATCCCGGCGCGGCTCCCGAGGATCAGCGCGGTCTTGGCCGCCGCCTCGGCGCTGACGGCGTCGCCGGCGACGACGGTGGCCGCGAGCACGTCGGTGTCGGCGGGCCGCCCCGTGCGCGGGTCGATCAGGTGGTGGCGCTCCTCGCCGCCCTGGCGCCAGCGGCGGTAGTCGCGCCCCGAGGTGGCGACGGCTCCTGCGGCGAGCTGGAGCACGCCCAGCGGACCCTCCCCCTCGCCGAACGGACTCGCGATGGCGATCGGCCAGGGCCCGCCGTCGGCCATGGGGCCGCTGACGGCGATGTCGCCGCCGGCGTCGATGAGGGCCGGGCCCGCGCCGCTCAAACGGCGGGCTGCTTCGGCCGCGGCCCAGCCCTTGGCCGTCCCGCCGAGGTCGAGCCGAACACCCGCAGGGAGCTCGACCGTGCGCGCCGCCGGGTCGAGCTGAAGCTGGCGCCAGTCGGCGGGGGCGAGGGGTGCGCGCCTCCGCCTGGCGGCCTCGGGGGCCAGCTCGGCGAAGGGGCGGTCGTAGCCGGCGGCCTCCAGGGCGGGCAGCACCGTCGGGGTGGCCAGGCCGCCGCTCAGGCGCGCGGCGTCAAGTGCTGCGCCGAGGGCCTCGGCCAGGGCGGGGCTCACCCGAGCGGGCGCCCCACCCGAGCGGCTCAGCCGGGACAGCTCGCTGTCGGGGCGGAAGCGGCTCAGGCGGCGCTCCCAGGCGGCGAACCAGCCCGGCACGCGACGCAGGCGCTCGGCGGCGCGCGGCCCCTCGGCGTCGAGGGCGGCGAGCATCTGGCAGCCCATGGCGTTGAAGTGGAGCGTCTGCATCGTGACCTCGGCCTATGCCTGGATAGTCTGGGTATCCTGGTGTGCGCCTGTGGAGGCCGCCTCGGCGGGCGCCTGCTTCACCACGCTCGTCAGCACGCGGTAGACGGTGAGGAAGAGCAGGCTGCCGCCGCTGAGCCAGTAGATGGCCTGGGCCAAGGGCGAGCCCGTATCGCTCCCGGTCATCACCCCGTGGAGCAGGGCGAGCCCGAAGGTCGCGAAGCTGAGGAAGTGGATCAGGCGCCAGCCGGCCCACCCGATCAGCGGGCGGACGTAGAAGCTCAGCCCGACGACGCCCATCAGGTAGAGGCCCACCTGGCCGAGCCCCACCCAGCCGGCGAGTGCCCCGCCGCTGGCGAAGGGGACGAGGATCTGCGCGAGGCTGTAGCTGGCATAGCGGTCACCGAGCAGGATGAGGGCGTGGAAGAGGCCGAAGGCGAGGCCGAGGATGCTGGCGTGCTCGTGGAGGTCGAAGGCCAGGGGGCCGCCGGGCCAGAGGCGGGCGAGCCGGTTAGTCATCATCAGGCCGAGGGCCATGGCGAGCCAGAGCAGGGCGTAGGCGACGAAGGCGGTGGAGCGCGATAGGTACCAGTAGGCCTTGGGCTCGGGGCCGAGCAGTGAGGCGGCGAGGCCGGGGAGCAGGCTGGGCAGGGTGACGGCGAGCAGGGCGCCGCCTGCGGCCGACAGTGCGATCAGCCCGACTGTCCCGACGCCTAGCGCGGGCTCCTGGTCAAGGTCAGCGGAGCTCGCCGTGACGCGCGGGGCCGGCGTGCGCCCGTGGAGGGGCGGTGCCTCAGAGGTGTGGTTCGCGCCTATGGGCAGCGCCGGCGCAGCGTTGGCCGCTCCGATGAGTGTATGGCCGGTGGCGCTGTCGGCGGGCGTAGCCTCGGGGACGGAGGGCCCGGTGGCGGCAGCCAGGCGACGCTCGGCGTTGGCGGCCCGAATAGCGGCGAGGCGCTCGGCCTTCGGATCCGACATGGTGAACTCCTGACAGGGGCCGCATGGCCGCGATGGTTCGTGTGGTGTGCGAGTGGGAGGCGCTGCACCCGGCGCGGGCTCAGCGCGACGAGCGAGTGCTGGTGACAGGGGCCGGGGCCGTCACGACCCTGAGCCGCGGGGCGGAGGCCAGGGCCACCGGCGCCTGCGCCGTCGTGCCCGCCGCCAGGACGGGGGTTTGGGCTACGGCTACCTGTGCTGCGGGTGCGATGGAGGCCGTGCCGTCCTCGGGGCGGGCGAGGGCGGCCCAGCCGGCGAGGCCTGCGGCGACCGCCAGCGTCGTCAGGGCTCGCCGCAGGCCCGTGGTGTCGATCTTCTTGCTCGGTATCTGCTTCATCCTGGTGATGCTCCGTGTTGTCGTGCCGATGTGTCAAGAATAGCGGGCGTTTCTTGGAGCCATATTGGAGCACCCTACCCGGATCTCCCAGCTTTTCTTTAGGTTGCTCAACTCTACCCAGGTGCTTCTGTGAGATCTGTGGCTCAACTCCGGAGGACTGTGTGGTGCCCCCTCTGAACTAGACAGTCGGGTGTGATAGAGTCCTCCCTCAGGAGGACAGCATGAAGACCAACCAACACACGGCCGAACAGATCGTCAAGATCCTGGAGCAGGCTGAACGGGGCGAACAGAGCGTTGGTGCGGTGTGCCGCGAGCACGGCATTGCCGAGGCGACCTTCTACCGCTGGCGGCGGGCCTACGGCGGGATGTCGGTCAGCGAAGCCCAGCGCCTCAAGGAGCTGGAGAAGGAAAATGCCCGGCTCAAGCGGCTGCTCGCTGAGCGCATGCTCGAAGTCGATGCGATGAAGGAGCTGCTGGCAAAAAAAGCTTGAGCATCGTGGAACGGCGCGACGCGGTGCATTTCCTGGTCACCAAGGGCTTGTCCGTGCTGCGGGCCTGTGTGCTGGTGCAGCTCCAGCGTGCAACGTTCCTCTACCAGGCCCGCCCAGCCGCCGATGACGAACTGGTGGACGAGCTCGAAGCGCTTGCCTACGCCAACCCGCGCTACGGCTACCGACGAGCTTGGGCGCTCCTGCGGCGCAAGCGCAGGGTCAATCGCAAGCGCGTCCATCGCCTCTGGAAGCGGGCCAAGTTGCAAGTCACTCGGGTCAAGCGCCCGCGAGCCCGTCGTGAGCGCCCGCCACCTTTGGCGGCGGCCTACCCAAATCACGTCTGGGCCTACGATTTTCTTCAGGATCAGGACATGCACGGCCGAACCTTCTACATCCTGACGGTGATGGACGAGTTCACCCGGGAGGGTCTGGCCATTGCCGTCGCTGACGCGACGTCGGCCGAGTGGGTTATCGCGGTACTCGGCGAGCTGGTCGCGCGCCACGGTGCGCCGGAGAACCTCCGCAGTGATAACGGCGCCGAGTTTGTCGCCCTGGCGGTGCAGGCCTGGCTCACCCGCCGGAAGGTGCGCACGCTGTACATCGACCCGGGCTGCCCCTGGCAGAACGGCAAGGAGGAGCGCTTCAACGGAACCGTGCGCGACGAGTGCCTCAACCTCCACGTCTTCGCCTCGCCGGCTGAGGCACGGGTGCGCCTTGGGGCGTTCCAGGACCACTACAACCACGACCGGCCCCACAGCCGGCTTGACTATAGAACCCCGGAGGCGTTTAAGAAAGCTTGGGAAGCGGCCCAGGCTCAGCAGCAAGACTCTCTCATTCCCGCTTGACTAGATCGCGGGGGGCATGACAGCTGTTGATGAAGAACGTCTCGCCGTCGGGCCTGAATCAGGCCGCGATGAACGAGGCTCTTGAATCTGGGCACGTTATTCGTTGCGACGCCGCAGATGCAGGACTTCAGCCTTCGCTGCCCGGCTCGTAAGGCACCCGTGCAGCAGCGGCCGGTACAGTTTAACTACAACCTTGTGTTGGGCAACGAGCGGGAATGCGCGCTAAGCTCGGCCAGAAAACTAGCCGAGCTTAGCGCATGTTGCCTGGTCGAGCATGTTGAAATGATGCTCAAGCCATACGAATGAACCCCGATCGAGCTTAGCAGGAAGCCGTATTCGGTAGTGCTGACAAGGAATCTATGGTTCCCATTGACCAACTGTTCAGGGCCGAGTTGCCTTGCCACCGGAGGTGACCTCGGTAAGGAAAGTTGCCCGCTTCAATGTCGTCCTTGAAGTCCAGTCGCCCGCTGACGCCCTCAAAGACACCCCGGCCGCTGCCTGCTATGATTGGATGCTGGCAACGCCCAACAATCTCCCCAACCAGGTTGGGGCAATCCTCGTACTTCGCAGTGAAGAGGTACGTCGTCCTGAACGTGCCGGCCGCGCCATTGTACTGGCCGACAAACGTCTCGGTTCCGGTCTCGCGGTAGGTTCCGCTTGGCGAACATACTGCACTCTCGACGAAGACGTAATGACACCCTTCCAAATCCCCGGTCATCGTGAGGGCAAAGTCAGCGCCTTCGCCCTCGGGGTCACTACAGGTTCCATCGCCGGCAGCATAGCCGATCCCCGCGATCTGCGTCGCTCCCTGGGCGAGCGCCTGAGAGGGCAGCGTCAGAACAACGGTGTACAGTGCCATCATTGCCAGAGCAGCTAGCGTAAGTCTTGTTCGTCCTCGGCTCATCGTTGTTTCCTCCCGTTGAGCGTGTCCTGTTACCGAGCTTCTGATCGGACGTAGTTGACCATCCTTATAAGGGCGAGCTCCACAGCCTCCTTTTCTGTCACGGCGAAGCACTTCTATGCAAGACCACCGTAGGCCCCGTTGCGCCTCTGCCCTGCGGCTTGCTGCGCTCCTGCTCCCACGTACAAACGTATTGCACCCGGTGTCACCGGGTGGCGCCTGTTGCCAAGTGCTACAATTTACTCCTAAGCATTGTGTCCTCCCTGGCTGTGCAGACCGGCTCTGAGCAACCACAGTAAACACTACCGGGAGCCGCCTTTGGTCGCGGAACATGCGACAAGAACTGCGACAGAAAGATCGACAGCCTCATATCGGACGCTATATGCTGGGTACCAACCAAGGCCAGGCCAACTATGGAGCGAAGTGACTCGTTCAGCTATTGGCTACGCCGACGCCGCAAGGCGTGCGACCTGACTCAGGAGGCGCTGGCCGCTCGGGCAGGCTGCACCGCGGCTATGATTCGCCGTATCGAGGCGGACGAGCGTCGTCCATCACGCGAGCTCGCGCTTCGCCTGGCCGACGTACTCGCCGTAGCGCCAGGGGAACGGGCTGCATTCCTCCAAGCCGCCCGTGGCGAGGGTAGGGCTGACCAGCTTCAGCTGGACGAGACTCCACGCATACCCACGTTTCGCAATGCCCCACCTGCCAGCCGCCACAACCTCCCTGTGGCACCAAGTGCCTTGATTGGGCGCGAGCCTGAGCTCGCATCAATATGCGCCCTTTTGCGCACCCCGCATCACCGGCTCGTGACCCTCACTGGTCCAGGTGGTATAGGCAAAACCTGCCTGGCCCTCCAGGTTGCCTACACACTCATTGACGATTACCCTGACGGCGTCTGGTTCGTCGACCTTGCTCATGTTCGCAGCAATGAACTTGTGCTCCCGGCGATCACGCGCGCGCTCGGCCTTTCGGACAAGAGGCAGGGTGATGTCTTTGAACATCTTGTCGCCTATCTTCACCACAAGCGCCTTTTGCTGGTACTCGACAACCTTGAGCAGGTGCTCACCGGAGCGCCCGAGTTGGCGCGCCTCCTCGCAGCTCTGTCAGGGCTGCAGCTACTGACGACCAGCCGGTCCGCCTTACGTCTCCGAGCAGAACACGAGTATCTCGTGCCGCCCCTCACTCTACCAACGGCTGTGGAATCGAATAGCCTCGTGCAGCTTGGACAGGTTGATGCGGTAGCATTGCTCCTATCCCGGGCTCGCGCCGTACGCCCCGATTTTGCCCTCACGCCCGAAAACGTGGCAGCGATCGTCGCTGTTTGCGAGCGTCTCGATGGGATTCCGCTCGCCATCGAGCTGGCCGGCGCCAGGCTGAAAGTGCTGACACCTGTCAATCGTCGGCCGTGAGTGCACAATCATCGTCGGCAAAGCTGCACAACAGATCGGCGGCAATACTGCACAAGTGTCGTTTGTCCGACCCGAGGTCGTCGGCAATCGTGCACACCACGCCCGCCCCCCCTTCATCGCTTAGCTTGCCGTGGCCTCACCCCCTTTCTGGCGCCCCTGGGCGCGGTAGCTCTTCCCCGTTATCACCAGCGTCTCGGCGTGATGGGCCAGCCGGTCCAACCCTGCTGACGCCAGCAGCGGGTTCCCGAACAGCTCCGGCCACTCCGACGGCGCCCGGTTACTGGTCACCAGGATGCTCCCCACCTCGTACCGCTCGCTAATCACGTCGTACAGGTCCGACGGCATCGGCTCGGTCAGGGGCTTCAGCCCGAAGTCGTCCAGAACCAGCAGCTGAGGTCGCACACAACTCGCCAGCCGCCGCTCCCACGTCCCGTCCGCTCGCCCTCCGTGCAGGTGCTGCAGCAGCTTGTGCGTGTTCGCGAACAGCACATCAAACCCCTGGCGGCACGCCTCGTGGGCAAGCGCTTGCGCTATGTGAGTCTTCCCCACTCCGCTCGGCCCGCAGATCAGCACGTTGTGTTTGCGTCGGATGTACTCTCCGCTCGCCAGCTGCAGCACCTGCTGCCGGTTCACCGTCGGGTTGAAGCTCCAGTCAAAGGCGTCCAACGTTTTCGTGCTTGTGAGCGCGGCTCGCCGCACCCGCAGCTCCAGCTGCTTCTGCGCCCGCCGCTCGACCTCGTCCTCCAGCAGCCGCTCCAGGAACTCCACATACGACCACTGCCCATCGACCGCCTGCCGCTGGCGCACCTCCAGCGTGGCCAGCATTCCCGACAGCCGCAACTGCTTAAGCTTCGGCGTCAACTGGTGGTTCAGCTCCATGCGCTCCTCCCGAACAGGTGGCCCAGCAGTTCACTCGCATTCCGCAGGAACGTGTGCGCCGGCGGTGCTGACGGGGGCGGGGCCGGCGCTTCCTGCTCCAGCCCACGCTCGAGCATGCGCTTGAGCGTGGCGTAGCTCAGGTCGTCGAAGCGGAGCGCCCGCTCACACGCCGCCTCCAGCCGGGCGTCGCCCACCGCCGTGTGCAGCTTCAGGATGCGGATAACCCGCTGGTGGCGGTCAACCACCCCATCGTCGAGCAGCCGCTGCACCACCTCGGTCGTTGCCGGCCCGACCTCCGCGGCCTGCGCCTGGCAGGTCTCTCGGCTCCAAGTCGCACCCGGCAGCTTCTCGGGGGGCAGATGGTCGTGGTGGGTGTAGCGCTCGCCCGGCTGTTGGGCCCGCGGGTGGGTGGCGACCAGCGCGAAGTCGTCGCTGTAGATCCGCACCGTACTACTACCGCCGCGGACGCGGAGAAACTGACCAACCAGACGGCAGGGCGCCGAGTAGAAGCTCTGCTCAAAGACGATGTAGCTGTCGCGATGGAGCTTGACGCGCTTCCAGACCGCCAGGTCATAGGGGGAGGGCGGCAGCGGGCGCAGGGCTGCTTGCTCGTGCTCGTGGAAGCGAGCGAGTGGCTGGGCCTTGGTCGTACCATGGGTGCGGAGACCGGCAGTCGTCAGACACCAGGTGCGGACGTCGGCGTTGGCCTGGAGCAGGCTGGTCGGCTGGCGGCCGGCGAGGAAGTTGCGCTTGACGAAGTGGACACCGCTCTCCACTTTGCCCTTGTGCTCAGGCGTGCGGGGAGCGCAGGGGGCGATGAGGAAGCCATAATGCTCGGCACACTCGCGGTAGGTGGCCTGGATCTGGGGGTCGTCGAAGCAGGCCTTGGTGATGCCGGCCTTGAGGTTGTCGAGCACGACACGCTGGGGCACGCCGCCGAAGAAGGCAAAGGCCCGGGCGTGGAGTGCAATCCAGGTGGGGAGTGACTGGTCGAAGACGAACTCGACGTACTGGTGGCGGCTGTAGGACAGGGTCATCACAAAGGCCCAGGCGCGGCGGAGCTGGCCGGTGGCGGGGTCGAGCAGGCGGCCGGCGTAGCCGAAGTCGACCTGAACTTCGGTTCCCGGGTTACGCTCCACACGCATCGGAACATCAGGCGAGGAGGGGCTGACCCGCTGGAGGAAGCGGTAGACAGCGGAAACGGAGCCGGTGTAGCCAACCTGCTCGTGAAGGCGGAGGCGGATGGCGGTTCCCTCGACGCCCTGGGCGTGGAGCTGGAGGACGAGCTCACGGAAAGGCTCAAGAGACGAGGTGGTCTGGGGCGGGGCGGGAACAACGAGGGTGGTGGCGGCGAGCTGCTGAAGCTCCTCAAGGGGCGGCAGCGGGCGGTTCGGGTCGAGGAGGTCGTGCTGGGTCGCCCAGGCGCGGTAGCGGGCGATGGTGCGGCGGTTGAGGCCGGTAGAACGGCGGATGGCGCTGTCGTTGGTGGAGTGTTGGAGCTGACGAAGCAGCTCGCGAAGGTCGTTCACGGGGATCTTCCTCCCAGCCATAGGTTCTCCTCGCAGCAGCGGACGAGCTGCGAGGAGGATAGCGGATGGTCAGGTGGGAGGCAGGCGGGGTGTGCACGATTGCCGACGATCTGGCAGTTGTGCAGTATTGCCGACGATCTGGCAGGTGTGCAGTATTGCCGACGATCTTGTGGGAGAGTGTAAAATAAGCTGTGTAACTGGTGCGTCCTCACGAGAGCCAGTGTAGGGTATACTACCGCCTCGCGCTGGCCAAGAAAGGAATGACACCATGGTTGACAAGCGACGAACGGTGGCTGCGAGCGATGCAGCGGAGACGACGAATAGGAAGGGCGCTGCAGCGCTTCCGCCGTCGATGCCGTCGGTCGAACGCGTGCAGCAGGAACTGGCCAGTGCGACCAACCTGGACGACTTCTTCGGCAAGGAGGGCATCTTTGCCCGGCTGTTTGCCACGACCATCGAACAGATGCTTGAGGCCGAGCTGACCGCCCATCTGGGCTACGAGCCGCACGCGCCCGAGGGACGCAACTCGGGCAACAGCCGCAACGGCAAGCGTACCCGCTCGCTGCGCACCTCGGCCGGCGACACCACGATTACGGTGCCGCGTGACCGCAACGGGTCGTTTCAGTCGCCGCTGCTGGAGCCGTATCAGACCAGCACGAACGAACTGGAAGACAAGATCATCGGTCTGTACGCCAAGGGCATGTCGGCGCGCGACATCCAGAGCACGCTCAAGGACCTGTACGGCGTCGAGGTGTCGGCAGCGACCATCAGCACCGTGACCGACAAGGTCTGGCATCTGGTCGAGGCCTGGCAGAACCGGCCGCTGGCGGCGGTCTATCCCATCGTGTATCTCGACGCGATCCATCTCAAGCTCCGGCGCGACGGGAAGGTGCTGAACACCGCGGTCTACATCGTCCTGGGCGTGGATCTGGAGGGCCAGCGCGATGTGCTCGGCCACTGGGTCGGTGACGGCGCCGAGGGCGCGAACTTCTGGCTGAGCGTCGTGACCGACTTGCAGGCGCGAGGCGTGCAGGACATCTTCCTCGCTTGTGTTGACGGCTTGAGTGGCTTCAAGGCGGCCATTCAGGCGGTCTTCCCGAAGACGCAGATCCAGCGCTGCATCATCCACCAGGTGCGCCACAGTCTGACCTACGTGACCTGGAAGGACCGCAAGGCGTTCGTACGCGACCTCCGCGCGATCTACCAGGCGCCGACCCGTGAAGCGGCCGAGACCGAGCTGCTCCAACTCTCCGAGAAGTGGGGCCAGACCTATGCCGTGGCGGTTCGCTCCTGGGAGGCGAACTGGGAAGACCTGGCGACCATGTTCGACTACCCACCCGACATCCGGCGCTTGATCTACACCACGAACACGATTGAAGGCTACAACCGGCAGCTGCGCAAGGTCATCAAGACCAAGGGTGCCTTTCCGACGGCCGACGCCGCGCGCAAGCTCCTGTTCCTGGTCACGCGCGATGTCACGCGCAAGTGGACCATGCCGCCGCAGAACTGGGCGCACATCCTCAACCAGCTCGCCATTCGCTTCGAGGGCCGCTTTCCGGCCTAACTGAACGGGACGCCAGTTACACACACCTATTGACAAACTCTCTTGTGGTTCTCACCGCTGTGCACTATTGCCGACGATTGTGCAGTATTGCCGCCGTCTTCTGTGCAGTATAGGGCGATGATTGACAACACCGGCTATGATGCTGGCCCAGCTCGATAACCGGCTGGCGCTTCTCGTCGGCGGCTCACGCGACTCGCCCCTGCGCCACCAGAGCATGCGCGCCACGCTCGATTGGAGCTACCAGCTCCTCAGCCCCGCCGCACAGACGCTCTTTGCCAGACTCGGCACCTTCGCCGGCAGCTGGACGTTGGAAGCAGCCACGGCAGTGGTGAGCGATGAGGAGCTCGAACCTACCAGCCTTCTGGCACTGCATGAGGCGCTCGTGGACACGAGCATGATTCAGATTGTCTCACAGCCAGTAGGTGAACTACGCTTCAATATGCTAGAGATCCTGCGTGAGTATGCCTGTATGCAGCTGCGCGACCGGCCAGAAGTGCAGGTGCTGCGCCAGCGATACATGAAATACTTCCTCGAGCTTGCGCGGCGCGGTGCCGGCGCGCTGCGCACAGAAGAGGCACGCGAGTGGATGGATCGGCTGGATGCCGACTACAACAATCTACGACTGGTGCTGGAGTGGAGCCAGTCTACGGGTGAACTTGAGATCGGCCTGGAGCTGGCAGGGGCCCTCCACGAATTCTGGATTATGCGTGAGCGCAGACATGAAGTATATGTGTGGCTTCGGGAGCAGCTTCGGCTACCGTATGCTGGGGCCTTGACTGAGGTACGTGGTAAAGCGCTCCTTACGGCGGCTGCCATCGCGGCTTCCTACGGGGATGGTGTCTCCGCCGAGGGATTCGCTGCCGAGTCCCTGATACTCGCCGAGCAGCGCGATATCCAGAGCCTGCGGGCCTGGGCCCTCCTTCAGATCGGCGAAAACGCAAGCAACGCGGGCGAGTTTGTGAAAGGACTTGCACTCCTTGAAGACAGTCTGCGGGAGTTTGAGCGCTTAGGCGATCTGCACGGCAAAGCGAGGGTGCTGCACGCCATCGGGTACTGCTACCGTGATCGTCCGCCCGCGGAGCAGTACTACCGTGGAAGCTTAGCGCTGGCCCGCGAAGTGGGGAACGAAAGTATAAGCGCCGGGGCGGTGACCAAATTGGGTGAACTGTCAGCAGAGTATGGACAGTTCGATCTAGCGGAGGCGCAGATCCGTGAGGGCCTTGCTCTAGCACGCAAGCTCGGTCACGTACACCAGACAACAATTGCACAATACTCACTGGCCAAGCTCATGCTTGCGCGGGGCGACTGGGAGCAGGCCGAGGAGTTGTACATCGCATCATACGAGCTCGCGCTTCGACAGGATGCTATCGGAATTGCCGTACTTTCCCTCGGGGGTCTCGGGCGGATCGCATTCTGGAGAGGTGACCCTCAAGGCGCAAGGCAGCATCATCTGGCCTGTCTTAGACTTCTGGGCGATCGTTTCCCAACCTTCCGGCCGCGCTTCATAGCTATGCTGGGCAAACTGGCGGAAGCGACAGGAGATCTGGTGCAGGCTGCCACCTATCACAAAGAAAGCCTGAGGTTGTATCACGCGATCGAGGACCAGATTGGCGTTGCGTGGGCGCAAAGCAACCTGGGCCGCCTCGAACTGGAGGCTGGTAGTATTGAAGCTTGCGCTGCGCTTCTCGGTGCTAGCCTCGAAAGTCTTCTTCAGACCGGGGGTGAAAACTACTCGCGCAAATACCCCGCCGCTATCAGTTGTCTGAGTAATGTAGCTGAACTTGCCGAGCAGCAGGGTGAAGCAGCGCGGGCGGCGCTTCTCTGGGGCGCCATCGAAGTCTTGCAGGAATGCCATCCACCCAATCCACTCCTGTATGAAAGTCAGCCTGGTGACGCGCTGCGGATTAGGGAAGCGCGTGTACGCCTCGCCGAGGGCGCACACCTGTCTCACTGGACGGACGGTCGCACGCTCTCGTTCGATGAGACGCTACACCACGCTCTGTATGTCGTATGGTCCCTTGCAGGGCGTGGATAACGTTGCAGCCTGGCTCTTTAACCCTCAAAAGCTGGCGGTCGGAACAGGAGTGCTAGAAGATCACATAGTAGGGGAGGGCTTTAGTTAATGTCTTTGGGAGACAAATGATCGGGAATGCGCGATCTGATAGCCCAGCTTCTCTACGTCAGTCGACTGTATAGAGCATACAAGCAAACTCCCATCACGAGCAACGCTACCCCAAGCTATACCGCATTCCAGCTCGTGATGTTTGATAGCGAGACCGCTCGTGGTGGCTCGAAACGAAGTGTGGACTCCTCCAGGTCCCACGGCCGCAACGAGCGTGGCTGTCCAGCGAGATCGCGCCAGACCCAGACTTCGCGACCGTCGGGAAGCACTCGTCGTGGGTTCCACGGTTGCCAGCGCCCGCCGGTGCCGAGCGTGAGTGTCTCCACCGTTGTGAAGAATGCCGGAAGTAGGGCATGTTGTGTCCAGGCACGCCAGATGTCTTCAACCCGCGTCCAGCCTTCGGTTGTGATCCAGAGGAAGACGGCGTGGGTAGCTGGCGGCCATTCGGTTCGCTCCCAGCGCGAGCGCCAGTTAGTCGCACGTGCCCGCAGCTGCTGTGGATTCTCGGTGCCTCGGTCGATCTCCACAATGAAGCGCTGGACCGCATAGCCCTCGGGTGGCGTGTACTGCGCGTCGAGGAGCTGTGGCGTGTAGAGATCAGGCGCGAGGCGCTGAGCCGGCAGGTTGTCGAGGTCGTAGAGAAGCGCTGCCAGCCCATCGTCGCGGGCAGCGCCTCCGCTAAAGGGTCGCATCACCCAGGCCATCCCGCCAATACCTGGCTCGGTCTGGATGTCCTCGGTGAGCGAGACCCCAAGCCGGTTCGCAAGGAGCAGCCCTGGGCGCACGCGATCCGCAATGGGCCGTACCGGGGCGACGTGTGGAAAGCCGGCCTCACGCAGCACACGAGCGCCGGCCCGCCCTAGCTGGACGCAGGCGCCATCTGCAGAGTGGCTTACCTCGATGTACTGATCGGCCCGCCAGCGTGTGAACCGCTCCGCCCGCGCCTGCCGGCTGACCGGCTCCGTCCAAACGAGCCGGGCCAGGTCGTCCTCTGCAAGCAGTACGCTGTCGTTCAGGCGTTGCAGCATCAGCCGGGTGCGCTCACCCAGCTGATCCCAACGCTTGCGCCGGCGGCCAGTTGCTGTTCCTGTCGATCCCACGTAGCAGACCTCCCATCCGCGCAAATTCCGTCCGAGCGCTGCTTACCGATGCTCGGCTTTAGGCGTGAAAGCCCAGGGTGTTCACGCCTGGGATGAAGCGCCCCGCTTTAGCGGCTTTAGCTTCATGGCGTTCTAATGAGCACAACTGCATCTCTTGTAGTATACTGTCGCTGAGCGAACAAATGAGCGAATACAGATGAGCACCCACCAGAAAGCGTACCGCTACCGACTGCTGCCCACTCCTGAACAGGAAGGGGTGTTTCGGCAGTTCGCGGGGGCGAGGAGGTGGGTCTACAACTGGTCGCTTGCTCGACGGATTGCACACTACAAGGCCACCAGCAAACGCCTGAGCGTGACTGAGTTGTGCGCCGAGGTGGCGCAGCTCAAGCACCAGCCCGAGACGGCCTGGCTGCGTGAAATGGACTCGCAATCGCTTCAGCAAGCGATCCGCGACCTGGACAACGCGTTTGGAGCCTTCTTCGCTCGACGGGCGAAGTTCCCGCGCTTCCGCTCCAAGAAACGCGAGAACCCGACCTTTCGCATCCCGCAGCGGGTTGCGCTTGTCGGCGACCGGCTCTCGGTGCCGAAGATCGGTCTGGTCAAGCTGGTGCTGCATCGGCCGCTCGACGGCGTGGTCAAGAGTGCGACGTTCAAGCAGGACACGACTGGGGCATGGTATGTCACCCTGGTCGTCCACTTCGAGCTGTCCGACACGCCCTTGTCCCCGCCTGTTCCCGAGCGGGTGGTGGGTGTCGATGTCGGCCTCAAAGATCTGGCCGTGCTGAGTGACGGGCGGCGCGGGAGAGCGCCGAAGCACTACCGCCGTGCCGAGCGCAAGCTGAAGCGTCTCCAACGTCACCTGTCCCGCTGCCAGCGGGGCAGCAAGAACCGCGAGAAGGCCCGCGTAAAGGTCGCCCGTCAGCATCGACGGGTCGCCAACCAGCGGGCTGATCATCTTCACAAACTCTCCTCCTGGCTCGTGCGCGAGCACGATGGGGTCGTGATTGAAGACCTGAACGTGAAGGGCCTCGGGAAAACCAACCTGGCCAAGAGCGTTCACGATGCCGGCTGGTCAATGCTGCGCTTCCAACTTAGCTACAAGGCCCGCTGGCAGCGCAAGCATCTGATCGTGATTGGGCGCTTCTTCCCTTCGTCGCGGCTGTGTGCAGCGTGTGGCAGCATCAATGGCGACCTCACGCTTGCAGACCGGGAATGGACGTGTGGTTGTGGGGTCGTGCACGACCGAGACCTCAACGCGGCGCGGAACATTCGAGACGAGGGCTTGAGACTTCTGCTCGCCGAGGGATGCCCGGAGAGCACGTAAACGCCTCCTGAGCGTTGGTAACTCCTGCCACGCGCAGGCTCGACGCGACGACGGAGGAAGCCCAGGGCTCTTAGCCTTGGGAGGTATCACGGCTCAACACGGCGTGGTGGAGGGCCCGGCACTGATGGCGGTGCAACCTGTGGCATGGCGCTCCCTCGGTTCTGAGTTGGCCCTCTCCGGCCGCGCTCCTGTTGCGCCAGCGTCAGCTCGTCGGTCGGGTAGCGATGGACCAGTAGGGCGACGTAGCAGGCGTTGACAATCGGCGATACGCCGTAGCGGTACTGGCTAAGCAGACCAAGATGCTCGTCGGCCGGCAGCGTGCGCGGTTCGTGCTGAAGCGCTGTCGCCCACGCCTGCGCCCGTCTCGCGTAGATCGAGCGGAGACGGCGGACGGTGTCGTCGAGCTGCGCCCACGCCTGCTGGCTCAACTCGTCCGCCCGCACCGCTTGCCCCGAGGCGAGCAAATCCGCCGCCAGTTCCTTGTGTCGTGCGACAACCCACTCATTCGCGACGGCGCGGTACACCGTCTCGGGCAGCAAGTCAGGATGACTCGCGAAGACGCTGCTGACGGCACGTTCCAGGGCCTCGAGCTGCGCCAAATCAGCCGTCTCCTGTGCAGTTTGCGGCTGAAGCTCCGGGAGCACTGGTGTTGTTCGCGCGGCGGGTATCGGCTGCTCGCTCGGGCGCTCCCGCGGAACGGCCGACATCAGCCCCATGTCGCGGCCACCAACCGGGAAGCGGATGAGCAGCTCTTCGCGCGGCCGGATGCCCGTGAAGTCCTCCGGCTGAAGCCCCTGATTTGCGTAGGCGTTGACCAGATCGCGCGTGTCGTCCCGAACACCGCTGGTAAGGCACATCCCCCCGATGACGTTGAGCACGATGCCGCCCAGCTTCTCGCCGAGCTGGTTGAGCCCCTGGTGCGCGCCGATCAAACCAACGCCCATCGAGCGAGTGCGCGTCCACATCCGCTCGGCGTCCTCGGCCCGCTCGGCTTTCACGAACATCTGCACCTCGTCCACGAACAGTGGCCAGTCCCAGCGCTGCTCGGGATCGGTTTCGTCCTGTTGGTTGAAGGTTGCGCTCACGATGCTCTGGAACAGGGCCGCGCCCCAGAAGGCGGCGTTCGTCTCGCCGATCTTCTCGGGCACGAACTTGATGATCAGGATGGCCTGCTCGCGCATCGCTGAGGTGAGATCAACTGTGGAGTGTGGCTGGCAGAGCAGGCGCTGCCCGGTCTCTGAGCCAACCAGCCCGGTGAGCCGCCGCTTGAGGCTGTCGATCGAGGTTTTGATCTTCTCCGGCATCGCCGGCACCTGAACGAGCCAGTAGTCGCGCACGGCCTTGTCGAAGACCCGGCCCAGCACCTGGTCACGGTAGGTCGGCGAGAGGTAGAAGCGCTCCAGGTGGAGCAAGGTCGGCTCACGCTCGCCCTCGAGGATGGCACTTATTCCCATAAAAAGCGCCTGCTGCATGCCCAGGGCACCCGCCCAAATCTCCGGCTCGATGCGGGCGAAGATCTGGCCAATCTCGCCAGCGATCACGTCACGCGGCTTGTCACGGATGATTCGCCGGTCGAAGGGGTTGATGCAGGGGATGATCGACGCGGTGGTGTCGATGACGATGACCCGGTCATATGCCTCTGACGGTAGGATGCGGAGAAGCCGATCGCACAGATCGCCCTTGGCGTCAATCACACCGCAGCCGCCGCCAATGCGAGCAATCTCAACGACCATCGTCTCAACAAGGCTGCTCTTGCCGCTACCCATGCCGCCGAGCGTGTCCCATCCCTGCCGGAGATCGCGGAGGGTCGGGCCGACGAGGGCTCGCTGGCCATCGCGCCCGTAGGCGTAGGCAAGCCCCAGCCGGCTTGCTCCGAGATCTTGGGGCGTTCGAGGCCGTTGCCGAACCTCGCGTGTCTCAGCGGCTTCCGCTTCGCTGGGCGTCAAGAACGCGCTCATCGGCGCGGGGAGATGCTTACTGCTCCTCCAGGCGAACTGAAGCTCCAGCTCGAGCGACGGCGGATGCCAGAGTGCGGCCAGCTCGTACGGTCCGAGGATAGAGCGCGCCTTCGCCGGCGCAGGGAAGAGCGTCCAGCGGTAGCCCGGCCAGACCGGGTGATGGGCGTGGGCGCGCAGAGATACCAAGCGGTCACGCGCCCCTGCACGTCGGCGTCCTGGACTCAGAGCGAGCACTGTTAGCATCCCGGCCAGCCCGCACAGCCCGCTCAGGACGAGAGGGAGCAGTGCTGACGGCACTGCCGGCAGACCACCGTCCACAGGTATTGCTCTGCTCAACTCATTCAGGGATGGCACCAGGAGAGCACCACAGGCGGCGCCGGCCAGTGCTCCTACGAGGCCGCAAAGCCCGACCCAGATGGTCAACCTGGGGAGGGGTGTCGCACCTGTTGTTTCCGGCGTCAGCGGCAGCAGGTGCATGCCGGGTGCGCGACCAGGGACACGGCTGCCCACGCGCAACACACTCTGCCGGGCATCGCCCGCCGGCCGGTTGAAGGTCCGAAGCGCAACAAGCATCGCCCCAAGTTGCCTCCGCGCCGTCTCGCGACTGTTCGCACCGACGACACAGCGGATGACGACGTCAAAGCCGTAGGACTCCACCTTCCGCACCAGCGCCTCGTGCGCGGCGAGGTCCTCCGGGTTGATCGTGCCCTGGATCTGGCCGATCCGCTCTCGTAGTGGCGCCCGCCAGTCCTCCCGCGGTGGGAGCGCCCGAAGAATGAGTTCGAACGCCGCATAGCTCACTCCCTCCTGCCGCGAGAGCGCGCTGGCAAGGGGGCCGAGCGGATCGCCGCCGACAAACATTGCCAGATCTTTGAGCGGGTAGGCGGGCTGCCGGGCCAGCACGAAGTCCGCATAGCCGGCGAAGCGAGCCCCTCCGTCTGAGTTGTCGCTGCGTAGCAAGGCTTCGACATCATCCGGCGCTGGGCGCGTCGTCACCCCCGGTGCAATCCCGCTCAGCAGATTGGCGAGCGCCTCGCCGAGCCGCAGCTGCCCGGCGCGCTCCAACGGGGTTCGCACGACGAGCCGCACCTTGTGGTCGCTCATGCCATTCACCAGCCCGAAGACGAGTACGTCCTCGCGCCCCTGGAGCCGCCCGGACGGGCTCAACAACTCGCCCAGCCCAGCGAACAGATCCACGCCTCGCCCAAGCTCCGTCGCCGGCGTTCGCGGAAGCTCGACCAGCAGCGTCTGCAGCTTTGTGTGCCGTCGCTGAGCAGTCTGGCGCGTGAGCATCACGGCGCCGATCAGCAGGTGGAGGAGCACGTAGCTGCAAGCCGCAAGCAGCCCGAGTTTCACGAAGGGGTACGCCACCTGAAGCCACCAGCCGGCGCGTGCAGCTAGCGGCGCGAACTGCGGCGGGACACGGGTCAGCGCTATCAACACGGGCATCGGCGCGACGACGAAGCCGAAGAGCAGGACGAGGCTGAGGAACCCGATGAACCGCACCAGCGAGCGGTTGCGCCGCCGGTTCTTCGACAGCTCGGCGTCGGTCGGCGGCCGGCCGTATGGGTCGCCCTGCCATCGTGGCGTCGGCGTCCGGGGTGGCAGGCGTGACGGCGAGGACGGCCCGCCCTGTGTCGTCGGAGAGCGCGGAACCACTATGCCACCTCCGGGCTATCCGACCTTCCCGCAGGAGATAGTGGCGGCAACCCTCGCCAGACCTGTTGCCCTCCGGGTAGCCACGCCAACGCCTGCCCATTGTTCGCCACGGGGACACTCGCCGGTCGGAAGGCGTCCGGCAACGCGGGAAAGCGGATGTCCGGCACCTCGACCACCGGCAGGCGATGACAGACGGCACGCAGCACGGGCAGCGGTTCACGGTCGCCAAGCACCAGCACCACCTGAATACCGCTCCCTGGCGCCAGAAGCGGTGCCAAGTCGGGCCAGGCCGTCTCCGCCGGCGTCACGACGATCAGAAGGGGTAGCTGTGAAGCACCAGTGCGCGACCCGCGCTCATGCGTGAAACGCGCTTCGAGCTGAATGCGACGGGCAGCAGCCAGTGCATCTGCCTGAGCCGGAAGGCGTGCGAGCTGATCATCAAACTCCTGGAGCCGGCCATCAGGGTCATGGACAAGCAGTGCCGGGCGCGCCTCGTCGGGCAGTGCGAGGAGACGTCCAACCGCGCCACTCAGGGCGGCTTGTGGCTGACCGGCGATCACAAGGTGCTCGGTGCGCGACAGCGGCCACCACACCTGCCCCTGGCGCGTTCTCACCGCCGGCACCCACAAATACTCCTCAGCCGTGTTGTTGGCGCGGCCCACGGCGCTCATGACGCTGTCACGGCGCAAGCGAAGCATCGTATCGTCGCTCCAACTCCCGAGCACGCCATGCACCTGAAGCATCCGGCTGACCTCGCGCTGCTGCGCGCCGGTGATGATTGGCGTGGGAGCCAGCTGACACACCAGCCGCCGCGGCTCATCATGGAGCGCTAGGAGGGCTGGTGGATCCGGCGATGTGTTTTGGAGCGCATCGGAGACGAGCGCCACGGCGCCTGCGTGGATCTGCTGTTCTGTTACGAGGAGCGGCGCACTTCGTCCCGCCGGGACAAACTGGATGTTCAAGATGGGCCGCACCCGTTGCACCTGGGCGCGACGAGCCTGTCTGGACGGCCGCCGGCGTCGAGGCGGGCGCGGCGGTGAGCTACGTGCCGGCCGCGGCACTGGCGGCGGGCGTTGCGCGGAGGTGCGAAGAGCAAGCTGGAGGAGCTGCCAGCGCGAGAGCATCAGGCGCCGCTCCTGATGCTGCTCGCGACGCTGAACACGGGCGAGCGTTTGCTGCCAGGGTGGCGCGGGCAGGAGCGGCAGGAGGCTTCGCCAATGCCAGAGGCCCCAGAGGCAGAAGATTTGTGCGCCGACCAGGAGCAGAACCCCGGTCTGAGGCAGCTCAAGCCCCTTCCAGGCGGCCTGGAGCAGCGCGGTGACCGCGCCCGCGAGGCAGACGAGCAGAAACGGCAGAACCTGCCCGAGCCGACGTCGTCGTCGCCCTGGCAGCCCAACGGCCTCGGAACGTTCTCGCTTCAGCTGAAGGCGCCGAGCAGTTCCAGGGTGAGAAGGAAGCTTCATCGCAAGGCCTCCGCTGCGATACGGATGTACCAGAGCGTTCGCGTATCAGTCGCCAGGAGCAACTCGCCTCCCCGCCACGTCCCACCGGCCGCTGTCACGCTCTGGATCCCGGGTAGTGTGAAGAGCGCCCCGCCTTCGGGCCAGCGCTCAACCTGAAGCACGCCGTCGGGGAGCCGGCACACCAGGCGAAGCGACTGGTCTTCTGGCATCACCGTGAGCGCAACCAGGGCGTCGGGCAGATCGCCGACGCGGTCGGTCGAGCCAGTCGCGAGGTCAACGCGGTCAAGGGCGAGCCCAAGGCCGGTATCGGTAACCCACCAGAGGGCGTCATGCGACCAGGCGAGTGGGAGGAGCCCGGCCGGTCGAATAGGCGGTGTCCGCAGCCGTATTGCATGGGGTTCGGCGGCTGGCGACAAAAGAATTAGCACGGCGTTCGCGCCCAGGGCGGCCTCGGCTTCAGCAGCCGGTGTGGGAGTCGGACCAGGGCGAGCTGGCGTAGGCACACCGCGCTGCGCCGGCGGGTCAAGTCTGGTCAGCACCACTGCGGCGCGGCCGTCCGGCTGCCAGTGAACGCTGGAGACCGCCCCGGGCACGGTAATCAGCACCTGTGGCGAAGCAGCGGCGCGGCGCGGGTCGATCACGGCGAGATCGTGGCCTTGATCGTGGGGCAGCGCGACGAGCAACTGTGTACCGCCAGGCGCCCACCAGATCCCGCGAAGCACCTCGGTGGTCGAGACCACGGTACTCAGCGTCGGCGTCGCGATCGTCAGCATCCCGGCCACGCCCGGCGTCTTCGGCCCCTCCTGACTGCTCCACATCGCCCAGAAGCGGTCGCCATTCGCCGCGATCACCTCATCGGCGACGGGATAGATCTCCAGGATTGACTGTCGCGAGAGGCCCTGCGCGTCGAGGTGGAGCACGAACCCGGGCGCGCCCACCGGCGCCGGCCCCCAACCGGGTCGCGGCCCGTTTGTCTCCGGCTCGAGACGGGTCGCCTGCAATCGCCAGCCGCCCCCGGCGTCGACGCTGACCTGTGACCACGTGCTCTGCGCCTGGGGAAGCGGGAGCTGGCGGATCTCCGGTAGCGGCCGAAGCGGTGGTAGCTGGACGGTGACGGTCTGATCACGGGTCACCTGCACTACCTGCTGCACTGGGAAGGCGCCCGGCTTCTCGACGCTAAGGCGGTGCTCGCCGACGGCGATCACCCATGGCCCTGGGCTGATGAGCTGCTCATCGAGCACCACCCGCGCATCGTCGGGCATGGCAGGAATGACGACGATGCCAGAACCGCGCAGACGAGGCAGCAAGAACCAGCCGCCACAAACCAGAATGGCAAGCAGTAGCAGGCTAGCGACGACGCGACGAATACGGCGGCGCCGCTGCTGAAGGCGGGCCGCCAGGACATCGAGGTGGATGGTGAGTGGCCCGATGTCAATCTGTGAGGGAAGGCGCAGCATCGTGCTCCTCATCGGCTAGACGCGGCACCGGTTTGTTCGCACCAGGGATAAGGGCGTGGATCGGGGCCGGCGCACGCGGAATACGCAGCGGAATTGGCTCGCGGCCCACTACGAGCAACCCGGTCACGCCCTCAGGGTCGCGCCGGCAGCGCGAGAGCCAGTTCACCTCGCCGGGTGTCAGGCTCAGCTTCTTCGCTGCTTGGGTAATGGGGTTCTCTTCGTCGTTTGCCCCCGCACGCGCCGGCCGGAGCTGCCGCAGCAGCAGCACCGTCTCGCAGTTGTCGAGGAACGTCGCACCCGCGGCGTTCGGCACCAGCTGGTCGCCGACCCGCCGGTAAAGGAACTCGCGGATCTGCTGCGTGATCACCGTGACCGCGACGCCGAGCGAGCGCCCGATGCGTGCAAGCATCTCGATCGTCTGTGCCCCGGCGGCCGTGTTGAGCACCGCCCAGGCCTCGTCGATGATCAGCTCCATCTTGCGACCGGTCCCGCGCATCGCAACCGTCATGAAGTAGTCGGCGATCAGCGCCGGCAGGATCCGCTGAAGGGTCTGGTCCTGCCCCTGCACAAAGGCGCTCAGGTCGATACCGAGCACGCCAACGTCGGCGCGGAGCGACGAGGACGGGATCGCCAGGGGGAGCGGGTTCGTGCCGTGGAGAAGGCGGCCCAGCGTCCCCTGGGTGAACAGCTCGAGCGCGGTCAATAGCGCAGGATCTGGCGCGTGCTCGGCGAGCCACGCGGCGACTGTTCGAAGGTCCGGAACATTGCGGTGGAAGGTCGCCGGATCCTGGGTAATGCCGCGCCGGTCGTAGCAGGCCAGGACGGCCTCCTCCAGCTTCGCCTCATGGGCACCGCTGAGCGGCATCCCGCGGGCGAGTGACTCGCTCGCGACGAGTTGCTTCACCAGCGATGCGCGCCGCGCCCGGAGATCCACCTGGATCTGGTTGAGCCGCGCGACGACCGCGGCATCGCCCCAGGGCAAGGTCAGCGGGTTCAGCTGGACGTCGGCCCTATCGGACAGCACCAGGTAGGTGCCACCCATCGTCTCCTCCAGGAGCGTGCGGTACTCCTGGTCCTTCGGGTCGAGCACGCAGATGTCGCAGTTCCCGTGGGCGAAGCGCTGGAGCAGCGCGAATGACTGCTGGTAGGTCTTGCCGCCGCCCGTCGCCGCGATCGTAGCCTGGTGGGGCGACGGCAGGGCGAAGCGGTCGAGCAGCACCGGGGCGCCGAGGACTTGCCCGGCCCCGGTCCCCTCTGCCCGCACGCCGTAGAGGATCGGCACACCTTGCCCGCTCTGGAGCCCGGCCGAGGCGGACGGCAACAGCCGTGCGAGCGTCGGTGTGTCGGTCTCGAACAGATAGCGGAGCTGGTCGTGCCCAAGGGGAGCGGTGGTGAGCAGGCCCTCCCAATGCTGGGCGTCGGTGGCGACGATCTGGATCTGCGCGTCGGTGCAGGCGGCGCGCAGCTGGCGCGTGCGCTCGTTCAGCTCGCGGAGATCAGCAGCGGCGACGGTGATGTAGATCCCCGTGAGATGCAGCGCACTCCGCTCCTCGGTGATGCTGGCCAGGACGCGGCGCAGGTCCTTGAGCGCCAGTACCTCATCGGCGCCCTCGTCGCCGCCCTGGTGGAGCGAGACGCCCATCTGGTGGGCCAGCTGGGTCAGACGTTCCTTTGCCACAGTCCGGGGCAGCGGGTTATTCACCAGCGCGGTCTGCACACCGGGCATCCGCATGATCGGAAAGAGCGCACCCGGCTTGAGCAGCCGCGGCAGCGCAAGCACAGTGAAGGTGCGAGTGTAGCTCTGCCCGCTGCGCACGTGGTCGTGTGCGCGGCGGTCGACGCTTGACGGAGCGATCAGATCGGCATCGTTCGTGACCGAGCGCTCGCGCCGGCTGCCACCGGCCACGGTCAGGCCCTCGCGGCGTCGGCGCCGACTGGTCACGACTGGCGCGTCGGGGTCGACACGCGGCGTAGGTGGTCGTGCAGCCGCCGAGGGCGGCGACCACGGTGGCGGGGGCAGGGTCGGCTCAACGGCGTCCATGGGATGTCTCCGGGGCAGCTATTTGAAGCGGGCGAGGGGCATCGAGAGCGGCGATGTGCTGCTGGCTTTCTGCGGCGACAGGGTCAAACGCCGAGCGGAGCAGCTGGCGGATGGCTCCGGCGGACAGCAGCGTCGGGACCGGCTCGATACCAAGCGTCGCGAGCTGGCCGACAAGACGACGCGCACGAGCGAGAGCTTCTGTCACGGGGTCGCCTGAGAGCCGTACCGTCTGGCCGACAATCGCCCCTGGCAGCAACTCCCCCCACATGCCGGACGGGGGCACCTCGGGCGCAACCGACGGCACGGCGACCAGCCAACGCACGGTGCGCAGATGCACCAGACTCGACCAGGTGAGTTGAAGCCAGTCCGTCATCGCGCTAAGCACGGTGTAGGAGTGCAGGTCGGGCGCTCGATGGAGGGATTGGGCGAGGCTCTGGACGAGAGGCGAGATGTCGAGCGGAACGGCGGTCGTGAGCAGGCTGCACCGGTCAGGGCAAGCTCGGAGCACCTCGGTGTACTGCTCGAGCAGCCGCTCAAGCGAGGCGGCATCGAAGAGGCGCAGATCGGGCGGAGTCAGGTTGATGAGCGCCACGGCGACACCATCGCTGCGCAAAACGTAGCCGTCGCCAATCGTCAAGCTGCCCATCGCCTCCTGGACAGAGGCCAGTGTGTGGGTGCGGTGGGCCACAAAGATCTCCTCTCGAACAGCCAGGAAGGGGATTACCGGCGGCGACGAGTCGTGAGCGCGGGGCGTTGGGCGACGACCGTGCGCGTGACGACGAGCAGGGCCGGGCG
>JBDLTZ010000218.1:0-5330 GCA_039805565.1 Chloroflexota bacterium | reverse complement strand
CGGCGAGGTCTACACGGTGGAGCGGCACCCCGAGATGGCGCAGGCTGCGGAGCGCACGCTGCGTGAGCTGGGCTACCACAACGTGCACGTCTTCGCCACAGACGGTAGCGACGGCCTCCCGCCCTACGCGCCCTACGACGGCATTGCCGTGCCCGCGGCCTCGCCGTGGGTGCCGCGGCCACTGCGTGAGCAGCTGGCTGAGGGCGGGCGACTGGTGATCCCGGTAGGCGGGCGCACCGAGCAGGTGCTGCTGCGAGTGACGCGGCGCGGCCACGAGACGCACTCCGAGCGGCTGTGCGACGTACGCTTCGTGCCACTGATCGGCGACCACGCCTGGGAGGCAGACGACACGCCGGATAGGTGACGAGCGCTGAGCGCTGAGTGCTGAGTGCTAGTGGCCGCCGACTATTGACGAGTGACAACCGGGGAGGTCTCCCCGGCTATGAAAGCGAAAGCCGACTGTGCGAAACATCTTCAGCGCGCCGGACGAAAGCATCTTCCAGGGCAGCACGAATGACAATATTGAACTGCTGAAGGCCTGGGCTGGGACAACCTTCGCCTACGCAATCGTGCAGGCCGGGGCACGGAACATGTTGAGCGGGCGCTTCCTCTTCATCCTGGGGATCTCCGCGGTGGTATGCGGGCTCGGCTTCGTGCTGCACGAGCTGGCGCACCGGGTGGTGGCACGGCGCTTCCGGGCGCAGGCGCACTTCGTGGCCAACAACGGCTTCCTGCTGATCTCGATCCTGGTAGCCTTCGTCGGCTTCTTCATCGCGGCGCCCGGGGCCGTATGGTACCGCGGCTACCTCACGGCTAAGCACAACGGCCAGATCGCTATCGCCGGGCCACTGGCGAACATGGCGCTGGCGGTGTTCTTTGTGCTGCTGGTGCCGGCGCTGTACTTCGCCGGCCTCAGCGTGCCCGGATGGCTCGTGGCGCTGTGCGCGCTCGGCTTCGGGCTCAACTCGTTCATCGGCCTCTTCAACATGATTCCCGGCGGCCCGTTCGACGGCGCCAAAGTGCTGGAGTGGAGCCCGCTCTACTTCGGCATCACCGTGGCCGTGGGAATCCTGCTGGCCTTCGTTCTGGACGCGCAGCAGATCTGGGGTTGGATGGGTCTCCCACTCTAGCGCGGCCACACCTCAGTAACCGTAGGAGCGATACCATGACACGCACACCAATCATCGCGGGAAACTGGAAGATGTACAAGACCGTCGCCGAGGCCACCGAGCTGGTGCAGGCGCTGGTGCGGGATGTGGGGGAGGCGGCCGACCGCGAGGTGCTGGTCTGCCCGCCGTTCACCGCGCTTCAGGCCATGGGGCAGCTCGTGCAGGGCACGCCGGTGAAGCTCGGGGCGCAGAACATGTACCACGAGGTGCAGGGCGCCTTCACGGGCGAGGTGTCGCCCGCGATGCTGAAAGAGCTGGGGTGTAGCTACGTGATTGTGGGGCACAGCGAGCGACGCCAGATCTTCGGCGAGAGCGACGAACTGATCGGCAAGAAGCTCCAGGCGGCGCTAGCCCACGGGCTGCGGCCGATCTTGTGCGTGGGCGAGACCAAGCCACAGCGCGACTCGGGCAACGCCGAGGCGGTAACGCTGGGCCAGGTGCGGGCGTGCCTCGCGGCGGTCTCGGCGGCACAGATGGCCGAGGTAGTGATCGCCTATGAGCCAGTGTGGGCGATCGGCACGGGCGACACGGCGACCCCGGCGGACGCACAGGCGATGCACGCGGCCATCCGCGGCGCGCTGACCGAGCTGTACGGCGCGGAGACCGCGGGCGGCGTGCGGATACAGTATGGCGGTAGCGTGAAGCCGGACAACGTGGACGAGCTGATGGGGCAGGCGGACATCGACGGCGCGCTGGTGGGCGGGGCCTCACTGAAGGCCGATAGCTTCCTGCGGATCGTCCAGTTCCGGTAGCACTTGGGACGAAAGACGAAGGACCAAGGACCGACGTGGTCTTTGGTCCTTCGTCTTTCGTCCTTCGCAACCTACGCCGCACTGACGGAGGACGGGGCTTGCTGGAGGGCGCTGGCGGCCAGGCGGCGGAGCATCGTGAGCGGCACCGGCTTCGTGAGGCAGTGGTCTACCCTCAGGCGGCGGGCGGCGTCCTGGAGCTCGGGCGAGTTATAGGCCGTGATCAATATGATGCGGCTGGCGAGGCTCTGCTCGCGGATGTGCGCGATCAGCGTGAGGCCGTTGACCGAGGGCATGTGGTAATCAGTCACGATCAGATCGGCCGTGTGACGTGCCAGCCAGTCGAGCGCCTCGCGGACAGAGGCAACCGCCACAATCTGCTGGGTGTCACCGAGCGAGCGGAAAGCCTGCTCGAGCATCAGACGCTGGTTGGCCTCGTCGTCGACAATAAGAATGGAGTGTGAAGACATTCGGATACCCCGCCAGATGCGTCGTGTTGAGCGGTGTTGCTCGCAGCGTCATCATACTTCGCAGGTAAGCGGTTATGGCGCACAGGTTGTGATCGGAATAGGCGCGGAGGTGTGATCGTGTACGGCGGGCCGGGAGCGCGCCAGAACGCCACACGTTTGACGCGGCGAGCCGCAGGTGATATCATTCACAAGTTCATCTGTGCCGCGGCTGACTCCTCTCCCTCAGGCCGCACCCTCACGCATTGTTGATCGTTGTATAAAGTGAGCGCGGCGGGCAGCAGGCCCACAGCCGTGCGGTGCGACGTCTCAGGGATGACTCATCCACGGCACGCGGAATCTATGCTACCATGCAGTATTGAGCATGGCGAGAAGTGTTATTGACAGCCAGACGTTGCGACCCACCCGTCCGTGTGAGGCGCTGCTCGCATGAGCGAGCGGCGTAGGCACGGCGAAAGCGAGGAATATCTCTATGGCGAAGAAGGCTGAGACCTCCAGTGTCACGGCGGCCGGGGCAAAGGAGCGCGAGCTGCCCCTGGTCGTGCTGGGGGAAATGGTGATTATGCCCCACATGACGGTGCCGCTCCAGGTAGGGCAGGGGAAGTCCTACCGAGCGATGGAGCACGCGTGGGATGGCGAGCGCGAGGTACTCCTGATCTTCGTGTCCGAGGGCGAGATCGAGAGCTACAAGAGCGGCCACCCGCAGCAGCTCCCGCCGGTGGGCGTCATCGCTCGGCTGGAGGAGTTTATCAAGCTGCCGGACGGCACGGTCCGGATCATCCTCGAGGGCCTGACGCGGGCGCACGTGCGGGGCGCGATGCAGAGCGAGCCGTTCTACCGGGTGCTGAGCGCAGCGATCGCCGACACCGAGCCTGACGGCATGGAGGTCGAGGCGCTGATGGAGACGGTGAAGCAGCAGGTGGACGAGTTTGTGGACCACCTGGGCGAGGTGCCGCAGGACGCGGTGGCCTTCGTGCACCGGATCGACAAGCCGGGCCACCTGGCGGACATCGTGACCTACGCGCCGGCCTTCGAGTTCGAGGAGCGGCTGGACATCCTGAACGAGCTCGACCCGGTGGAGCGGCTGCGGAAGGCGTACCTGCTGCTGGCGCGGCAGCTCGAGCTGCTGAAGCTGCGGCAGAAGATCCAGCAGGATACGAAGGAAGTGCTGGACCAGGGCCAGCGCGAGTACTTCCTGCGCGAGCAGATGCGGATCATCAGGCGCGAGCTGGGCGAGGACGACGAGCTCGACGACCCGATCGACGAGCTGAAGCGTAAGATCGCGCAGCTCAACGCGCCGGACTACGTCAAGGAGCAGGCCACCCACGAGGTGAAGCGCCTGGCGCAGCAGGGCATGAACAGCCCCGAGTCGGGTGTCATCCGCACCTACCTCGACTGGATCGTGAACCTGCCCTGGGCCGAGGAGCAGATGCCGGAGATCAGCATCGCCGAGGCGCAGAAGGTGCTGGACGAGGACCACTTCGGGCTGGAGAAGGTCAAGGAGCGCATCCTCGAGTACCTGGCTGTGCGCAAGCTGGCCGGCAACCGGATGCGGAGCCCCATCCTGTGCTTCGTCGGGCCGCCCGGCGTAGGCAAGACCAGCCTGGGCCGATCTATCGCCCGCTCGCTCGGCCGGCAGTTCGTACGGACGAGCCTGGGCGGCATCCGGGACGAGGCCGAGATCCGCGGCCACCGGCGCACCTACATCGGCGCCATGCCGGGGCGCGTGATCCAGGGCATGAAGAGCGCCAAGTCGCGCTACCCGGTCTACGTGCTGGACGAGATCGACAAGGTGGGGCAGGACTTCCGCGGCGACCCGACCTCGGCGCTGCTGGAGGTGCTTGACCCGGAGCAGAACAGCGCGTTCTCGGACCACTACCTGGAGATCCCGTACGACCTGAGCCAGGTGGTGTTCATCGCCACCGCCAACCAGCTGGAGCCGATCCCCGGCCCGCTGCGCGACCGCATGGAGATCATCGAGATCGGCGGCTACACCGAGGACGAGAAGCTGGGCATAGCGCGGGACTTCCTGGTGCGGAAGCAGCGCGAGTTCCACGGCCTCTCCGAGGACCAGCTGGCAATCACCGATGAGGCGCTGACGAAGCTGGTGCGCGAGTACACGCGCGAGGCGGGCGTGCGCAACCTCGAGCGCGAGATCGCGAGCCTGTGCCGCAAGACGGCGCGTAAGGTGGCGTCGGCCTCGGACGAGGGCGAGGGCGAGAAGCTGATCACGATTAGCGCGGAGGACGTGGCGACGTTCCTCGGCCCGGAGCGCTTCCAGTTTGGCCTCGCCGAGGAGAAGGACGAGGTGGGCGTGGCGACGGGCGTGAGCTGGTCGCCAACGGGCGGGGATGTGCTGAGCATCGAGGTCCTGCCAGTCAAGGGCAAGGGCAACCTACAGCTCACGGGGCAGCTCGGCGAAGTGATGAAGGAGTCGGCGCAGGCGGCGCTCTCGTACGCGCGCTACCGCGCCGAGGCGCTGGGCGTGGCGTCGGACTACTTTGACACCCACAACATCCACATCCACGTGCCGGAGGGCGCGGTGCCGAAGGACGGGCCAAGCGCCGGCATCACGCTGACCACCGCGCTGATCTCGGCGATGACGGGGCAGCCGGTGCGGCGCGACGTGGCGATGACGGGCGAGGTGACGCTGCGCGGCAAGGTGCTGCCGATCGGCGGCCTGAAGGAGAAGACGCTGGCCGCGCACCGGGCCGGCATCAAGACCTTCATTCTGCCGAAGGACAACGCGAAGGATATCGCGGAGCTGCCAAAGAAAGTGCGCGACGAGCTGCAGCTGATCCCGGTCTCGTCGATGGACGAGGTGCTGAAGATCGCGCTGACACAGTAAGGGGAGTTGGGGGGGGGGGGGGGGGGGGGGGGGGGGGGGGGGGGGGGGGGGGGGGGGGGGGGGGGGGGGGGGGGGGGGGGGGGGGGGGGGGGGGGGG
>JBDLTZ010000217.1:0-20792 GCA_039805565.1 Chloroflexota bacterium | reverse complement strand
CGCCCCCCCCCCCCCCGCCCGCCGAACCCTACAGGCCGAACTCCTTGCGAGTCGTGCTGATGATCTCGTTGATCTTCGGCACGAACTCGGCGGTGGCGTCGTCGACCGACATGTCGCCGTTCAGGATGAGGTCGAACATGTTGGTCGTCTGCGTGCCGATCTCCGTGTCGAGCTGCATGGCGAAGGGCTGCCAGCGGCCGTAGCCCTCGTCCAGCGGCGCGGTGAAGAGCTTGTAGTTCTGCGGCGGGACCCCCTCCGACGGCTTGATGATGTCCGCGAGACCCTTGTACGACGGCACCGCGTTGCCGTCGCCGCTCAGGCGGAAGGTCTGGCCCTCCTTGCCGCAGAAGAACTTGACCCACTCCCAGGTGGCGGGGACGTTCTCAGGCGTGGTGGCCGCGGACATGGTCTGCCACGCCGCGGGCACGGCCGCCGCCATCTGCTTCCCCTTCGGCAGCGGTGCGATGTCCCACTTGAAGGCGGTGATGGTCTTGAAGCTCGGCACCATCCAGCGGCCGAACGAGGCCATCGCAAGCTTGCCGGACTGGAACAGGGCGTCTGAGCCGAGCGCGCCGGTGGTGCCGGAGGGCACGTAGATCACCGACTGGTCGTCCAGCACCAGCGTCCGCATGAATTCGATCGCCTCCTTGCATGCCGCGCTGTCGAGCGTGCATGTGAGGGCGGTGTCATCGAACGGCTCGCCGCCGTTCTGCCAGATCCAGCTGAACGTCGGCCCCCACCAGGTGTCGATCTGGAAGCCCTTCACATCGTCGGTCGAGAGCGCTGCCGCGCTCTTGCGGAAGGTGTCCCAGGTCCAGGTGCCGGCCTCATACTCCTCCATTGGTGTCTTGAGGCCCTTGGCCTTGAACATATCCTCGTTGTAGTAGACCACCATCGGGTTGCAGTCCACCGGCAGCCCGTAGACCTTACCCTTGATCAGCGCCGGGGTGTTGAGGGCCGGGTAGAAGTCGTCAACCTTGATGGCCGTATCGTTGGCGAGCAGGTCATCCATGGGCATGAGCTGTTCGCGCAGGGCCAGCTGGTACATCAGGGCGTTGCCGGTGTGCATGCTGTTGGGCGGCGAGCCGCCGGCGAACTCCGAGAGAATCTTCTCGTCGTACTGGGCCGTCGGGATCTGCGCCAGGTCGATCTCGATGCTCGGGAACTGCTTCTTGAACTCGTCGCCGAGCGCCTTGAAGCGCGCGAACTCGGCCTCGGTGCCCCACACGCGCCAGACGGTCTTGCCACTGACAGTGCCGGCCGCGGGCGCGGGCGGCGGGGTGGCGACGACGGCGGTAGGGGCGGGGGCGGCGGTGGGGGCGGGGGCGGCGGTGGGCTCCGCCGGGGCGGGGGCGGCGGTGGGGGCGGGGGCGGCAGGCTGTGACGCGCCGCATGCAGCGAGGACCGAGGCGCTCGCGGCAGCGCTCGCGAGCGTCAGGAACGTGCGGCGGGAGAGCTTCTGCATGGTGCTCCTCTTCAGTGAGTGCAGGGCCGCGCTCGGCGCGGCGTACGTGCTGATCGAATAGCAGCTTGTCAGTTGTGGGGAATCGGCACGCGTGGTATCCGGGCAGCTCCTTTCTCAGTAGAACCGGTGTCGTTCAGTCAGGGAGTGATATCGATCGCGACCTGACCGCTGAGCGGGAGGTCGATGGTGCCGATCGTGCGTGCCGATCGTGCGTGCCGCGCTCGCGCGGAAGCCTGCCAGCAGCGAGTCGAAGTCGGCCTCGAGCCCGCGGCGTCGTGGGTGTAGCCAAGCTGGCGCGCGGCGCCCGACACTGTGCGCAGCCCGGCCGGCAGCGCGTAGGCCCGCTCGCGCAGGTGCTCGATATAGCCCACAGCATCGCGGACAGCCGGCCAGGCTGCGCGCAGCCCGGTGTCATCGCCGAGCAGCTCGCACTGGCGCACGAGCGTGGCGAGGGCGATGGCGGTCCCCTTGATGCCGTCGGGCCGGCAGATCGCGGTCCAGCGCGACGCCGGGGCGTAGCGGAAGTCGATCGTGCGCTCAACCGTCATCTCGGCGCTCCTCTCCGATCCGCGCCGGCCCGCGGAGGGCGTGCAGGCGCTCCAGCGCCGGGAGCGCCAGACCGAGCGACTGCAGCGCCAGCAGGCAGGCGCCGAGCACCGGAGGTAGATCGGCCATCTGGACGCGGCAGCCCGGCAGGCTCTCCGCCAGCCGCTCACGCAGCGGCGGGATGACGGCATCGTCGGCCTGGAACAGCCCGCCGACCAGCGCCAGCTCACATGGCCCGCCCTCCATGCCGAGCCGCTGGGCGACCGCCACGACGCAGTCTGCTATCTCGCGCGCCCCCTGTTGCACGAGCTGACAGGCCACCGGATCCAGCCGGCGCGCGGCGGCGATCACGTCGGGGGCCAGCGCGGCGATCTCGGCGGGCGCCATCCCCTCGACGTACACCCGCCGCATGATGTCGTTCATCTCAGCGAGCCGCAGCCGCTCGCGCACGCGGTCCAGCAGCTCGGTCTGCGGCCCGCGGCCGTCGTAGGCGCGCACGGCGGCGCGCAGCGCCTCGACGCCGAACCAGTAGCTGCTCCCCTCGTCGGCCATCACGTGGCCCCAGCCGCCCGAGCGCCACGACTCGCCGGAGGCGTTCATCCCGAAGCACGACGACCCGGTCCCCGCGATCTGCACGATCCCTGGCCGGCCGGAGAGCCCGCCCGCCAGCGCGATCCGGCAGTCGTGGTCGACGCCCACCCGCTCGGGTGCGGCGAGCCGCAGGTCGGCGGCGATCGCGTGGATGGCCGCCCGGTCGGCCGGCGAGACGACCCCGGCCATCCCGAGGAACGCCGCATCGAGTGGCGCGCCCACGATGCCCGCGGCATCGTGCGCTGCCCGCACCGCCGCCGCGATGCTGGCCCGCACGACATCCACCCCGACGTTGTTGTAGTTTGAGGGGCCGCCGAGCCCGCTGCCCAGCAGACGGCCCGCGCTGTCCATGATCGCGGCGTGGGTCTTGGTGCCGCCCCCGTCGATCCCCAGCACCGTCACGCTCATCGGGCTGCCCCCGGCTTCATAGAGGCCACGATCACCCAGGCATGCCCTGCGCCGTCGCTCGCCAGCCGGTAGCGCCCGACGGCGGCCGGGACGACGAAGGTCTCGGCGTAGCTGAAGCGCATGGGAGCGCCGCCCGGAGTCTCGACCGTCACCGACCGCCCTTCGACCAGGCTCAGGACGTGCGGCGAGCCGCGCGTCTCGACGTCGATCGCGCCCGTGAACTCGAGGCGCTCCACATCGTAGAAGTGGTCCGGGTGGGTCGGCAGGTGGACGCGCCGCCAGCCGTCCCCTTCGGCTGCCACCGCCGGCCGGGAGATCAGCTCCTTGTGCACCTGTGCGCCCTTGCGCTCGAAGGAGAGGTTCTCGAAGGCGCGGGCGATGTTCAGCGGGCGCGGGCGGCCGTCCAGGTCGAGCCGCATCCAGTCGTACATCTTGAAGGTGAAGATGTACGGCGTGGCGCTGATCTCCAGCACCAGGCTACCGGCCCCCGAGCAGTGGATCGTCCCGTTGGGAATGAGGAACAGGTCGTGCTTGGCGGCCGGGTGGCGCTGCACGAAGCGGTCGATATCGAGCGCGACCGCCTCGCGGAAGCTCGCCTCCAGCGCCGTGCGGAAGGCGGCCGGGTCGATGTCATCCTGGAAGCCGAGGTAGACCTCGGCGCCTGGCGCAGCATCCAGGATGTAGTAGGTCTCGTCCTGCGTGAAGGTCTCGCCGAAGTGCTCGCGGATGTACTCCGGCCGCGGGTGACACTGCACCGACAGGTTGCCGCCGGCGACGGTGTCGAGGAAGTCGAAGCGGATCGGAAACTCGTAGCCGAAGCGGTCGGCCCACTCGCCCAGCACGGCGCGGTGGTCGTGGAACATAACGGTGTCGAACGACACCTCAAGGAGCAGCTGCCCGTCGCTCAACAGCAGGCCGTTTTCGGGTGAGATCAGCTCGAACGACCACGCGTAGTTCGGCACATCCTGCGGGAGCTGCGGGATATGCTGCTTGATCCACTGGCCGCCCCACGGGCCAGGCTCGAACCACGGGCGGGCGCGAAACGGGCTGCGGCACATGCGGCCGAGCGCGTCGCGCAGCGCGTCGCCGCTCATCAGCGCCGGCTCATCGGGGCGCTGGCCGTCCACGATCAGTGCGATCCCCGGCAGCAGCTCGGCCTTGTGGCGTCCGAGGGCGACCCAGTCCACGAAGTACATCCGCTTGTACATGGCCTTCGGGTCGGCTGGCGCAGCCGCTCCGAGGTTCGTGATGCTGCCGGCGCGGGCGCGGAACTGCACCTCGTTCTTTGGTACATCCACGTAGATCAGCGGTGCGTCGCGGCCCGCGAGTGCGGCACCGCAGCCGTACAGGATCGAGATGCCGTCCGGCGGCGCCGGGCGCAGCTCCGCGAGGCGCGACGGGTTAAACAGGTCGCGCAGCGTGCCGGTGAACCTGGTGCCGAAGATTGGGTCATCGCCGCCGAGGAATGGCGCGACGATGCGGGCGACCTCCGCTGCAGGCCACAGCGCTTCGGCCACGTTCTGCCAGTGTGCGCTCGTCCCGCGGCGCTCGAGCGCGGCCGCCAGGCGGGCGCGGAAGTCGTCCCAGAGCACACCTCCGAAACCGTCGATGACCACCGTGCGCCAGGCGATGACCCGTTCGGCGAGCTCGTCGAAGCCACGTGCGATCGAGCCGGGGGCGACCGGGAAGGCCGGGTACAGGCTGTATTGGTCAGGCGCGGGCGCGGTGTGGTGGGCCGGCATCAGCTCCTGGCTGGTCTTTCGCAGCGGCGGCTGGTCCATGCCTACTCCCCCTCTGCCGGGCGGGCGTAGTCATCCGCGTAGCGCGTGATGTCGTCCTGCTGCCAGTTGCCGAAGGCCACCTCCAGCACGCGCACGGCGGGACCCCCGCTGCTGAGGCGGTGTTTTGCGCGGGCGGGGATCCACAGCTCTGCGCCAGCAGGTGGGTGGTGCACCGCATCGTCGATCTCGACGATCGCGCCGTCGTCCAGCACGATCCACAGCTCGGCGCGCCCGGTGTGAGACTGGAGGCTCAGCCGCTGGCCGGGCTGAACCGTCATCAGGCTGACCGTCACTGGCGCGTTGTGGGCGTACTGCCGGAAGCTGCCCCACGGGCGCAGCACGAGCGCGACCGGCGGCGGCTCAGCAGGTGGGGTCGTGGTCTGCGTGGTGGCGTCGTCCATCGTGGGCCGTCCTCAGCGCGTCTGCGCGCGTATCGATGACATAAAGGCTGCCCGGTCGATAGCTGTTGGGGAGCCGTTGATCGCGGCTACTACCTGCCGGAAGTTGCGTTCGGCGATCGCGCCGTAGTCATGCCCGGCCGCCGCGTCGTAGACCCCCAGGTATACCAGCGGCACATCGCCCGTGTTCACTGTTCGGTGCGCAGTAGCGCCAGGGACGTAGACGATTTGGCTGGCGCCGAACGGCTCGAGGCGGGTTGCGCCACTCTGCTCATCCTCCAGCAGCATTACCCCCTCGCCCTGCAGGCCGATGTAGACTTCGGCGGCTGGCCGCCAGGCGTGGAGGTGACCTTTGGTGCAGTAGTACTCCGCGCCGATGCGGCCCGGCATGAGCATCCCTAGGCCGTAGTGCAGCTGCCCCTCGCCGCTGAATGACTCGACCGCCGCGACCGTGTAGATCATCGGGTCGCCGAGGGCGAGCGCGGCCTCGTAGGCGGCGGTGTCTGCGAAGACACCCCGCAAGTCGCTGAGGCGCCGCGCCGTCTGCGGGACGCCCGCGAGCGAGCCGAGCGGGACGGTGAATGGTACCGCGAGCCGGGTTGGGGAATCGCCCAGCATGCTTCGACCTTTTTTGCAGAGCCTGTCATGAGTGAACACACTATATAACAGAAATGAACATCAGTCAAGATTTTATCACACAATCGAACATATAGATGATCAGCGGGTGTTGACATCGATCGGCGCGTATGGTACGTTCCGGACACGACGGTCATTGGAGCAGTGGTGCGGGCGGGGGATACAGCCAGGGTGCTCGCATCGGCACTGGGGGACACTATGTTGCCAGAGGAGCGGCGTCGCCACATCCTGCAGGATATCGAGACCGGCAACGCGGCTGAGGTCGGAGCGCTGAGCGAGAAGTATGCCGTCTCCGAGATGACCATCCGACGCGACCTCAAGGTCCTGGAGGACGACGGCCACATCCGCCGGGCGCATGGCGGCGCCATCCGCCTGACATCATCGACGGTCGAGCCACGCTACGCGGCGAAGCAGAAAGTCAACGCATCGCGCAAGGAGCGCATCGCGCAGTACGTCGCCGAGCAGCTCGTGAGCGACGGCGATATCATCATTCTGGAGGGCGGAACAACGGTCACGAGCCTGGCGCACCGCCTGACGGTCCGCCCCGGGTTGACGGTGGTCACCAACGGCCTGTACACAACCAATGAGCTGCGCCATCTGCTGCCGCATGTCAGTGTGATCTGCACCGGCGGCATCCTGCGCGATGTCTCGTTTACCTACGTCGGCCCCACCGCAGAGCGCTTCTTCCAGGAGTTCCACGCCAACAAGCTGTTCCTTTCAGGGACCGGGCTGACGCTCGAGGCGGGGCTGACCGATCCCAACATGCTTGAGAGCCAGCTCAAGCGGGCCATGATTAGCGCCGCAGGAACGACGATCATTATGCTTGACTCAAGCAAGTTTGGCGTTCAGTCGCTGACGACGCTTGTGCACCCAGGGCGCGGCAACATCCTGGTAACAAATGACGACGCGCCACCTGATGTGATCGAGCAGCTGTACGCGCGCGGCGTTGATGTGCGGCTCGTGCCCGGTGCGTAGCCCCCGGCCAGGGACGCGACGGCCAGCGCCTTGCTCCGCCAGCGCCCTGCCCGCACATGGCCTGACCGGTGATCAGCACTCACGCGCACAGCTCACGGGCGGTTACGCCAGCGCCGACTGGCTTGCGGCACGTCTCGCGCGCAGATCATCGAAAAACGTCGGCCACCACTCCTGCTGCGCCGAGAGCGGCCGCAGCTCCTCAAGCGCCATCGCCCAGTTGGCCGTTGCTGCCTCTGACGCCATGCGCATACGCTCCATGTCGCCGAGCTCGCTCACCAGCCAGCGGCGGCCGATCTGCGCGTGCAGCACCTCGTCCGCCCAGTGGGAGTCCGGGAACACCGCCGCAAGATCGTCACCGGCGCCTGCGCGATCATGCACTCGCGGCGCTTCCTGGCCTGCGGCATCAGACTCTGCCGCCATACAACCCACGACGCATCACGCGGTCCGCGAGGTCGGGTGCCGCAAGCTGAAGCAGCAGCTGCCTGTCGGCAAAGCCACCTGCACAGGCTCTACCGGAATAACATCGTACGTTTCATTCGGGGCGGGAGTGTCAGGCATACCCAGGCTTCCAGTCAGAGAGAGGCTGTCGCACTGGTGCCAGTTGTACTGGTGCTCAGTTGTCGGAACCTCTCTCGGGGATCAGTCAACCTTGTTTCTGTAGATTCGTTGGTGGTCTACCAGCATGGCGCTGTGTAGGCACGAACAGGCGTTCAGTCGGATAGTGCGAGATAGACTTTGCCAGCGACCCACTCGTCGCTGGTCTCCATCGCCAGGGCACTCACCAGGCGAAGGCAGGAGGCCTCGTTTGGGAAGACACCAACGACACGGGTGCGCCGGCGTATCTCCTGGTTGAGACGCTCAAGTCCGTTGACCGTACGCAGCCGCTGGCGATGGGAGGTCGGAAAGGCGAACACCGTCAAGCCCTCTGGAATGGCTGTTTCCAGCCAGCTGGCGAGCTTGGAGGCCGTCTTGGCGTAAGTCTGGATGGTGCGGGCGAGCAGCGCATCGGCGTCAGCCCGACTGGGGGCAGTGAAGATCGCCCGAATGGCGGCGGCCACCTCGGCTTTCAGCTCCTGGCGCGGCACATGGGCTTGGGCGTTCTGCTGCAGGTGAAACTGGCAGCGCTGCCAGGGAACGCCGCCAAACACCGCCCGTCGGGCCGCCTGCAAGCCTTCGTGAGCATCGCTGATGATCAACTGCACACCAATCAGCCCGCGCGCGACCAGGTGCTGGAGGAACTGCCGCCAATGTGCTTCCTGCTCACTCAACGAGACCGACACGCCCAGGATGGTGCGCTTGCCATCGGCCTGCACGCCCATCGCCAGCAGGACTGCCGCATCACGCACCTGCCCGTCGATGCGCACCTTTTCGTACCGAGCGTCCAGGTACAGATAGACACAGCGACCAAGCGGACGGCTCCGCCACTGCTCGAGGACGGTGTCGAGTTGGGCGGCAGCGCGGCTGACCTGCATCGAGGACAGCTCGACGCCACACAACTGCTCGGTGATGGCAGCTACTTTGCGCGTCGAGACGCCCTGGACGTACATCTCCGCCAGCGCAAGGGTGAGCGCGCGCTCGCTGCGCAGGCCTTTCTCGAGCGCGTTCGGGTAGAAGCTGCCATCGCGGACCTGCGGCACATCAAAGGTAACGGGGCCGACGCGGGTGGTGACCGTCTTGGGCTTGTAGCCGTTGGCGTAGCCGCGCCGCTCGGGCGTGCGCTCGTAGAGCCCAGCATTCAGATGGCGCTGGCGTTCGGACTGCATGGCGGCGTTGATGATCACGCGGAGGAGTTCGGGCAAGGCGTCCAGTCCTTGGTCGGCAAGCAACTCCACCAGCTCGGGCGATAGGGTACAATCTGGGCTGCGGGTCATCGGGTGCTCCCTCTTGGTTGTCTCAGCAACGCCAAGAGTACACCCGAGCCCGCTTCCTCATGCGAGCCCTTCCCCCGAATCTACAGAACCAAGGTTACACCTTCCTCTCGGTCGTCTCAGCCTCATTTGACTGTCGCTCGTGCATGGTTCCGGTCACGCAGTCGACGTCACTACGGAGCTGCTCGAGTGCGACAAGCAATGCTTCGGCGTCGGCATCGCCCAGCAGCGCCGTCCGGTCGAGCGAGCGTTGGAGCGCCTGACGGGTGCGCTCGATTTGCTCTTGGAGGAGCGGCAGCCAGCGCGGGGTGGGGGTCGGCTCCTGGATCGTCGCGATGTCGGCGCCGGCGTCCGCAGCGGCAGGTGCCGTGGGGGGCGAGCGTCTCGGGGGGCGGTGAGGGGGCCGGCGCCAGCGCTGCCGCTCGCTGCTGTTGGAGAGCCTTGATCCGATCTGCTGCTTTCGCCATCACCGCACCTCGTCGATCGCCATAAGCTCTTCGACCAGATCGAGGAACAGGTTGCGGACCTCGTTCGCATCGCCCCCCGAGAAGCGGAAGATGCTCTGCTGGAGACCGGCCGAGTCGCGCAGCGCCGCGCGGATAGGAATGATGGTCTTCAGCAGCGCAGGCCCGTACAGGTCACGCAGCAGTTGGTCGTAGGCGGCGTCGCCGGCGCTGCGGAGTTGGTACTTGTTGCGGAGCACGCTGATACCGCGGAGGCCAGGGTTGACGCGCTGAGCCTGCGTCACTGACTCGCTGAGCGCCCGGAGGGCCTGCACGACCAACTCCTCCGGCTGGACCGGCGCGATGCAGCGCGTGGCGGCTGCCAGGGCTGAGGCCAGCACCAGGCCGCGCGGGCGCCAGGTCGAACAGCACAATGTCGTAAGGTGCAGTCTCAGTGGGCCGCGCCATAACATCCTGGACTACGAACAGGCCGCTGTTTGGAGCGCTTGCCAGCTGGACCGGGAGGCTCGCGAGCGCTGCATGCGCCGGGAGGAGGGCTACGCCCTCTGGAGTCTCGCGCACGCACTCCGCGAGTGTGCGCCCGTTCAGTACCCCGAGCAGACTATCTTCCGGACGAATGGAGCCGGGTGGCACACCAAGCCAGTAGCTGGCGTGCCCCTGAGCGTCCAGGTCAACCACCAACACACGGAAGTTCAGGCGACTGAAGGCCGACGCGAGATTGACCGTGAGCGTGCTTTTACCGGTCCCACCTTTCTCGATGGCCAGCGCGTAGATCTGCATAGTGGCTCCCTTATCATACGCTCCATACCCCAACTTCCAGCACATGCCAAAACTGGATTTATGGCGTCACAACGCTGAAAATGAAGGGGTGTAATGGTTGCACCCCCCGGGCCCGGGTATATCAAGAATGATCATAGCAGATACTACTATAGCGTAGCCACACCTCTGTGTTGATCCTAGGATTTGCGGGAGAAGTGTGAGACTAAGCATCTATGCAGCATACCGATGTGGTCTAATGTGTTAGACCTTGCGCTCCACGTCATCCTGTGGTGCTACAGGACCTGCGAAGCCCCACAAACTATCTCGGTTTCTGACATACCTGCAAAGTCGAGATGGTTTTGTAGGGAGCTGTACGTGTCCCCGACATTCGTATGGACCCGCGCCTCGAGCGCAGACTGGCCGAGAAGCGACGCGCCCTCGATCCCCAGCGCCCGCTGTCGCCTCACTCGAAGTGGGAGTAGGCTATCCGGCGTAGGTAAAGATTGACCACTGAGCCGACGTTGCCCAAGCAGGGAGCTGATAAGGTTAGCGGTATGTGTGGCACCCGCTTTGCCATCCTCATAAGACGAAAGTCGTCAGCCAATGGACCTTCTCCGCTACATCCTTCTTCTGCGCCGTTGGATCTGGCTGCTGCTCCTTGCCCCTATTCTTAGTGGTGGCGCGACATACTTCATCTCCCGTGAGATGTCCCCAGTGTACCAGGCCTCCACGAAGCTCCTCATCGAGCAGGCGTCGACCGGCAGCGCAGCGACCGATTACAGCGCCATCCTCAGCAGCGAGCGTCTGGCCCGGACCTATGCCCAGCTGCTGACTACGCGGCCGATTCTGAGCGAGGTGATCGGCGTCCTGCAGCTGCAGACAACGCCTGATGTGCTGGCCGAGCAGGTGACGGTGACGCCCCTACGGGATACGCAGCTGATTGTGGTGACGGTTGAGGACTCGGACCCGGCCCGCGCCGCCCTGGTGGCAAATACGCTCGCTGAGGTGTTCAACACCAGGAATCGGCTCTCACAGTCCGAACGCTTTGTCGAGTCGAAAGTGAGCCTGGAGCAGGAACTCGTCAAGCTCCAGACCGATATCGACAGCACCCAGCTCGCCATCAACGGGTTGCAGGGCGCAGCGAGCCAAGCGGAGCGAAGTAGACTTCAGGATAGACTGGCGCAGTATCGTACGAGCTACGCTACGGTGCTGAAAAGCCTGGAGGAGGTGCGGCTGGCCGAGGCGCAGCAGACCAGCGGCATCCGCGCAGCTGAGGAGGCCGTAGCGCCCCTGCTCCCGGTTCGCCCGCGTATCGCCGTCAATACAGCTCTCGCGGCCGTGGTCGGCCTGCTCCTGGCCGTGGGGCTCGCCCTGTTGGTCGAGTACCTGAACGATCGGGTGACCACCAGCGAGGAGGCTGCCGCGCTGCTGACGACGAGTGCCCTGGCTAGCGTTGGGAATGTCGAGGGGAAGACCCCCGGGGAGAAGCTCGTATCGCTACATCGCCCCTACGACCGCGCCTCCGAGGCGTACCAGATGCTGCGGGTGCTTCTGGAGATTGCCCGCTTTGAGCAGCCTCTCCAGACCCTGCTGGTCACGAGCTCGAACCCGGGCGAGGGTAAGAGCATGACGGCAGCCAACCTGGCGGTGACGATGGCCAGGGCGGGGAAGCGCGTGGTTCTGATCGATGCGGATCTCCGCCGGCCGACGCTGCACCACTACTTCAACCATCACAACGCACGCGGCCTGACGACGGCTCTGATCCGCGATCCATCGATGGGCGTGGAGGAGCACCTGCAGAACACCAAGCTTGACAATCTGGTGCTGCTGCCAAGTGGGCCATCGCCGGCTGACCCGGCAGCTCTGCTCAGTTCGTCGCGGATGGTCGCGCTGATCGACTACTTTAAGCAGCGGGCGGATCTGGTGATCTTCGACAGTCCGCCGCTCCTGGCTGTGGCCGAGACCACCGTGCTCGCCCATAACTGCGATGCGACCGTGCTGGTGATGCGCTCGGGGGTGACTCGCAGCTCTGCCTTGCGGCGAGCCAGTGAGCTGCTGGATCAGTCAGGCTGTAAGCTCGCCGGCGTTGTGCTCAACCGCGCGGCGAAGGACCAGAGCGGCAGCGGCTACAGCGGCTACTACTACGGCAAGGTCCAGGAGCAGCCCAAGTTGCTGGAGCGGCTCTTCGGAGGCCGTCGTCGCAACAAGGACGAGGCCCACGGCGCCGTGGAGAGCGCCGGCGTTCTGGGGACAAGTTCTGAATACCACAACTCCACCCGCTCTAAGTAAACAAACTTGCGCATAAGCAATGACCATATAGGCCAAGTGGCCACGGATCATCTATTTTGGCACGCCCGCACTGCTTAGAGGCTGATCATCTATGTCGTCTTTACGACAGAAGAATGACTAGCCTCTAGTAGTAAGGCGCGCACAAACGTCTTTGTGAATGGTATCACCTAATAAAATATCACACAGGCAGTATGACCTCTCGAATTACGCGCAACACAATTTATAACTTGCTTGGTTCACTCTTACCTCTTACAGTAGCATTCCTGGCTCTGCCAGCACTTGTACAAACCCTACGCCTGGAGCGTTTCGGTCTACTATCAATAATGTGGATGGTTCTGGCATACTTCGTTTTGTTCGACCTGGGTGTTGGGCGTGCGGTAACGAAGTTTGTCGCGGAACTTCTAGCTCAGAATAAGTTTGATGAACTGCCTACCTTAATCTGGACAGCCTGGCTTGTACTTGCGCTTATGGGATTTGTTGCAGGGATTCTGCTCTTCGCGCTTGCGCCAATGCTAATTGCGAGCATGCGAGATTTGGCCCCTGCTCTGCAGCAAGAGGCCTTGCATTCATTTTCTATTATCTCCATTTCAGTCCCTCTGCTTATGCTTGTGCCCGGGTTGCGGGGAGTCCTGGAGGCTCAAGGTAGATTTGGCCTGACTAATCTTGTTGCCGTACCTGGCCGGATCGCCAACTACCTTGTTCCACTGCTATCTGCCTCCCTCTCGCCAAGACTTGAGTTTATGGTCGGCTCGCTCGTTCTCTGCCAGTTGCTCACCGCAGTCGCCTACTTCTTACTGGCGATGCGCTCAATTCCTCGCCTCTGGGAGCTGCGCCGAGTTGAGCTGGGTCAGGCAAAAAGGCTGATTGGCTTTGGTGCGTGGCTTACGGTAAGTGCGGTGCTGAGCCCCCTAATGCAGTACTGCGACCGCTTCTTTATTGCTGCGTTTATTTCAGTTTCAGCAGTTGCGTACTATACCATCCCTTATGATGCGATTAGCCGACTTGTGATTCTGCCAGAGGCGCTGTCACTGGCTGTATTCCCCGTATTCTCCCAGCTATCATCAGTAGGCTCACAAACTGAGAGCCTACGGCTGCTGCGAACGTCGGCAACATTTATTCTATTCACTACGACGCCCCTGGTTCTTTTGATGGTCGCCCTGGCCCGAGAGATCTTGCAGATGTGGATGGGCGCTACGTTTGTGTCGGAGAGCGCGACCATCTTCCAGATCATCACTGTTGGCGTATTGCTTATCAATTCTCTGGGCCGTATTTATACTGGCTGGATCCACGGCGATGGTAACTCGAAAATAACTGCAACCTTTCACATGATAGAGGCTCCACTCTACCTCATAGGGCTTCTGCTTCTCCTCACCTATTTTGGCCTTACCGGCGTCGCTTTAGCCGGGCTACTGCGTGTTGGGCTCGATACCCTCCTCCTTGGCACGTATATACAGCTTCGGACAAGGGAACAATCTAGTGGGCTTATCCCCCTTATTCGACCAGCGCTCTTGGGGGCCGTGGCTGTTGTAGCGGCGGCGGCCATTTCGAGCATAACCGTTCTAGCGCTTAAGCTTGCAGCTGTAGCCCTGCTTCTCCTCCTGTATATCATTACTAGTTGGCACTTTGCCCTTACCGCCACAGATAAGGAGTTGCTTGCACAAAAGTGTATGTCAGCATTCCATCGGGTTATAGGCGCCCGCCAAAGCCATACAGCTAGCTCCGAAAGACGCCTATGAATACCTGCGTCTGTCAAGAAAAAATCTGATAATGAATCCTTCCTGCCATATTGACGTCTCTGTGATCATCGTCAGTTACAACACACTGTCCTACTTGCAGCGCTCTATTGCGAGCGTAGCGGAGGGCTTCAGGAAATACACAGCTGAGGTTGTTGTAGTTGACAATAACTCCCAGGATGGCAGCCGTGAGTGGCTACAGACGCAGCCTCATATTCGGAGCATCTTGAACGCTACAAACACAGGTTTTGCTGTAGCGAACAACCAGGCTATCGAGGTGAGGCGAGGACGTCACTGCCTGTTATTAAACTCCGACGCATTTATGCATCCAGGTTGCGGTGATAGGCTTGTTGCCTTCCTCGAATCCCACCCAAAAGCGGGCCTGGCTGTACCCACGTTCGAGTATGAAAACGGTGTCTGGCAGCAAAGCTTTGGCTACTTCCCGTCGCTCTGGCGCATGCTGTCCACCCTCGTCGGCTGGCAATCCCTTACCCATGTTTACTACCGGTGGCGGGATAAGTATTATCCCCTGTCGCAGCCGAGCCGCCAGGATTACGGCGAGGGGGCGGGATTGCTTATCCGTGACGAGGTTATCCGTGGCCTGGGAGGCCTTTCTCCCGACTACTTCTTCTATGCTGAGGATATCGACTACAACCTGCGTGCGACAAGGGCGGGTTGGCAGACGTGGTGGGTGCCGACGGCCCGCCTGACTCACGTGCGGGGTGCTTCTCTTGCACGCAAAGACACAGCCTTAGGTGCTGAACGTAAGCTTCGTGGGCTTGTCAAGTTTACCCATCACTACTACTCTCCGGTTGAGGCGCGCGCAGTCTTCTTCTTACAGTATCTTCATCTACAGAAACTAGTGTATCTTGCTGAGGTGGCGGCAAAACTTCCTGGGTTCAAGTATCATGCAGCTTCTCGGCTGCCTTTATACCGCGTTAATCGAAATTTGTATCGGAAAAGTATTTCTCATCCGAAATACAAAACTCTAGTTGAGCAAGTTTTAGCTTACAAGGCATAGTAGGATTCAAATACATGTTCACAAGATACAACATGCAAGATTCGCTTATTCATGCGCGCAACGTCTTCATGTGGGCAGTTTTTCTTGTACTATGTATAATAACAGGGATTATAATTCCGATTTTTGAGCAATTTATCCTGGTGGGTTTGATCGTGGCGGTTGTTATGGTAATTACTTTGCTCCGCCCTGTTGTTGTCTTTTACTTAATGATGGTAATTTGGCCTTTCTACCCACTCATAAACTGGGGTGTCTTACAGAACTCCGACCCCATTGTACGTTTGTGGCAAGTTGTCCTTATTAGTTTTGGCTTAATCGGTGTGCTACTTCATAATTTGAAGATGCGTCCAAGGCGGGTTAATGCTAACGCAGTTGACCTTTCTGTGGCTTTACTGTTTTGTATGGGTATATATACCTCTATTATTTCTGAAAACTTTGAATCTATTGTTTTTGGGCTTTACTTCAGTTACTTGCCCGTCTGTCTCTACGTTTTGGCGCGCGTTTTTCTCCATGGAAGTCATATAAATCGCTGGATCCTTCTTTTTGCGGTCGCGAATATCCTCCTCGCTGTTGTTGGTGTTTATTTTTATTTCATAAATCCTAGCTTTCTCTATGAAATACTCATATCGGAGAGGGATATTAATGCAGCCTACAGATTGGGGCGTCCTAGGATGGTATCGCTCCTTGGAAACCCTCTCCACTTTGGTACGCTGATGGCTCTCGCAGCTGTTATATCTTTAGCCATGTCTTTTGCCACCCGCTTTAAGGCACTCTGGCTAATTTGTTTTCTCGTATTTTCCTTATGTGCTTGGTTAAGCCAAACCCGCGGTTCGTGGATAATGATATTGACGTCATTTGCTATACAAATGTGGTTCTACATCAAGTACAAGTATAATACAATAACAGCAACGACAACCGTAGTTATAGGGGTTACAGGTCTGTTTGCAGTGGTATTTATTTTTTATAGGGAAATCGCTTTATATTACCTGTCAGACTCGCAAGGTCTATTTCTAAATTCCCGCATTATTCAGTGGTCAGCTTCGATTGATGCAATCCAATCAGCCCTGTGGGGTAATGGCATAGGTCTAGGGCACGCAGCGAGGCGTATAGGCAATGTTGACGCTGTTACAGTCTATGATGGCTGGTATCTTAAGGTGTTACTTGAGGGTGGAATATTAGGAGTCGTCATCTTCGGCGTATTTCTGCTAAGCACCATTTCCTATCTCATCACCAACATCCATCGTCTAATGGGTAGTAGAGCTTATTGGCAGGTTGTCGGCATCGTGGGTGGGTTCATAGGCTTTTCGCTTAATGCAATTGTCAGCAATGTTTGGGACTATTATATGGTTGCACCGATTATGTGGATTCTTCTAGGCATTGGTGTAAACCTGATTGAAGCTACAGAACATTAAACACGCTTACGTGAGGAAAGAAACCATTTCACTACCTTTGCACTTTTAACTATATCTGTTAAATGTAGCAACAATCTTGCCGGCATCGTGTAGAAAGGCGTGGGAGAACCTCCGTTTTCTACTCGTCACCGGATGGTTTTTGACACGCTATCGTTCTTGCTCAGGTGCAAAAGTTTAAAGTGTAGGGATAGTGCACTTATGAATATTTGCCCTAAACTTCTCTTTCTCGCCTGGGAGAGTCCCTGGCCCACGCACAGCGGGGCAAGCTTGCGGTCGTTCGGCCTCTTGCGGGAGCTGAGCAAGGCATTTACAGTACAGCTGCTTGTTCTCACTCGGCAGCCCCTTTCGGACGCGCAGCAGGCAGAGCTACATCGCCATGCGCACTCCGTCATTCGAGTGCCGCTCCGTGACCAACAGCTCCAAGATAGAGGTCGCGTCTTACAGCGGTGTGCTATCAGAGGGCTCCCATATCATAGTGCGGTACTCCATTACTCCCTTGCTCATTCACCTGAGGCTCTGCACACGATCCGTTACTTCCCAGGGGTTGTCTTTACCAGCCTCGGTCACTGGGGAAGCTTGGTAGCGGATCGGCCTGGACCAAACTGGATCTTGAACCAATGTGATGCAGATGTCGAGTTCTGGCGCATCTATGCTGCACAGGCCTCAAAGGCCTCAGTACGGCTTGCTGCTCTCATCAATCTAGGTCTCTCGCGCGCGCTCTTTCCAAAGGTCTACCGGAATGTTGGACACATTGTCTCAGTGTGCGAAGAGGATCGCCAGCTTACGGCTGCCCTTGCTCACAATACCAAAATTGATGTAATTGAGAATGGGGTTGACTGCTCATACTATGCCCCGAACAGAGAGGAGCGACAAGGACCTCCGCGTATGCTGTTTACCGGCACATCGGTCGCCCGAAATATGCGCGCTCTCCATTACTTCGTACGTGAGGTGCTCCCATTAGTGCTGCGGATGCTGCCAAGTGCTGAACTTCTTGTAGCCGGTAGCTTTCGGCCCGAAGCTCAGGCTGAGTTTGCTACTGTTCCTCAGGTCAGATTCACAGGGAGAGTTGATGACATCAGGCCCTACTTCGATCAAAGCGATCTGTTCGTAGCCCCATTTCAGGAGACACATGGCTCGAAGCTCAAACTAGCTGAGGCGATGGCGATGGGTATGGCTATTGTCTCAACCCCCCAGGGCATCAGGGGCATGCCTCTTATCAACAACGAGTCGGTTCTGGTTGCACAGAACCCTGTCGAGTTCGCACAGCTGACAACAAGACTGCTATTGCATCGTTCAGACCGCCAGAAACTGGGCGAAGCCGCGCGTAGGAAGGCGCTGCAGTATCTCGATTGGCCAGTGTTAGGCAAACACCTCTGCGAGATTGTGCAGCTCGTTCAAAAGAGGGCTAGTCTCCCTTTGCACGCTGTTGGTCGTTCTTACACTCGATGATTTGAAGGGGCTCCTTCCTCATGAGACACTACTTGAGAGAGATGACAGATGTTTCGGATGAGCACTATTTAGAGAAACTTGTCCCATTGGAAAAGCGACTATCTTTTTTATTAAATGTTATGCTGCAAAGTCAGGATATCAAGGAGCAAGTAACATGAACATTCCTATGCCTACAGCCTCTATAATTATTCCCTGCCGCAATGAGATTCGTTTCATTGAACGCTGTCTCGCATCTGTATTTGCTTTTGAGGCCGTCTCCGGCAATGTTGACTGACTAGTTAGTCAGATCTGCCGCCCTACTCGCCGAACCTGAACCTGATCGAGCGCTTCTGGAAGTTCCTCAAACACAAGGCCGCGCGCAACCGCTACCACGTCACCTTTGCCGAGTTTCGCGCCGCAGTTCAACAGATCTTGAACAACCTCTCGCTGTACCGCACTGAACTCGCCAGCCTCCTCACCAAGCGCTTTCATCTCTTTACAGCGCCCTGGCCAAGCCTATTTCCGCCAACTATATCGGGGACGCATAGATGCGCATTCTCTACCTTCACCAGTACTTTACAACGCCTGATGGCTCTGGGGGCACGCGCTCGTTTGAGTTTGCGCGCCGTCTAATCGCTGCTGGACACAATGTTTGTGTCATCACCTCAGGGGCGTTTTTGCCGGAGCACTACCGGCAATCCAGTCAGTTGGTTTCAGAGACGGAGATCGACGGCATTCCACTGGTTGTTATCGATGTCCCATATGACAATAAAATGAGCTTTGATCAGCGGATCGACGCCTTTCTCCGCTTTGCGGTGCTTGCGACACGTGAGGCGATGAGCCGCTCCGCCGATGTTGTCTTTGCTACCAGCACCCCGTTGAGCATCGCAATTCCGGGGTTGTTCGCGGCCCTCAAGCAGCGTATCCCCCTGGTCTTCGAGGTGCGCGATCTCTGGCCTGAGCTGCCAATCGCAATGGGTGCCCTGCGAAATCCTGCGGCCTGTGTGGTGGCCCGGCTCCTGGAGTGGCTCGCCTACCATGGGTCGGCCCACGTTGTCGCCCTCTCGCCCGGCATGGCCGAAGGGGTGGTAAGCCGAGGTATTGCTCCCGGCAGAGTGACAGTGATCCCGAACAGCTGTGACACCGATAGCTTCGAAGTGCCTCCAGAATATGGGCACACATTCCGCAGCAAGCTCCCTGACCTCGCTCCTGAGCAGCCGCTTGTGGTCTACACCGGCACCTTTGGCCAGATCAACGGCGTCGGGTATCTTGTTGCCGTTGCCGAGGCCATGCAACGCATCGATCCGTCGGTACGCTTCCTCCTGGTCGGTGCCGGCGCTGAGAAGGAACAGGTAACCGAAGAGGCGCGAGCCTGTGGCGTCTTTGGGAAGAACCTTTGGATATGGGACTCGATCCCCAAGACGCAGATGCCGAGCCTTCTGTCGGCCTCAACTGTTGCCACATCCCTTTTCATACCTCTACGCCCGATGTGGAATAACTCGGCAAATAAGTTCTTCGACGCCCTTGCTGCGGGCCGGCCTGTAGCGATCAACTACGGCGGCTGGCAGGCCGAGCTGCTGCAGGAGAGCGGGGCCGGACTCGTATTGCCGCCCGGCGACCCTGTCGCCGGCGCCCACACCCTCGCGGCATTCCTTCACAACCCTGAAGCTCTGCACAAGGCGCGAGCAGCGGCCCGGGACCTCGCTCACAACCAGTTCCAGAGAGATGGCATGGCTCAGAAGTTGGAGCGCGTGTTACGCAACGCCTCCGCGATCCACCCCCTACGGGCATTGCTCCTCTCAAGGAGGTAAAGGAGGTAGCTGAGTGATAGCGGCCTACCCCTCCTTCCTCCATCCGGCGTACCCGCCGCCTGCTGCATGGATGATGCATTGTGGGTGTGCCAGGTGCTAGAGTCACTTTGGCAACCCTGTTCAGACGCCTCGTGCTCGCCCCAAGCATCGCCCCTCGCATCGGAGTTCGCCAGATGTACAGACGTTTCGGCAAGCGCGCCCTTGACCTGGCCCTCACGATCCTCGCACTCGTCGTGTTCGCCCCGGTGCTCCTCGTCGTCGCTCTGCTGGTGCGGGTGAAGCTCGGCGCCCCCGTGCTCTTCCGCCAGCAGCGCCCAGGCCTCAACGGCGCCCCCTTCACCATGTACAAGTTCCGCACGATGACCGATGCCCGCGACGAGCAGGGTGGCCTGCTGCCCGACGACCAGCGTCTCACTGCCTTTGGACGCCTGCTGCGCAGCACAAGCGTCGACGAGCTACCCGAGCTAGTGAATGTATTGAAGGGCGAGATGAGCCTGGTAGGACCGCGCCCTTTGCTCATGCGCTACATGGAGCGCTACTCGCTGGAGCAGAAACGCCGCCACGAGGTTCGCCCCGGCATCACCGGCTGGGCACAGGTGAAGGGGCGCAACGCGATCGGCTGGGCTGAGAAGTTCAACCTGGACGTCGAGTACGTGGACAGCTGCTCGCTCTGGCTCGACCTGCGGATCATCGCGCTGACCGTGCTGAAGGTTTTCACCCGCGAGGGCATCAGCCAGGCGGGACACGCGACGATGGATGAGTTTTGGGGTAATAGCAGATCCGACGATATGCTCCTGGGGGGCTCTCAGCAAGATACCTGAAGAGCTTCTCGTGGCAACACGATTGGTATTTTACTGTAAACGACCGCGTGCCTGCAGGATGCTGTTGGCGAATGCGACCCGGGCTACGATAGAGCCCGCAGGCTTCGTGACCATAGCCGCAGGCGTATGAAACGTACGATGTTATTCCGGCAGAGCCTGTGCAGGTGGCTTTGCCGACAGGCAGCAGCTGCTTCAGCCGCCAGCCACCTGGGTATACCGGAGCTATTTCTTAGCAGTATGGCCGGTTTGCAGCAGCCCGGCGAGCAAGAGTGCCCGCCGCGATCACATCTCCCGGGCCAGCGAACCCGCACGATGTGCACTCAATAGAAGCCTGGGTTTTGCGGTTCTCTTTCGCACAGTGCCCACATTCGGGACACGTGCGTGAGGTA
>JBDLTZ010000216.1:0-14075 GCA_039805565.1 Chloroflexota bacterium | reverse complement strand
CTCGTGGGAGAGCGCGAGAGGGGCCGGAGCCCCTCTCGTAGGAACGCACGCTGCCGAAACGAAGGTGGATCGGGGACCTCCCCGAACTCGCGGGAGAGCGCGAGAGGGGCCGGAGCCCCTCTCGTAGGAACGCATGCTGCCGAAACGAAGGTGGATCGGGGACCTCCCCGAACTCGTGGGAGAGCGCGAGAGGGGCCGGAGCCCCTCTCGTAGGAACGCACGCTGCCGAAACGAAGGTGGATCGGGGACCTCCCCGAACTCGTGGGAGAGCGCGAGAGGGGCCGGAGCCCCTCTCGTAGAAACGCACGCTGCCGAGCCGAAGGTGGATCGGGGACCTCCCCGAACTCGCGGGAGAGCGCGAGAGGGGCCGGAGCCCTTGCTCGCACCCAAGAACGCACGCTGCCGGGCGGACGGCAGAACCGGGGGAGAGCGCGAGGGGGACCATCCCCTCGCACAGCACACAGAGGTGCCAATGGACAACACGAAGCTCGGGCAGCTCAGGGAGCGCCTCGCCGAGATCCGCGACCTGAATGCCGCCTCGGCCGTCCTCAGCTGGGACCAGTCCACCTACATGCCGCCCGGCGGCGGCGCCGCCCGCGCCCGCCAGATGGCCACCCTCGGGCGGATCGCCCACGAGAAGGCCACTGACCCTGCCCTCGGGCGCCTGCTCGACGAGCTGCGCCCCCTCGCCGAGTCCCTGCCCTACGATTCGGACGACGCCTCGCTCGTGCGCGTGGCCCTGCGCGACTACGAGCGCAACGCCCGCGTGCCGCCCGCGTTCATGGCCGGGCTCTACGAGCACACCGCCACCATGTACGAGCGCTGGGCCGCCGCCCGCCCCGCCAACGACTTCGCCGCCGTCGCCGATGGGCTCGAGCGCACCGTCGAGCTCAGCCGCGAGCTCGCCGGCTTCTTCCCCGGCTACGCGCACATCGCCGACCCGCTGATCGCCCTGGCCGACGACGACGTGCTCGTGTCCGACATCCGGCCCTTGTTCGCGGAGCTCCGGTCGCGCCTCGTGCCGCTGGTCGAGGCGGTGACCGCTCAGCCCCCCGCCGACGACAGCTGCCTCCGGCGCGGCTTCCCCGTAGATGCGCAGCTGGCCTTCGGGGAGGAGATCGCCCGCGCGCTGGGGTATGACCTGCGGCGCGGGCGGCAGGACCTGACGCACCACCCGTTCTGCACCACCTTCTCGGTCGGCGACGTCCGCATCACCACCCGCGCCCGGGCGGACGATGTCAGCGACGCCTTCTTCAGCACGGTGCACGAGGTGGGCCACGCGATGTACGAGCAGGGCGTGGCCGAGGCGCTCGACGGCACACCGCTGATGGGCGGCACCTCGGCGGGCGTCCACGAGAGCCAGTCGCGCCTGTGGGAGAACCTGGTGGGGCGCAGCCGCGGGTTCTGGGAGTTCTGCTACCCTCGCCTCCAGGCCCGCTTCCCGGATCAGCTCGGCGACGTGCCGATGGAGACCTTCTACCGCGCGGTGAACAAGGTCCAGCGCTCGCTCATCCGCACCGACGCCGATGAGCTGACCTACAACCTGCACGTGATCATCCGCTTCGACCTGGAGCTCGAGCTGCTTGATGGGTCCCTCGCCGTGCGCGATCTGCCGGAGGCCTGGCGCGAGCGCTACCGGCGTGACCTCGGTACTGCGCCGCATGACGACCGCGACGGCGTGCTGCAGGACGTGCACTGGTACGCGGGGGTGGTGGGCGGCGCGTTCCACGGCTACACGCTCGGCAACATCCTGAGCGCCCAGTTCTACGACGCGGCGCTGCGCGTCCACCCCGAGATCCCCGAGCAGATCCGGCGCGGCGAGTTCGGCACGCTGCACGGCTGGCTCACCGAGCAGATCTACCGCCATGGCCGCAAGCTCACCGCGTCCGAGGTCACCCAGCGCGCCGCCGGCGGCCCGCTCAGCGTCGAGCCGTACATCGCCTACCTCCGGCGCAAGTACGGCGAGCTGTATCGCCTGAGCGCCGAGTAGTGAGCCCTGGGTCGTGAGCGGGAGAACCGGGGAGGGCGCAGCTCTCCCTGAAACATCGCCCCCGGCGGCGTGCCGCAGCGCGTCGCCGGGGACCGCGGCACAACAACGGAACTTTCGCCAGGGTGGCGGCGTTCTCAGTGCGTGTGAGACAGATGCCCGGGCGGGCGCCCGAACACCGACTGAGGAGTCACTGCAATGACCCAGCGAATGACAACTACCCTTGGAGCCCTCGCGGCCGCGCTGCTGATCGCGCTGCTCGCGGGCGTCGCGGCGGTGGGCTTCACGCGCCCCGCCGCCGCGCAGACCAGCGCAGGCGTGCCTGGGATGCCGCAGGTGACGGTCCAGGGCCAGGCCCAGGTGGCCGGTCGGCCCGACACCGCCACCGTGCAGCTCGGCGTCGAGACCGAGGCGACCGCCGCGGCCGACGCGCTGGCCCAGAACACGCAGCAGGCCCAGGCCATCCAGCAGAGGCTCCGGGACCTCGGCGTGGCCGAGGAGGACATCCAGACCAGCGCGTTCAGCATCTACCCGGTCTACGGCGCCGACGGCCGTCAGGTCACCGGCTACCGCGTCGCCAACATCGTGTCGGTCACGATCCGCGACCTCGGCGCGGCTGGCAGGCTGCTGGATCAGGTGGTGCAGGCCGGCGCGAACAGCATCCAGGGCATCAGCTTCAGCGTGTCGGACCCGAAGGCGCTGCTGGGCCAGGCGCGTGAGCAGGCAATGCAGGACGCGCGCGCCCGCGCCGAGAGCCTGGCCCGTGCCGGCGACCGCACGCTTGGCGCTGTGCTGGTGATCAGCGAGGGCGTGGCGCAGCCGCCGGTGTACCCGGTGATGCTGCGCGCCGATGCCGCGCAGGCCGCAGACGTGCCGCTCCAGCCGGGCGAGCAGCAGTTCAGCGTGGACGTGCAGGTGACCTACGCGCTTCAGTAGGTGCGGCGCGGTCATCTGACAGATACGCGGGGTGGCCCGGCCACCCCGCGCCTTTTTTCGGGCTGGAGGAAAAGGGCAACGCGCACACGTGGTATACAATGTGCTGCGTATCTCTAGAGCAGAACCCTGAAGTAGAAAGATATTGCTTCATGGAGAACCAGGGCTTCAACCCGAGCGACCACCCCCACCGGCGCTATAATCTGCTCACCCGCGAGTGGGTGCTCGTGTCACCGCACCGCACCAAGCGCCCGTGGCAGGGCCAGACCGAGCAGCCGGCCCCTGAGCAGCGGCCGGCCTACGATCCGACCTGCTACCTCTGCCCGGGGAACACGCGCGCCGAGGGCGAGGCTAACCCGCAGTACGAGCACACCTTCGTCTTCACCAACGACTTCGCGGCGCTGCTGCCCGACACCCCTGCGGGCGAGGTGGGGATCGGCGGTCAGGGCGGCCGCTCGTTGCTCCAGGCCCGCAGCGAGCGCGGCACCTGCCGTGTGGTCTGCTTCTCGCCGCGCCACGACCTGACGCTGGCTGAGATGAGCACGGCGGATCTGGCGGCCGTGGTTGACGTGTGGGCCGCGCAGTATGAGGAGCTCGGCGCGCTGTCGCAGATCGGCTATGTGCAGGTGTTCGAGAACCGCGGCGCGATGATGGGCGCGAGCAATCCGCATCCGCACGGCCAGATCTGGGCCACCGAACATCTGCCGCTGACGATCGAGCGCGAGCAGGAGTCGCAGGCCGCCTACCTGGCGCAGCACGGGCGTTCGCTGCTCTCGGACTACCTCGAGCAGGAGCTGGCGGACGGGGCGCGGATCGTGGTGGAGAACGAGCACTTCGTGGCTCTGGTGCCGTTCTGGGCCGTGTGGCCGTTCGAGACGATGGTGGTGAGCCGGCGGCACGTAGGGGCGATCGTGGACCTCGAGCCGGCCGAGCGCACCGGTCTGGCAGATATCCTGCGCCGTCTGACGACCCGCTACGACAATCTGTTCCAGGTGTCGTTCCCGTACTCGATGGGCTTTCACCAGCGGCCCACGGACGGGCAGGCGCACCCCGAGTGGCACCTGCACGCGCACTTCTACCCGCCGCTGCTGCGCTCCGCCACGGTGCGCAAGTTCATGGTGGGGTTCGAGCTGCTGGCGGAGCCGCAGCGCGATATCACGGCCGAGCAGGCGGCCGACCGGCTCCGGTCGCTGTCGGAGGTGCACTACCGCAGCCGGTAGCGCTTGCCGCTGTGTCGCTGCGAGCAGGGGTTTCGGCCCCTCTCGCGCTCTCCCGCGATTCTGCCGTTTGCCCGGCAGCGTGCGTTCTTGGGTGCGAGCAGGGGCTCCGGCCCCTCTCGCGCTCTCCCCCGTCAGAGGGGCGCTTGCGCCCCCTCCGAACCTCCCCCGCAAGGTGTGCCCTACCAGACCGACGTCCCGAAGTTGCCGGAGGAGCCGCACGGATGATCGCTAGTCGCGACTCCGCAGGTGCCAGATGCGTTGTCGCCGACCGGGTTGATCTGCTGGGCGGGCCGGTGCTTGTTCCGGCATCTTCGGCATATCCGACACGCTGCTGCACCGTTTGGGGGTCGAGGGGCGCAGCCCCCGCCGGTGGAGTCCAGAGGGGCCGCGGCCGGTCCCTCTGGGCGGGGCGCGGGGCGCAGCCCCCGCACCAGGGCCGAGGGGCGCAGCCCCCGCAGCAGGTCCGGACGCAGCCCGGCAGCGAGCGGGGCGCGGGGCGTAGCCCCAGCGAACCCTACCGCCGCTCAGCCACGACAAGCCGCGCCATTGCCCCCAGCACGATCACCCGCAGGTTGCGCTGCGGCGCCAGCCCGCGTGCCCGGCGCAGCGAGTCCTCCAGCGTCCGCCCGTCCCCCGAGAGCAGCACCAGCTTCGCGCCCGGCCGCAGCACCCGCTCCAGCTCGCGCAGCACCGCCGGGTACAGCTCGCGGTTCTCCTCCAGCGAGCCGATCTGCCGCCCGAACGGCAGGTTCACCGCTGCCGCCGTGACCGAGCCCGCGTCGATCGGCAGGCGCCGCGCGTCCCACTCCTGCACCTCGATCGGCTTGTAGCGCGCCCCGATGTTCGTCAGCGCCGTCGCCACCGCCTCGGGGTTCTCGTCGCCGCCCAGGAGCTGCTTGTAGCGACCGGCGTGCGCCCGCTCGATCAGGATCGTGCCGGCTCCGCACATCGGGTCGAGGAACACGTCGTGGGCCGCGGGGCGCGTGAGCCAGACCATCGCCGCCGCCGCCGTCGGCCGCAGTGAGGCAGGCATATGATCCAGCTTGTACTCGCGGTGGCGCATCTTCTCATCGCTCAGGCGCAGCGCCAGGAACGCCTCGCCGGGCGTGAGCGTCAGCCAGAACTCAAGCGCGCTCTCCTCCGCCAGCGTCCAGCGGCGGTCCGTGCGGGCCGCGATGCCCTTCTCCACCGCTTCCTGGGCGTCCACCCGCCGGAAGTGGGCCTCACCCACCTGCCGGGCCACCACGCGGTAGCGCAGCTTGCCCTGCCCGCCGCGCCCCGGCTTCACCTGCCGCGCCAGGGCCACCGCCGGCTCGAGCTGGGTCTTCTGAAGGTACTCGCGCAGGGCCCGCAGCGCGCCGTAGGTCGGCGCGAACTCGTGCGAGGCTGCCACCTGCACGAACACGTCCTCCACGGTGCGGAGCTGCATCAGGTCCTCGGGCTCGCCGTCGTAGTCGAAGAACACCATGCCGTTCTTGTCGCCGATCGTGCGCGTGGCCCGCACGTTGGCGCCCTCGAGCTCGGCCGCGATCTCGTCGGCGGCCACCACTTCGAAGCCCGGCTGCGTGTGTGCAATGTAGATTGGTGTCGAACGTCTCATATGGACGGTATAATAGCATAGCTGCGGCCCACCTCGGGCCGCCTCGCGCTTGTACGAGGGTCTCCGCCGATGCCACGCCCCTGCACTACGTCGATCGCCCGTCTCCTGTGCGCCCTGGCGCTGCTCGTCCTGCCCGCCTGCGCTGACACGCCCGAGTCCGCCGCTCCCACCCGCGCCGCCCGGCAGGCCGAGGCGGCCGCGAAGCCTACGGTCAGCGTGAAGCCGACGTCCGCCGCCAGGACTGACGCTGCGCCCGCCTACGAGCCGCGCTTCGAGCCGGCCGGGTGCCCGTTCGACTCCGCCGGCGGGGCGATCGAGTGCGGCTACCTGGTGGTGCCCGAGCGCCGCACCTCCCCCGATGAGGCCGAGGTCCGGCTCGCCGTCGCCATCGTCCGCAGCACCGCCAAGCGCCCCGCGCCCGACCCGCTGGTGTATCTGGAGGGGGGGCCCGGCGGCAGCGCCCTCTACGACGCCTCCTACTGGCTCGACTCCCGCTTCCGCAATAAGCGCGACATCATCCTGATCGACCAGCGCGGCACCGGCTACTCCCTACCGAGCCTCAACTGCCCCGAGCTCGAGTCCGAGGATGTCGTCACGGGGGACGATGAGCTGGACGCTGCGAAGGCGTGCAGTCGTCGCCTGCGCCGCGAGGGCGTGGATCTGAAGCACTACAACAGCGCCGCCACGGCCGCCGATCTCGCCGACCTGCGCCAGGCGCTTGGTCTGGAGGAGGTTAACCTGCTCGGGGTCTCCTATGGCACGCGCGCCGCGCTCACCGCCCTGCGCGACTTCCCCGAGGGCATCCGCAGCGTGATCCTCGACTCCTCCTACCCGCCGGAGGTCGACGCCTACACCGAGGGGGCCGCCAATGGAGCCGCCGCCATCCAGGCGCTGCTCGGGGGCTGCGCCGCCGACGCGGACTGCGCTGAGGCCTTTCCGAAGCTCGACCGCACGCTCTACCGGCTGGTGGACAAGCTCAACGGCGAGCCGGCCGTGCTCGAGCGCACGGACGTCGATACCGGCGAGACGTACGAGGAGGAGCTGTACGGCGACGACCTGGTGAGCTACCTCTTCGACTGGCTGTATGACACCTCGGCGATCCCGCTGCTGCCGCGCGCGATCGCCGAGGCGGCCGAGGGGGACTACAGCATGATCATCTACCTGCTCGACGGCCCCACCGATGAGGAGGCCGAGGAGGGGATTGAGGAGGAGGAAGTCGCCGAAGAGGAGGCTGCCGAGGGCGTAATCGACACGGCGGCTGCCGACGAGGGGGATATCTCCGACAGTGAGGGGGCTTTCTACTCGGTGGAGTGCCGCGAGGAGATGATCTTCGGCGACCTTGCCGCCGCCGAAGAGGCCGTGTCCGTCTACCCGCGCGCGCTACAGGCTGCGCTGCTGGGCTCGGGCGAGCAGACCGCCGCGATCTGCGAGGTGTGGGGCTCCGGCCGGGCGAGGGCGGTGGAGGACCGCCCCGTGACGAGCGACGTGCCGACGCTGGTGCTGGCCGGCGAGTACGATCCGGTGACGCCGCCGCACTGGGGCGAGTCGGCCGCCGAGCACCTGTCGCGCAGCTTCTTCTACACGTTCCCCGGCATGGGCCACGGCGTGGTGTTCTCGGACGCGTGTCCCGAGGAGATCGCCCTCTCGTTCTTGGAGCGGCCTGGCAAAGAGCCTGATGCGGCCTGCCTTGCCGATCTCCCCGGCCCTGTGTTCGAGATCCCCTAGCGCGGAACGATGAACGATGAACGATGAATGATGAAGGCTGAATGATGAAGCCAGGGCGTGATCGACGCAGTACAGCATCGATCGCGCCCCGGCACTCACGACTCATGACTCAGCCCCGACACTCAGCACTCAGCACTCAGCGCGCCCCGGCACTCACGACTCACGACTCGGCCTAGCGCGCCGTCGCCGCCCCCACCACCGGCGCGCGCACCGGGTTGAACTGGAACAGCAGCGCCCCGCCCAGCCGCAGCCCCCCCAGCACCAGCACCAGCGTCTGCGCCCCGATCAGGTCGATCAGCGGCGCGCAGGCCAGCGTCGCCAGGAAGAAGCCGAGGTTCATCACCGTGACGAACACCCCGAGGTAGAGCGCGCGCTGCACCGGCGGGCACACCTCGAGCAGGATGTTGAAGTGGCTGACCTCGACGCCCGGCTGGATGGCGCCGAATATCACCGCGAACACCAGGATGAGCGTCAGGTTCGGCACGAGCCCGATCAGGAAGTAGTAGGAGGCGCTGAGTGCTGCCGCGCGCAGCAGCACCCAGCCGAAGCCATGCCTGTCGATCAGGCGCGGCCAGAGCAGGTTGCCGAGCAGCGCCCCGCCCGAGGTGAGCGCCAGCCAGATCCCCAGCCAGCCGTCGCTCGCGCCGAGCTCGCGTACGAAGTAGATCGGCTGGAGCGGCGTGGCCATCCAGAACGCGATGTTGAACACCAGCGTATTGACGGTGATGTTTACGAACGGCCGCTGCGCCCCCAGCAGTGCGCGGATCTCCGCCAGCGACATGCGGCGGCCGGGCTGCGCGGGCGGGACCTCGGAGTCGGGCACCACCATGCGCTGCACGTAGATCGTGCTGAGCAGGCTCGTGACGAGCGCCAGCACGAACATAAGCTGGTAGTTGAGCGGGAAGGGCGCCGCGTCGAGCCAGCGGCCCAACACGAACGTCGTCACCATCATCGTCACGCCCAGGATGAGGTTGCGCCGGGAGAACAGGCGCGCGCGGCGCTCGAGTGGCACGACGTCGGCGAACATCGGCAGCCAGCCGGCGTTAAAAAGCGCCACCGGCACATTCACCAGCAGCAGCAGCAGCACCATCGCCTCGGCGCGGTAGGCCGGCAGGAAGGGGATGAAGATCAGGGCCACGTGGCCGACGCGGAAGGCGTACAGGCTCCGCACCACCCACGGCCAGCGCTTCGCCCGCCGCTGTAGGAACACCGCGAAGGGGATCGAGGTCAGCGCGTTGACCAGCGCGGCCGCCGAGGTGAGCAGGCTCACCATCAGGTTCGAGCCGCCCAGGCGGATGAGGAACGCTGCGGCGAACGAGTAGCAGCCCACGGCGATGGCTGCCCAGAAGATCTCTATGAGCAGGAAGCGGAGGTTGCGCTCGGTGGTCTGACGGTCAATTGTAGTCATAGTAGGCAGAAGGCAGGGGCAGGAGCGCCCGTGGGCTATTGTACGGCAGAAAATGTGCGCGAACGCTTGCGCTTGCTGGCCGAAATGTGCGTGCCATCGAGCGATGTGTGCGCTTAGCTGATCTCGACCTCCCACGTCTCGTACATCAGCCGCATCCCGAGCCCTTCGGCGACCTGGCGCGAGGCGATGTTGGACCGCGCGGCCACGTAGACTGCGCGGTGCCCGCGTCCCACGATGTCGGCTGCGGCGGCGCCGGCCACGTCGGTCGCGAGGCCGCGGCGGCGGGCGCGCGGGGCGGTGAACACCGCCGAGACCTCCTCGGTATCGCCGATCGGGTAGGCCGCCAGGGCGTGACAGAGCAGCTGGTCGCCCTCGACGGCGCCGAACACACGCCAGCCCCGGCGCAGCCAGCCGCGCAGGGCGGTGGGGCTGAGCGCGCACGGCGAGAGGTCCAGCGCGTCGGCGTCGTCCGCGGTGATCCGGCGCACCAGCGAGGCCTGGCGCGCGGGCGGCTCGTCCGCGAGGTAGTAGCACAGGCCGCGGCCCTCGCTGCGCGGATGTCGCAGAGCCCGCTCCAGCGCCTCCAGGAGCTCGGGGTGGTTGGTGGTCCAGATGGCCGCTGCGGGCCAGTTTGGCAGCTCGAGCAGCTCGCGCAGAGCGTCGGGGTCGTCGGCCGCCACCATGATCGTCGGCCGGTCATCGGGGAGGTTCGCGGCCAGGTCCACTACCAGAGCCACGGCCGCGAGCTCCCCGCTGCGCGTCACGCCGAGGTGGGCCTGCACGGGGTCGTAGGCCAGCGCACCGAGCGGCACGAGGTTCGCATCGCGGTCGCGCTCCAGGTACGCGCGGGTCGCCTCAGGTGTGATCACGTGTGTGTCCATGCTATGCGAAGGTCCGCGTGTAGGTTACGGTGCGGTACGCCGGTCGGAAGCCGGCGCTGCTGTACAGCCGGAGCGCGCCGGCGTCGTCCTCGTACGCTGTGACCAGGGCCTCGGCGGCGCCATGCGCCTGGAGCCGCCAGAGCCCCTCGAGCAGCACGGCGCGCGCCAGGCCAAGGCTGCGGTACGCGGGGTGGACGCCCAGCGGCTCGACCTGGCCCTGGCCTGTGGCCGGGGAGAGCCAGCAGACGCAGAATGCCGCCAGCTCACCGTCGGGGGCCTCCACCACCACGTCGAGCTCGGGCGCGTACGCGGGCGCCTGGAGCACGCGCCGGCGCCATGGGATAGTCATGGTGTTGGCGCCGAATGCCTCGCGGTGCAGGCGCACCGAGCGCTCCAGCTCGCGCTGGCCGTCCAGCGGCCGCAGGACGAAACCGGGAGGGAGCTCGGGCTCCGGGATGACGTCGTCGAGCGGTAGGGCCAGGTGGAGCACCCGCCAGTCCGCCGACGCGAAGCCGTGCTGAGCCAGCAGCATCATATCGTCGAGCTGGTCCTCGCGCACGCTGATGTACAGTCTCAGCGGCCCGCCGCGCTCGGCGACCAGCTCCTGCATGCGCTCCGCCGCCCAGATCATGATCGCCGTCTCGATGCCCAGCTCGCGGGCGGCAGGGTGGACGAACGAGTCGAGCGCCTGCCACGGCAGCTGGATGATGGCGAAGGCGAGCAGTTTGCCGGCGGCGTCGGTCCACAGCCGGGCGTTGCGGTCGCTCTCGAGCGACCACGACGCCAGCCGGTACGGCAGGTCGGCCACGTGCAACTGCTGGTTCGGGAAGGCCTGGACGAGCTCCGTCACCCGCCGCAGGTCAGAGTCCCCCGAGCAAGGGCGCGTCGTGATAATCATGGTGTGTGCCGTCCCGGTCTTTGGACGTTCGTCCGTGGTTATTCGTCAGCGGCCGCTGTCCGGGAAGGTGCGGCGCGCCACCTCGGCCAGGTACTCAACCAGGAATACCAGGTCGCGCTCGCCGTGGCCGGCGGCGGTGGCGGAGGCGAACTGCGCCAGCGCGGCCGAGCCCGCCGGCGTCGGCACGCCCACGTCCTGCGCCGTCGCGATCATGGCCAGCAGGTCCTTGCGGACGCCGTCCACGTTGAACCCGACCTCGTGCGGGGCGCCGAGCAGCAGCGGGGCTTTGGCGCGCAGGGCCGGGAGCGCAACGGGCGAGTCGAGGATGACATCGAGCATGCGGTCGAGCGCGAGCCCGTGCTGTGCGCCCATCGCCAGCGCCTCGCCGAGCGCGGCCCAGAAGATCGCCATGGGCATGTTGAGCACCAGCTTCATGGTGGTGCCAGCGCCCGATGCTCCCATGTGGACGATTCGGCGGCAGAGCACCGCCAGCGCCGGCCGGGCGCGCTCGAGGTCCTCGGCGTCGCCCCCGACCATTGCCATGAGCTCGCCGCGCCGCGCGGGCTCCACCGTGCCGGACACCGGGGCGTCGAGCAGCCGCGCGCCGCGCCGCTCGACCTCCGGCCGCAGGCGCGCGATGGTGGCGGTGCGGATGGTGCTCATCTCGATGAACAGCTTGCCGGCGATCTCCCCGGCCAGCAGGCCGTGCTCGCCGAGGAACACGCGCTCGACAGCCCGGTCGTCGGTGAGGATGGTGAACGTGATGTCCGCTCCGGCGGCGAGCTCGGCGGGTGTGCCGGCCCATGCCGCCCCGCGCGCCACAAGAGCGTCGGCGCGTGAGCGGGTGCGGTTGTAGACCGAGAGGGGGAACCCGGCGTCGAGCAGGCGGCCGGTCATGGCCTGGCCCATGCGCCCGAGTCCGATGAAGCCGATGCGTTCCATAGTGCGATGCGCTTTCGTGCAACTCTTCGCATCTATCATAGCACAACCGGCGCACGCAGGAAGACCCGCCGGGCGTGGCGGTGGCGCTTGTGTCGCGCCCGGCCGCACCCGGCGGATCCTCTGCTGTGGGCTTCCCTGCTCTAGCGCACCAGGCTGCGCTCCACCAATCTGTTGTTACCGCCCGCTGTTAGTCGGCGCGCTCGGCCGCCCAGAGCCGCCGCATCTCCTCGCTCGTCGCGAGCAGCTCGTCGAGCGTGCCAACCGCCTCCACCCGCCCGTCCCTCATCACCACGATCTGGTCGGCGCGGCGCAGGGCGGCGTGGCGGTGGGAGACGGCAAGCACCGTGACAGGGGACGAATGTTGAACCTTGGAGGCTGAACGCTGAACGCTGAAGGTCTCGTCTTGCCCGTTCGGCGTTCCTGCATCAGCCTTTAGCGGACCGCTCAACCTGTTCCACAGCGTTCGCTCGGTCTCCACGTCCAGCGCGCTGGAGAGGTCATCGAACACCAGCAGGTCGGCGTCGCGCACGAACATGCGGGCGGCGGCGGCGCGCTGGATCTGACCGCCGGAGAGCTTCACCCCCTTCGGCCCCACCTCGGTCTCGAGCCCCTTCTCGAGCCCGGTCAGGTCCTGCTCGAGCACCGCCGCGTGGATGGCCCGGTTCAGGTCGACGCTCTCCTCGGGCAGGCCGAGCAGCAGGTTCTCGCGCAGCGTGAGGCTGAAGAGGCGCGGCACCTGCCCGGTGTAGGCCACGTGCGGCGGCACCATGAAGTCGGCGGGCTCCTCCACCTCGCGCCCATTCCAGCGGATGCTGCCGGCGCCCTTCGGCAGCAGCCCCAGGAGCGTTCGGAGGAGGGTCGTCTTTCCGGCGCCGATGCGGCCGGTGACCACGGTGAACGAGCCGCCCGGGATGGTCAGCGTGACGTCTTCCACGCCGCGGCCGCTGCTCGGGTGGTGGTAGCCGAGGCCCACGATCTCAAGCCGCTCCAGGCGCTCGGCCGGCACGCGCGCCGGGGCCGGCAGGGGCGGTGGGTCGCTCTCGGCGTAGATCTCGGCCGGCGCCACCAGGTCCAGCGGCGAAGCGCCCTGCATGAGCCGAGCCATGCGCCCCACCGACACCCCAGCCTGCTTGTAGCGCGCCATCAGGAAGCCGAGGAAGCCGGTGGTCTCGGTGAAGAAGCCGGTGTAGTAGACGAACAGCGCGAAGTCGCCCACCGTGAAGGTGCCGGCGCGGATGGACTGCGCGGCCAGCAGCAGGATCATGCCGGTGCCGAGGTTGCCGGCGTTCCAGAAGACCGAGCCGAGCACCTCCTCGAACAGGCGGTCCTTGAGCGAGGTGACGCGCCGGCGCTCGTTGAGCTCGGCGAAGTGGCCGATCAGGCGCCGCTCCGCCCCGGCCACCTTGACGGCCTGGATGGCGCCGAAGGTCTCGGCGATGAACCCGGTGACGCTGCCGGTGGCCTCGCGGCTGGCCTGGCGGTACTTCTCCACCCGCCGGGTGGCCACGTTTGAGACCGCCACTAGCCCCACGAGCGGGACGATCGCCACGACGGTGATCAGCGGGTTGATCGAGATCATCATCGTCAGCGCGATGACGCTGAAGAGCAGGGTGCCGATCAGGTCATTGATCCAGAGCCCGAAGAGCGGCAGCTCGTTGACGTCCTCGCGGAAGCGCGCCACGGCCTTGCCGGGCTCCTCGGGCAGGGCGCGTGCCCCGGGCTGCCGCAGGATGCGCGCGAGCATGTTGCGCTGCAGCAGCGTGTGCGCCATGAACTGAAAGGGGACGTTGGTGCGGATGAGGCCGAAGATGCCGTAGATCCGGCCCACGGCGCTCATCGCCAGCAGCGCGAGCAGTTCCCACAGGCCGAAGCGCGCCTGCGCCTGACCGGCGAGGTTGTTGAAGAACTCGCGGCTGATGAGGCCCGGCATCTGCCACGCCAGCATCAGCAGCACCATCGCCATCGCGTTGAAGAAGAACAGCACCGGCCGAAAGCGCACCACGCCCCAGATGAATCTCCAGGTGGGGATGCTGACGCGCGGCGCGTCCTCCTCGGGTGTGACTGCGTTTATCGCCATGATCTCCCTCCGGGAGGAGGGTTGGAGGGGCTTCGCCCCCTCCAACAGAAGAAATAAAGATGTTTCTCGGGGGGGCGCAGGCGCACGGCCCCCGCCTCCGCCAGCGGCCCTACCCCGCGAGCACTTCCTGGACCTCGCCGGTGCGGAGCAGCTGCGCGAAGCGCGACTCGGGGTCGGCGACGAGGTCGCTGTAGCGCCCGAGCTCGCGCACGCCGCCCTGCTCCAGGATCAGGATCTGGTCGGCGCGGTGCACGGTAGACAGGCGGTGCGCCACGATGATGCCGGTGCGCCCCTCCAGCAGCCGGTCGATCGCGTGCTCGATCAGCTGCTCGGTGGCCGGGTCGAGCCGGCTCGAGGCCTCGTCCAGGATGACCAGGCCCGGGTCCTTCAGGAAGACGCGCGTG
>JBDLTZ010000215.1:0-16564 GCA_039805565.1 Chloroflexota bacterium | reverse complement strand
CAGGACGCTAAGAAACAGCGCCGGGCCTACCAGGGGTGCGGTGCGAGTTGTGTGCGGAGGTGCGGCCATGCGGCGGATTATAGCAGATGGCCGCGCGCCATGTCAGAACAGGGGCGGCGTGATCTCCAGCCGGTCCCCGAGCGCCGTGGCTGTCGCGCTGATCACGCCGGCCGGCATCTCCACCACGTAGCGCCCGCGGCCGGGCGAGACCCCGGCGTATGGGCTCCACGGCGGTAGCGACTCGCGTAGGCCCACCACCGTGTGCTCGCGGTCCACGAACAGGACGTCGAGTGGTATCTTCATGAAGAGCATGTGGATGCTCCACTCCGGATAGATCAGCAGCGCGTACCCCTCGGGCAGCGCGGCGCGCCCCATCAGGCCTATGCCGCGCGCCAGGAACGACCGGGCCACCTCGGCCCGGTCGGCCAGCACGGTCCCGCGCGTCGTGTTCAGGATGTGTACGGTGTCCATAGCCTCGTCTTCGTGCAGCACTCTACGGCGATCCTACGTGTGTTGCCCGGGCGGCGATGCGCCGGAAGCGCATCGCCGGCATAAGAGAGCGGGGGGAGCATTGCCGCTCGCCCCGCTCGTTCATCGTTCTGCCTTCAGCTCTCGGCGCGCTTAGCCGCCCACGCCGCTGTTGGCCTTGATCAGGCGCGGTACGGCCGGCCCGAGGATCACCACAAACAGCGATGGGAAGATCAGGAACACCATCGGGAAGAGCATCTTGATCGGCGCCTTCTGCGCCTCCTCCTCCGCCCGCTGGCGCCGCCGCACACGCATCTGGTCAGACTGAATGCGCAGGATGCGGCCGATCGACACGCCGAGCTGCTCGGCCTGGATGATCGCGCCGATGAACGTCTGGATGTCGTCCACGCCACAGCGCGCTACCATGTCCTTGAGCGCGTCGCGCCGAGCCCGGCCGAGCCGCGTGTCGCTGAGCACCTTGCGGAACTCCTGCGAGAGCGCGTCGTCCCACTTCTCGGTCAGGCGCTGCATGGCCTGGTCGAACGATAGGCCGGCCTCGACGCAGATGCACAGCAGGTCGAGCGCGTCCGGCAGTGCCTTGACGAGCGCCTTCTTGCGCTTTTTGATCTGCTGGCCCAGCCAGATGCCCGGCAGCAGGTAGCCGAGGCCCGCGCCGATCGCCGTGTACATCATGGCCTGGGCGGGCTCCATGCCCTGCGAGAAGGTCACGATGCCGAAGATCACCAGCAGACCGATCGCCAGCCCCATGCGGATGCCCGAGAACTGCATGGGGGTCAGGTTGCCCGGGTTGCCCGCCTGCTGGATGCTCAGGCGCAGGCGCTCGGCGCTCTGCTTCGGCCCGTACTCACCAAGCTTCGCCAGGGTGGAGCGCGCCAGCGGCACGAGCACGCGCTGGCTGAACGGCTGCTGGAGCTCGAGCTCTTCCAGCGTCATCGTCCGCTCGGTGAACTGGCTCAGCCGGTCGCCGATGACGTCGGGCTGCCGCGACTGGCGCAGCCCCAGCACGGCCACCACGATGCCGAACATCACCAGCACGCCGAACGCGATCAGCGGCAGCATTGCATTCATCGCTTCGCTCCTCCGGTCAGCCCTACTACTCCGGTTTGGTCCTCATCTGAGGAACAGGGGCTCTGTGCCCTTGTGTTCACCTGCTAGACCTCGATGTCGACAATCTTCATAATTGCAAAGAAGCCTGCGATAATCATCACCGACGCGGCGACGGGCAGACAGCACCAGGCCTGCGGCGGCATGCCGAAGGTGAAGATCGGCGACATGTAGCTCGGATTCATCATTGTGATGAACAGGGCCAGCGCGATCGGCAGGCCGGTGATCACGTAGGCCGAGATGCGGCCCTGCGCCGTAAGCGTCTGGATCTCGCCCTTGATGCGCACGCGCTCGCGGATGGTGTGGCCGATGGTGTCGAGGATCTGAGCCAGGTTACCGCCGGACTCCATCTGGATGTTGATGGCGGTGACCATGAGGTCCAGGTCCTCCGAGGGCACGCGCTTCAGCAGGTTGGCCAGCGCGTCCTCGGTGGAGAGGCCGAGACCCACCTCCTGCACCACCCGGCGGAACTCAGCAGCCGTGGGCGTAGGCGCCTCGCGCGAGACGAGCTCCATCGACTGGAGCAGCGAGTAGCCCGAGCGCAGCGAGTTCGCCATCATGTTGATGGTGTCGCCGAGCTGGTTGTTGAACTTGGTCACGCGGCCCTTGGCGGCCGAGCCGACGTACATGTTCGGCAGGAACGAGAACAGCACGAAACCGACAATGGCCGAGAGCAGCTGCGCCTCGGGTGAGGCGCGCCCAATAAAAGCCCCGACGCCGGCGCCGAGGATCGCCATCAGCAGCTTCAGGCCGTAGAACTCGGTCACCGTCAGCTTCAGGTCGGCCCGCGCCAGGTCGCGCGCGGTCTGGCTGCCGCGCTTGCCCTTGGAGAGGCGCGCGTCGATCTCGGCCAGGGGCTTCGAGCTGCCGCCCTTGGCCTGCTGCTCGCGGCGGTCGGCGAACTGGCTGAGCCGGTCGCCTACGTTCTTCACCCCGCCGTCCGCCCGCTGCGCCACCACGGCAAAGATGCCGAGGACGACCAGGAAGAACATGCCCGCGCCGATGTACGGCAGGAATGGGGCGATTTGCGCTGGGATCTGCATCAGGGGTACCCTCTAGACCAACAAGCTCTCAGGTGAGCTTCAGGGAGGGCTAGGCCTCCCTGAAGCTCACCCTTCTAGAACCGATCCATTCCGCCGTAGCCGAAGATATTCGGCGGCAGGTAAATGTTACGCTCTTCGAAGCGGTCCACGAACCGCGGCCGGATGCCGGTGGGCTTGAGCTGGCCGATCACCTTGCCGCGCTCATCGAGGCCCTGCTGCTCGAACACGAAGATGTCCGAGAGCACGACCACGTCGCCCTCCATTCCCTGCACCTCGGTGATGTACAGCGTCTTGCGGCTGCCGTCCTTGAGGCGTCCAAGCTGCACGATCAGGTTCACCGCCGAGGCGATCTGTTCGCGGATGGCGCGCACCGGCAGGTCCATACCAGACATAAGACACATTGTCTCGATACGGGCGATGGCGTCGCGCGGGGTGTTGGCGTGCAGCGTGGTCATGGAGCCGTCGTGGCCGGTGTTCATGGCCTGGAGCATCTCGAGCGCCTCGCCGCCGCGGCATTCGCCCACCACGATGCGCTCGGGGCGCATACGCAGACAGTTGATCACCAGGTCGCGGATACTGATCTCGCCCTTGCCCTCGACGTTCGGCGGGCGGGACTCGAGCGGCACCACGTGGTCCTGCTTGAGCTGGAGCTCGGCGGCGTTCTCAACAGTGATGATGCGCTCGTCGTCCGGAATGAACGAGGAGAGCGCGTTCAGCATGGTGGTCTTGCCCGAGCCGGTGCCGCCGGATACCACAACGTTCAGGCTGGCGCGCACGCAGGCCGAGAGGAACTCGGCCATCTCGCGCGTGAGCGACCCGAAGCGGATCAGGTCCTCGATCGTCACGCCGTCCTTCTTGAACTTGCGGATGCTGATCGTGGGCCCGCACAGCGCGATAGGCCGGATCACGGCGTTTACGCGGCTGCCGTCGGGAAGGCGGGCGTCCACCATCGGCGAGGACTCGTCGATGCGGCGGCCCAGCGGCGCCACGATCCGGTCGATCACCCGCAGCACGTGCTGATCATCATTGAACGTGACGCTGCTCTTGGTGAGCTTGCCGCGCTTCTCGACGTAGATGCTGCGCGGGCCGTTGACCATGATCTCAGACACCTCGGTGTCGTTCAGCAGCTCCTGGAGCGGCCCGAACCCGAGGATATCAGCGGCGATGCTCTCGAACATGCGCGCGCGCTCGGAGCGCGTCAGCACGATGTTTTCCTTATCAAGGATGGTGTTGAAGATCTCCTCAACCTGCTGGCGAACCTTTGCAATGTTCGAGAGGTCCAGCTTCGGGTCGAGCTCGCTGATCAGCTGCGTCTGGACGCGGATCTTCAGGTCGAGGTGGCCGGTGTCCTCCTCCCGCCGCGCCGTGGGGCTCCCCGGCCGCGGCGGCTGTGCGCCTGCGGTGGGGGCCTGCTGGAGCGGCCCGGTCGGCGGCGTCCCCCCGATACGTTTGAGCAGCGACATAGCTCTACCTCTTCGTCATGAGACGCCCGAACAGGCCGGTCTTCTCGGGCTGCTTCTTCTCTGGCGTCGGCTGGGCGCCCGGCTTAGCGGCGGCCTTCACCGCACCGTTCGTGAGTAGGTTGGCCAGGGCCACGATCGCCTTGGAGGTGTCGTGGCCGCGCTTCTCAATCACCAGTGGCACGCCCTGGTTGACGGCCAGCGTCATCTCGTGGGCCGCGTTCGGGATCTGCATTGCCACCTTGTGCTGGATGTTCTCCTCGACGTTCTCCACCCGGATGCCAAGGCGGTTGTCGGCCTTGTTGAGCACCAGCACGGTCTTCTCTTTGGGGTACTCGAGCAGCTCGGCCACCTCGAGGAACAGCTTGATGTTCTTGATGCAGGGCATCTCGAGCGTCATCAGCGCCACGATTCGGTCAGCCAGGTCCAGTACCGCCAGCGCCCGGTCCTGGAACGAGGACTGCGTGTCCACCACGACGTAGTCGAACTCCTTCCGGAGCGCCTCGAGAATCGCCCGCAGGTGGTCGGCCGTCACAAGCTCACCGGTCTGCGGGTTGGGTGGCGCCAGCAAGATCTTGACCTGCGAGGCGTGCGTCTGCAGCACGTCGTTCAGCAGGTCACGGTCCAGCTCGCTGATACGATTCGCTAGGTCGGCGATCGTCTTGGTGGACACCAGGTTCATTATCACGCCGATGTCGCCGAAGATCAGGTTGCCGTCCACCAGCGCCACCTTCTTGCCAGTGAGCTGGCGCAGCGACACCGAGAGGTTGGCCGCCACAGTAGACGTGCCGACGCCGCCCTTTGGGCTGAACACGGCGATGACCTGGCCGTTGGAGCTGGAGTCGCTCGGCCCGGCGCCTGTCGCTTCGGCCGTGCCCGCTGCTGGGACGTAGCGGCGCTGCGTGCTCTGGAGCCGGTGGACGTGTCGGATGGCGCTGTAGAGCTCCTCGGCGCTGATCGGCTTGATCAGGAACTCGCGGGCGCCGGCCAGCATCGAGCGGCGCAGGTAGTCCTGCTCGCCCTGGACGCTCATCATAATGACCTGGACGGTCGGCACCTGGCTGAGCATCGCCTCAGTGGCCGCAATGCCGTCCATGTCCGGCATGTTAATGTCCATCAGCACCACGTCTGGCTGGTACTGCTTGGCCATGGCCACTGCCTCGCGTCCGGTGCCCGCCTTGGCGATAACCTCGATGTCCTTCTCGAAGAAGAGCAGCTTCTCGAGGTTGTCACGCGTCTCGGCGATGTCATCGACGATCAGCACGCGTATCTTAGGCGGCCCCGACTGCTCCGGCGTTCGCGATCCTCCTGCCATTGCGGGTCCTCACTTGCGTTGAATACGGCTCGTAGTCTACAAAGCTGCTTACGGTGTGCTCGGCGTCGGCTGCGGCGTCAGCGCCTCGGGCGCGATCGGCGCCGGCGCGGGCGGCTCGGGAAGCGGCAGGCCAAACTGACGCACCAGGATGTCGAAGGTGGCGCCCGCGGTGTCCTCCACCGCCACGTCGCCGCGACCGCGCAGCACCAGCGTGATCGGCACGCTGCTGTTGCGGGCGAACTCCATGATCTCGGCCTCCTGGTCCGTCACGGCCAGCACCAGCGTCCAGGTGCCGGGAGTGATCGCTCCGGAGCCGGGCGCGCCATCTCCGGCCACTGGCTGGCCATCGGGACCAGTCTCCGGCGGGGCGGCCTGCCCCTCTGGCGTCGGCGTGCCCTCGCCCTCGGTCGGCGCCGGCTTGACCACCTGAAGCACCTGGGCGTTCTGCACCAGTGTCTTGGTGGTCTTCCCTGTGAAGGGCTCCTCGATAAAAGTCACCGTCGGCAGCCCGGTTGTCTGGTCGGTTGTCAGACTCGGCCGGATGATCGTCCGCTGGACCTCGAAGGTCATCACGAGGTCGACGAAGTCACCCTGGACCACCTGGTCTGCCACGCCGGTCAGATTGTCTACCTGGATCGGGTAAGCCTTCGGGCGCGGCTGGTCTGGCGCGTCCGGCGGCGGGATCTGCTGCGAGAGACCCGGCTCGGTGAGCATGTCCTCGCGCAGCACCTCGGTGGCGTTGATCTGCCGCAGGGTGAGCTTATTCGAGGCTTCGCCGATGCTCGTGAAGTAGGTGTTCGGCGCGGCGGCGTACTCGGGCTCAGGGATATCCTGCAGTGTCAGAAATGTCTCGGTGTCGGTGATGACGGTGTTGTTCGGGATGTCGATCCGTGCTGCCACGACCTTTTTGAGAGGTACGGCCGTGGGGGGGGCGCTTGCCTCCGGTGGCGGCGTCGGGGTCTGGAGGAAGAAGAGGAGCGCAAGTGCGCCAGCGACGGCGATCAAAAATCCCAGAAGCAAGAAGAGCCGACCACGCCTCATGTGCGCTTTGCCTTTCTGTAATGCGGCTTGCGGGAATGCAGCGTGCCTATGCAGTTATTATAGCACAGACAATCAAGCGATACCGGTTTTTGGCACCAGAACGCCATGAATATTGCAGTTTTGACATCATACGATGTGATACTGTAGCACTTCTGGTGTGTTATGGTCCCAGTCTTCCCCCCCTCTCTATATGGGAAGGGGGGAGGACTGAAGTTCTACTAGGGGCGACTGACAACGGGCAGGTTCACCACGTACCCTGCCGTCGGGTCGGTCGGCACTGTCGGCTCCACCGGCCTGTTCGGCGGCGGAGCGCTGATGGTGATCGGCACCTGAGCGCTGACGTTGTTGGCCTCGGCCGGATTGTTCGTCAGGTAGTTGTAGCCCGTCGTGCCCACGGCCGTCTCGCGCACGCAGCCGGTGATGTCGTCCTGTCCGCTGGCCGGGCAGTTCGGGCCGTCTACTACCGCCACTACGGTGTAGCTGCCGACGCTGGGGAACAGCTCGGCGAGGTTTAGCGCGCCGTTGACCACCGTCCCGTCTGCCTTGGTCCACTGCCAGCGCGCGTCGCCGCCGGTGACGATATAGGGCGGGTTGCCAACTTTCATCAGGCTGCGGTTGATCTGCATCGTCGCCCGCAGGTAGCTCAAGCCGCCGTTCGTGCTCGGGAAGTCGTTCTCGTAGTCTGTGGCGGGCACGCTAGCCGTCACGCCCTGCGGGAACACGAACAAGTCGAGCGTGAACGAGCCGCCGTCGCCGTAGTCCGCCGAGATCGTGGGCGGCTCGAACGTGTTCTCGTTGGTGAGCCGGACCCGCATGTCCACCAGCTGGCCGCTGCTGTTGGTCACGCCCTCGACACCGTTGCCGATGAACTTCAGGTCGGCGCTGCCCGGCCGCTCGACGATGATCGACAGGCGCGTGAGCGTCGGGGTAGTGGTGGCCAGACCGCCGCGCACGATCTTCGCTCGGTACTGGAAGCAGTTGGCCGCGCCGCTGTCCAGGTTCACCTCGTTGGAGCCCTCTTGACTGTACGGTGCGCCTGACGCGCCGCCCGCCGGCACCACGGCGTCGAGGTCCTCGGTCCACGAGGCGCTCTGGAGCTGGGTGGCGCTGCTGCAGTCCGGGTCGGTGCTGACGCGGTACGAGAGGATCAGGTCGCCGCCGCCCAGACTCAGAGCGCGCCACTTGATGGTCTTGACCTTCACGTCGGTGCCGCCAAGGCCGATCTCGGTCGGCGCCGAGAAGTACCAGCCATCGTCTGGGTAGGTCGGGTTGGGCGGCAGCTCGCCGAGCGTGGCGCGTGAGACCTCGGCGCTCGAGCCGCTCGCGCCGGTGCCGCCAATGTAGTACACGAAGCCGACGCCGGTTGTGCTCGAGGGGACCACCACGTAGGCGCCGTTGTAGCGCTGCGGCAGCGCCTGCGTGCTGGGGTCGACCAGCTGCTGGAAGTTGCCGCCGCCACTGAAGGTCGTCAGCACGCGGTTAGCGGTCACCGGGCTTACAGTGGACTCGGGGGTGATGTTGGGCGCGCTGGCCCCTATGCGCCCGGCGAAGGTGTACACGCTGTTGTCCCATAGCACCGCGCCGTGGCCGTTGCGCTGGTTCAGCATCGAGCCGTCGCCGTCGGGCGGGGTGGCGCCGACGGTGTCGCTCCCCTCGAACGAGATCGTGCCGTTGCTGCCCACCACGCCCTTCACCACGCGGCTGGTGTAGGTAGCAGACGAGGCCTTGATCTGGCCGCCGGTCAGGAAGAAGGCGGTTTGCGCCTGGCCGGCGGCGTTGGCGAAGGTGCCGCTCACCAGCGCGCTGTTCCAGAAGCCGTCCTCGCCGCCCGCGCCGGCAGTCTTCGGGATGTCGAAGTAGGTCGCGGGGGTGTTGGGCGCCGAGATCCAGGTCAGGTCGCCGGTGGTGGGGCTGATTGAGGCGTAGATGATGCGCGTCGTGCCGCTCACGCTAATCTGCGCCGCCGTCGAGTTCCAGTAGCGCTGCTGGCCACCCACGAGATACAGGTAGTTGGTCCCGCCTGCCGACGCGACGAAGGCCGAGGCGCTATCGACACCGCGGCCCAGGTTGTTGCCAGTCCCATAGACCGCCGGCATCAGGCCGTCTACGCCGGTGATCGTGGTGCTGCCGTCGCCAGTAGCGCGCCAGGGCTGGAGGACGCCCGCGCGCACCTCGGCCACCAGCACCGAGCGGCTCGAGATCGTGTCGAGGCCAAAGTCGACCTGGCCGCCGAGCACATAGATGAACCCGTTGCCGGCGGCGGCGTTCGTCACGAACGCGACCATAGCAACGTTATCGCGCTCGGCCTTCAGCGTCGTGTAGTTCGGCGAGGTTACCTCGGAGTGCTGCACTGCCGGGAGGGCCTGCGGGTCTTCGGTCCAGGTCACCTGGCCGCTCACCTGATCTACCTCGCCGCGGTAGACCCGGTTCGATGTAGTGCCGCGGTTGCTGCCGCTGCTGCCGCCCACGGTGAAGATGTACTTGCCGATCGCCACGGCGCGGAGGCCGGTGCGTGCGGCCGGTAGGTTGTTCGAGGTGCCCTTCCAGTCGAGCGTGCCGACCGGCGCGAGCTGCACACCGCCGTTGCGGTTGGTAGGCGTGGTCTCTTCGCCGGTCTGCGCGATCAGCGAGCTGAGCAGGAACGTTGAGCCCACGTCGCCGAACTCGCCGGTGATATCGTCCACCGGCACGGGGTAATCGATCGCGGCGCTGGCGGGCGCCGGGGGGAGCATACCCAGAAGCGCGACGCACGCTGTAAGTGAGAGCAACGTGCGGAGAAGGTGCGATGGCGGTCGTGTTACGGGCATCGCTGGTTCCTTTCGTTCTGGCCAGTGCGCCAGAATGATAGCAAAGAAACGCAGCCGTGACACGCAGGGGTTGCCTGCGCTCCGGCTGCGTGGCCTTCGCGGGTGTTTTGGTGGTATGTACGTGTAGCACCGCGGGGCAAGAGAAATTCCTGCCGTGCGATGCTACACGTGGGGCTGATGCACCCCCCCGCGCTCCGCGGGAGCTATGCTACGAGCCGGCGCCGCCGCAGATGCTGCCGTTCAGATCCAGCGTGAACGAGCGCTCGACAATGGCGTTCAGCGAGGCCGCACCTGGCGTGACCTCAACCGACAACTGTGGTGTGTTCGGCAGCGAGTCCACGAACAGCGAGTAGGAGCGGGCCGTCTTGTCCTCGGGCGCCCGGTAGCCGATGAAGGCCTTCATTGAGTAGGTGCCCTGCGGCAGATCCTCAGCTACGTACGAGAGCTTGCGCGAGATCGGGTCAGCCACGATCGGGATCGGGGCCGGCTTGTAGCCGGTGTCGCTCTCCAGGTAAATGAAGCCGACGGTGTTATCGGTTAGGTCGTCGAAGCCGTCGGGCTGCTTCCCGACGCGGTCGGCCGCCATCGTGTCGGTGCGCTCGCCCACCGCCGCTCGGCACTCACCGTACACGGCGTCCTGCTGCAGGTCGGCGAAGATCTTCTCCAGCGCCTCGGGGTCGTCGGCCTTGGCCGCAGGTCCGGTGCTCGACACAGCGTCGAGGCCGGTCTTGTCGGTGTTCGAGCCGAGCGCCACCACGTAGGTATCGCCGCCGGAGGGGAAGATGTGTTCCTGGTACAGGTTCTGTGCCTCGACGATCATCGCGTTCAGCGGTGCGAGGACGCCGTTCGGGTCGCCCGGCGGGATGCGGCCGGCCTGACAGCCGACGGTCTCGGAGCTGCAGTTGTTGTAGTTGTTGAGCATGCCGTTGCGGAGCACGTTCGCCACGCCGTCGGTCACGAAGATCACCACGCGGCGGTACTCCTGGCCGTTCGGCGCCTTGTCGGGAGCGGCGTCGAACACCTGGGTGGCACGCGCCAGGCCCACCGCACTCGGGGTCGCGCCGTCGGTGATGTAGGGGCTGCCCACCTGGCCGGCCTTGAGGATCGCCTCTTTCAGCACCACGTCGTTGTTCGTCCAGGTGTCGGGGTAGACCTTGGTCAGGTCGTTCACTGCCCCGGCCTCGTTGCCGACGTCGCCGCCGCTATTGATGTAGTCGCCGAAGTCACCGGCGAAGGTCACGATCCGCATCACGTCGTAGGGCCGGGCGGCGGCGTCGGACTTCATACGGTCGACGAACTGGCTCAGCACGTCCTTCGCGATGTAGATGCGCCGCTCCTTCTCGTTGCCCCAGGCCGTGTCCGGGCCGCTGGTGCAGGTCGTCGAGCCGTCCACGCAGGAGACCACGGAGCCGTTCTTCTTGCCCTGGCCGTCGAAGTTCCAGCTCATGGAGCCAGTCACATCGAGCACCACCAGGAACTGGATCGGCCGGTCGGTCGGGTCGAGCACCTGCCAGCGCGGGATGTAGGCGACGTTGCCCTTCAGCACCAGTTTGTCCGACGGGGGCGGGTTGGTCTCGAGTTGGGCGCACTTGCCGCCCTCGCGGACGTAGGCCAGCGTCAGGAAGTCGCCGCCGTCATCGCGGCCGTAGTCCAGCAGCAGGAACGAGCCGAGCGTCTCGACGTAGTACGCGGGGTTCGTCGTGTTGCCGTTGTCGTAGCGGTACAGCGGCAGCGTCATCAGGGTGCGGTTCTTCTTGTGGTACTCCAGCTGCGGTAGCACCGAGCCGGTGAAGGGCGGCTGGCTCTGATTGAAGTCGCTGCCGTAGATCCACTCGCTGCCCGAGAAGATGCCGGGCTCGCGCGGGTAGCCCTCGTACTCTGGCGGCCCCTCGGGGATGTTCGGCCAGGGTGCCTCGGTGAAGCCGTCGGCAACGTTGCCGTCGCCTGCGAGCATCATCGCGAGCGAGTCGCGGTTGCCCGAGGGCTGGTTGTCCTTATGCCAGCGCAGGATGCTGAAGCCGCCGGCGCTGTTCGAGATGCCGTGCAGGTAGAGCTTCTTGAACTTGAGCGGCTGCTCGTTGTAGGTCTCGTCAGTGTAGATGCCGTCGTTCTTGATGAAGCCGTCGGCGTCGATCGTCGGCACGCCATCGATCGTGTAGCGCACGCCGATCGGGTAGTAGCCCGAGGTGCAGTAGCCGAGCTTCGAGAAGGCGTTCGAGCTCACTGGGAGGTCGCTGGCGCCGAACAGCCGCGCGAAGTAGGTGTCGACCTTGCCGTCCACGTCGACGCGGATGTACTTGACGGCGCCGACCCGCTCCTGGGGGCAGCCTCCCACCTCGGGGCAGCTGGTGATCTGCGAGCCGGAGGCGTCGATGTAGATGGCCTTGAGGATACGCTCGCCTGGCTCGGGCGGCTCTCCGTACGGTGCCACGCGCACACCGTTGGCCGCCAGCGACTGCTCGAGCGCCATGCGCACGTTGGCGTCGGTGCCGTTGGCGAGGTACTTGTTCATCCCCGCCAGCGCCGCCGCGTTCGTGCCGCGCACGATATTGCGCTGCTCGGCGTAGGTCTGGCCGACGTCCACGGCCAGGGCGACCATGCCGAACAACACCACGAGCATCAGCGCAATGAGTGGGATGCTCTGCCCTCTTGATCTGTGCTGGAGACTGGCCTTCATACGTGCCTCACTCTACGAAACAGTGATGGTGGTTCGGCCCTCTGTTCGCCCTGGCGAGCGGCGGCGAGGGAGAGCCGCCGCTCGGTCGATGTGTTCTAGGTGCCAGCGCGCGTCGCGCGGGGTGTGATGGTCGGTGTATTGGTTGGCGGCGTCGTCGGGCGCGTGGTGCGCGTCGGCGTGCTGGTCGGCTGGCGCGTGTTGGTCGCCTGTGGCGTGCGCGTCGGGGTGCGGGTTGGCGTCGCCGTACACACCGTCACCGGGCAGGTAGTTCTGGTGGGCGTGCGCGTATTGGTGGGCGTGCGCGTGTTGGTGGGAGGCGGCGTGTTTGTCGGCGTCCCCGGCACCTCGGTGCTCGTCGGCGTGTTGGTCGGCGGGGATGTGTTCGTCGGCGTCGGCGAAAGGGTTGGCGTGTTCGTCAGGAGCACCGTCGTATTGGTGGGTGCGCCCGCCTGGGTGAAACCCGTCCGCATTGGCATAACGAATGCCGAGCGCAGCGGAACCTTGTCGTCCCACACCGGGTCCAGGAACGGGAAGACAGTCTGGTGGTCGCTGAGCACGACGACCCGCACGTAGCAGTTGCGGGCCGGATCCACCAGGCTTCCGCATGGAGTTGTATCGGTGCTGTCGAGGTCGTCTGCCAGACCGTTTGCGTCGTTGTTCGGGTCGCCGTCGCGGTTGCCATCCTCGATCGCCAGCACCCGAATGTAGTGCTCCATCACCGGCGCGTATCCCGCGGGCTGCGTGCCGGCCGGGATGAGCCCGGTGAACTGATCGAAGCGACCGTCGCCGGTGGTATCGATGCCGTACTGGAGCAGGTCGGGGTAGGTGTCGCTCACGTGCAGCTCGATCAGCGGCCGGTGCCCGGCGGGTGCGGCGGTGTTCGGCAACAACCCGCTGACGCTATCGACCGTGCCGTCGCCGTCCACGTCCATCCCGAACTGAAACTGGTCGAGCAGACCGTCGCCGTCGTTGTCCACTGCGTCGGGGGTGCCGTCGCCGTTGGCGTCAGAGATGATCGCGTCGGGGATCTGGTCGCTGTTCAAGTCGAGCATGTTCACGAACCCGATCCCGCCGGTAGAGCCCGACTCCATGCGAACGCGCTGGCGGATCTCATCGTTGTCGAGCTGGGCTACGCCGTCGGTCTCGATCTTCAGGAAGCGGCTGCCGTACTGGGCGCCCTCTTGGGCCGCGTTCGTGATCCCCTGGAGGTTCAGGAACACCAGCCCGAGGTCCACCGCCGCAGCGAGCAGCAGGAGGATGAGCGTCGAGGCGATGGCGAACTCGACCAGGGCCTGGCCGCGCCGCTGTGTGGGTTGAAGCATCGGATCAATCCCCCGCATCAGAAATCGTCCGGCCAGCGCTTGCAGGCGATGCCGCCTCGCTGTGTGTATGCGGGGTTCGGGTTGCTCCCGAGGCTCTCGATCGAGCGCTGGGAGATGGCTGTGACGTTCATGACCCCGGTGCCGCCGCCGAGCGAGCCCGCGAAGAAGCTCACCAGCGGCGTGAGTGGCTCGATATCGTGCTCGACGATGACTTCGATCGGCCGGCCGAGCTGGCGTACCTCCGAGCCCGCCGGGGCAGGCAGGTAACGTACCCGCACGCGCTGTGGGTCGATCTGGAACTGGCCGGTCTTGTCGCGCGCTTGCTCGAAGATCGTCCGCAGGCACGGGTCCTCGAGGTAGAGCGTTGGGTCGACGGCCTGCTGCGCCAGTGTCTCGGTGTATGGCGGGAGCATCGCCGCCGACTCAGAGGCGCTGCGCGCCGCGTTGAAGACGGTGACGTAGCCCCAGATGTAGTACGAGAGGTCGATGATGCCAAACAGCAGAGCGAAAAGCAGGGGGGCCAGCAGTGCCATCTCGACGAGCGACTGGCCGCGTTTTCGGGTGCGCATGATGTACCCTTCCCTCTGTCTTCGATGCCTTCTATCCGAATTATAGGTTTCTGATGACTCACACAACAATAGTCCTATGGTACTGAAGGGCCGAAAGTGACAATTTGGTGACAATTCTACTGCGCAGAGTCGTAGATCAGGAAGGAAGAGGGGGGCGAGGGTGAGAGGTGTGATGAGCGTGGCACGAGGAGAGAGGTGGAGGGAAAAGGCAGCATGACAATCCCACGCTGCCGGAGCAATAGACAATGCTCACGAGTCGCGAGCCGTGCCTCGGAGCTAAGGGAGCAGCCGCAGCCCCCCGAGCTGCACGCCGAGCCGGCGCGGATCACGCCCCTGCGGGTCGTCGCGCGCCGGGATCCAGGTGTCGCTTGTGATTCGCACCAGGAGCGTGTCTCCTCGGGTGGGTAGTGACGCGACCGTGAGGCGCAGGGTGTACTCGGTCAGCCCCTCGCCCAGCGTGAAGCACTCTGGCTGCGAGAATGGCGGGGCCTGCGGGTCGCCCGCCCAGGAGCCGTTCTCAGGGCGCACGCTCACGCATGCCTGTGCCGGACCCATCGCCGTGGGGCGCTTGCCGCCAGCAAGCTGCAACGCCAGCGCCTCGGGCCTCGCCCCCTTCGGGAGCTCCACGCGCAGCAGCGCGTCGCCGTTGGTCCAGGCCACGTGCGCGCCGCCGGATATCTCGGCGCGGTAGAGGCCCTGGAGCTGCGCGGCGTAGTCGCTCGGGCCGATGGCGGTCGCCGGCTCCTGCGCCGAGACCTCATGCACCACGCGGTAGAGGGCAAACCCCACCTCAAAGTCCTGCACGTTCTGCGGCTTCTGGTTCGTGAGTTGCTCGAACTCCCGCAGGCTGAGCCCGATCTGCCCCGCCGGCTCAAGCGCGAGGCCCGGCAGCGGCAGGCCACCGCTAGCGCTCAGCGCTAGGTAGACTGTGCGGCCGTCAGCCTGCCAGTGCCGAATGTAGCGCGCCAGGTCATTCGCGTAGGCCGCCGGATCCTTGCTCTTGATTGTGAGTGCGTCTACACCGAACGCGAACGTGAGCGGTGTCGCCAGCACATCCGGCAGGTCGCGCGACTCGCCGTGCGTTGGGCCGCCGCCCCGCAGCAGCAGCACGTCGCCCGGCTCGAAGCGCGCCGCGACGGCCCCAATCTGCTCCAGCGCGCCGCCGTACTCGACGTGGCGGAAGATTGGGCGGCCGGTGACGATAAGGAAGGCAATGAGGGCGGCGCCCAGCCCGAGCGAGCCTAGACGCCAGACCGAGGACAAGCGCCCAAAGACCGATGGCCTCCGGCCGCCGCCTTCTATCAGAAGCCCTGTGCCCCTGGTCCTTGGTCCTTGGTCATTGGCCCACGAGAGGAGCGCAACGGCCGCGGCCAGCGCGAGCGCGGGGTAGACCTGCGGCACGTAGCGGCGCAGGATGTAGATGTAGTGCTGGTCGCTGGTGCCGTAGGTGAGCCTCACGAAGACGAGGCTGGCGACAATCGCTACCACCAGAAACAGCCAGGAGCCCGGGGTGAGCCGCCGCCACAGCAGCGCTAGGCCCAGGAGCCCGAGCGCGATCCCGAGCGGCGAGAGGTACCACCCGACTCGCACGAGGTTCGCTTGGGAGTTGGCGAACTGCGAGCGCAGCACCAGCCGGTCGCAGGTGCGCAGCTGCGCCATCGCCTCCTCGCCCACCGTCGACTCGTCGAGCAGCTTGTCGCGGATGAGCTCCGGCACCGTCCGCCCCTTCGCGGCGGGCGGCAGCAGCTCGTCGCGCAGCGCGGCGCACGTCTCCGGCGTGGGCGAGTTCTGGCCGCGCAGCCGCTGCGGCAGGCTCCCGAGCCACGCCGCCAGCGGGTTGACGTAGGCGGGGGCTGTGATTGGCGCGCCGATATAGCCCTGGAGGGCGAGGCAGGCTCCCCCGGGGCTCCGCAGCTGCGCCGGCGCCAGGCAGGAGGGGAGCGCCGCCAGGGTCTCGGCGGTCAGGATCTGCGGTCGCACCAGGTAGGCGTAGGCACCCACGAGCAGCGTGGCGGTCACAGCTATCCCTGTCAGCGGTCGGGCAAGGCGGCGGACGAGCTTCTCGGCGCGGGCGAGCAGCGGCTGGCCCCAACGGCGTAGCGCGAGGAGTGCCAGGACCAGCAGCGCAAGGATAACGAGCTCGGTCGCGATCCTCGCAATGTTCCACGGCGCATCGGTGGTGGGTTCCATGCCGGCCACCGGCGGGCACGGCTGCAGGGTCAGTGGCGAGCAGGGGCGCGTCAGAAAGGTTTGCCGCAGCGCCGGGGTGAGGAACGGCAGCGCCACCAGCGCGGTGACGGCATAGTCCTGCAGCCGGGCGAAGAGCGTATCGAAGAAATATGCCCGCGCCAGTGTCGTAAACTGCACCGCCGCGTGCGCCAGCATCACGGCGAGCCCGGCCAGCAGCAGTGTGTGTGCGTGGAACCAGCGGCGCGTGAGCCACGTATATAAAAGGTAGATCGCCAGTGGCCCAAGCACCAGGAAGAAGTCAATCCGCGCCAGCGCCAGCTGTCCGAAGGCCAGCCCGGCGAGCAGGCCGCTGAAGGACGAAGGACGAAGATCAGTCTCTTCATTGATCGGCGGTCCTTGGTCTTTGGCGCGCAGTCTCTCGCTGCTGGCCGTCGCGCACGCGAAGAAGTACAGCCCGGCGAAGGTCAGGAACTGCGCGGTGGTCTCGGTGGTGGAGTAGCGGCTGAACCAGACCTGCGTGGCGTTGAGGGCCAGCAGCAGCGCCGCG
>JBDLTZ010000214.1:0-77247 GCA_039805565.1 Chloroflexota bacterium | reverse complement strand
GGGTCACCCTACCGGGCGGTGTCTCGGTGACCGAGCTGTACAGGGCGGCGCTCGAGCGTGGGGTAGCCTTTGTGCCGGGCGATGTCTTCTTCGCCGGGGGAACGTCACAGGTTGCGATGCGCCTGTCGTTTAGCTCCCAGCCGCCCGAGGTGCTCGCCGACGTCGGCGCACTCCTGGGCGGCCTACTTTCGGAGCGCCAAAGCGTTAGAGCGCCAAAGCTTCCAGCGCTTCCAGAGCGTGTGGCAGTGCAGTGATGCGCGCGGTTGGTGCGCCGTCGGTGGCCTACTCCGCCTCAGCTCCGGCGAGTGCGGCGAGGGCGACCCGCACCCGCTCGTATTCGGTGGCGGCTTGGCCGACCAGCTCGGCGGCGCCGGACAGCTCCCCGCGCCTGCCGAGCTCCTCGAGCATGTGGGTGATTGTGGCGAGTAGCATCGCGCCGAAGATCTCGCTGTTCGCCTTAAGGGAGTGAGCCGTTCGCTCGAGCAGGCGCGTGTCCCCCGCTGTGACGGACTGCTCCAGGTCTGCGATCAGCTGCTGGCTGTCTGACAGGAAGGCTTCGATCATCTCGATGAAGAAGGCCTGGTCCCCTCCCGCCGTCCGAATCATTGTCTCGAGCGCTTGAGTGTTGATTGGGGTCATGTCTGTCACTGGGTTATCCTGGGGGCGGTGGCCACGCCACACACTCGTTCCAAGACCTGGACGAGCTCCTCGACTTTGATGGGCTTCGAGATGTAGTTATCCATTCCAGCCGCTATGCAGAGCTCGCGGTCGCCTTCCATGACGTTGGCGGTCATCGCAACGATGTGCGGTTGCGCTATGGCGCCGTCCAGGGCCCGGATGTGGCGCGTGGCATCCAGCCCATCGAGCTCGGGCATTTGCACGTCCATCAGCACGACGTCATACGGCTGTCGCTGCACAGCCTCAACCGCTTCCAGCCCGTTGCTCGCCACATCTGCCCGGTAGCCCATTTGCTCCAGCAGCCGGAGCATGAGCTTTTTGTTCACCGCGTTGTCCTCGGCGAGCAGCAGGCGAAGCGAGCCCCGCTCCAAAGGGATAGAATCGATCGGCGATGCTGCCCCACGTCTTCGCGGCGCGGGCCGCCCTGCTCCGTCGATCACTGTCACCAGAGTATCGAGCAGCTGGGCACTCTTAAGCGGTTTGGTTAGCGTGGCCGCGAACAGCCCGTCCCTGATGTCTGTTTCCAGGTAGCCGAGGGTTGTGAAGAGCAGCAGCGGAAGAGCCTGTGCGCCGCGCAGCCGCTGGAGCTTCGTCGCCAGTGTGACCGCATCGAGCTCCGCGTTGCTTGCGTCAAGGATTGCCAGATCAAGCGGCATCCCGCTCGTCACCCAGCCCAGCGCCTCGCGTGGCGAGCCAGTGTCGTGGACTTGGAGACCCCACTGCGAGAGCAGCTGTGTGAGTGACCCGCGGCTGACGGCGCTGTCGTCCACAACGAGCGCGCGTTTGCCGGCCAGGGCGGACATGGCGTCGTCGAGATGTGAGCGCGACCTCAGCGGCGGCGCAGGAGGGGCAACGACCGTGAAGGTAAAGGCTGTGCCGACGCCCACTGCGCTCTCGACCAGTATCTGGCCGCCCATGAGCTCAACGAGGCGTCGTGAGATCGCGAGGCCAAGCCCGGTGCCACCGTACCTGCGGCTGGTGGAGGCGTCGACCTGCGAGAAGGACTGGAACAGGCGCTCCAGACCCTCGGGCAGGATGCCGATGCCGGTGTCTCGCACCGTGACACAGAGGCCGCTTTCGGTTCGGCTGACCTCGACCAGCACCTCGCCACGCTCAGTGAATTTGACCGCGTTCGAGAGCAGGTTGAGCAGGATCTGCCGTAGGCGAGCGACATCGCCGGCTACCGCCGCTGGCACGTCGGGGGCAATCGTGTAGACCAGCTCGAGCCCTTTCTCGGCGGCTGGCGCGGAGACCAGGTCGAGGGCGCTCTCGACGCAGTCGCGCACATCGAACGGCTGCTGCTCGAGGTCAAGCCGTCCAGACTCGATCTTGGAGAAATCGAGGATGTCGTTGATCAGGGTGAGCAGGGCATCGCCGCTGCTGCGGACCGTCTCGACAAACTCGCGCTGCTCGGGGTCGAGCTCCGTGCGGAGGAGCAGGCCGGTCATGCCAATGATGGCGTTCAGCGGCGTGCGGATTTCGTGGGACATGGTGGCCAGGAACGTCGATTTGGCGCGGGTCGCCTGCTCGGCCGTCGCGCGGGCCTCTTGGGCTTCGGAGAAAAGGCGAGCGTTTTCGATGGCGACGGTTGCCTGCTGTGCAAGCCTCAGGAGGAACTCGAGGTTCGTCGCGGTGAAGAGGCTGCCCCCGCCACGCCACACCACGATCATCCCGGCCAGGTGGTCGCCGGCCAGGAGCGGCGCGGCCATCAGGCGCTCGTCTGGGCGGTGCGGCGCGCCCGGGACGACACGCACGCGCGGGTCGCTCCAGACATGGTTGACCACCTCGGCGGTGCGGCTGAGGGCGAGGCGTCCGACAATGCCGACGCCCTGCACCACTGTGTCGGCGAGGAGCGCTTGGGCGAGCGGGCCCTGGGCAATGATGGCGCGGAGGGTCTCGCGGCCGGGCTCGGGCAGATAGACAGCGGCGGTATCCGCTGACAGCAGGTCGCGGGCGGCAGCGGAAATGCGCTCGAGCACGATTGGCAGCTCGAGCGTGGCCGAGATTTGGTGGCCTACCTCGGCCAGGGCGGCGGCCTCGCGGGCGCGGCGCTGAGTCTCCATGTACAGGCGAGCGTTCTCAACGCTGCGGGCCTCGGCGGCGGCGGTGGCTGCTGTGAGCTCGGCCTCGAAGCGCTTCTGCTCGCTGATATTGCGCAGCACGATCACGCGGCCGGTCAAGTGGCCGCGGCGGTCGCGCACCGGCGAGATCCGCAGGTCGTAGGGGTGGGGCTGCTCACCATGCTCTACGATCACCTCAGCGCTCGCTTCGCTCACGTCGCGGAAGCGAGCGATCAAGTGCTCCTGCCTCGGCAGAAGATCGTTCAGGAGCCGGCCGGTTATTTCAACGGCAGGGCGGCTGATCAGGCGCAGGGCCGCGGGGTTAGTGTCCACGACGCGCCCCTCATCGTTGAGGACGATGACAGCGTCGGTCATGTTCTCAAGCACTGCGTCGCGCGCGGCCGGCACGATCACGAGCATCTGGAACCGTGTGATGCCGATCCAGAAGGCCAGACCCGTGAACGCGAAGGAGACCGGGGTCAGGTCGCGGTCACTCAGCTGCAAGACGAACGTGATGCTGGCGACCCACGGCATCACTGTGCCGACGAGGAGTGCGAGCGACTGGTAGCGGTAGAGGGGGGGCGAGCGCAGGACGGAGCGGAATGTCACCACGCATGCGATCAGCATCAGGGTGTAGCCGACGGTGGCGTTGGCGTACCACAGTGGCCCGCGGGTGGTAGCGAGCGACAGCAGTCCGTCTGCGGTGTAGCGCAGCGTCGTCTCGGGCCACATCAAGCCGTGCAGGTCGTTAGTGATAATGCCCGCGATGACCACCACCTCGATCGCGGCGGGTATAGCGAGCGCTCTCAGATTGAGCCAGCGCGCATTGCCAGTGTAGATCAGCGCGAAGGCCAGCCAGGCGAATGGGATAGTGACGACGCCGATGTACTGGAGGCGCGTGAGGAGCGCTTTGACCCCGGCGTCGGCGCTGACAATCTCTAGCGCGTTGCAGCCCGACCAGATCGCCGTACCGACGAGAGTGGCCATGAAGGCCCTCACGAGCAGCGCATTACGCCGCGGCCAGACGATGCCGAGCAGCGAGAGCGAGACCAGGGCTGCGGCGGCGGGCAGTATGGCGAAAGAGGTAAAGTGCCAGCTTGTCATATTTTTACCATATGCTCCTTAGCTGCTGTGCGTCAAGAGTGTAATGCGTGCAGGAACGTGTGACGAGTGCTCATCTATGCTCATATGCGGGTCTGAGCCGTCACGATAGGCGCGGCGGCCATCCACAGCGCGCACCGGGCGTAGTACAATCAGGATGGCGGCGCGCCCACGGCAGGGGCGCGGGCAGATGGCACCTGGAGTAAAGCGAGCCGATGAAACGCAGCACCAAACTGTTCCTGGACATCCTGATGGGAGCGGTGATCCCAATCCTCATCCTCAACAACCTGACGGGCGCGCTCGGCGCCCCGATGGCCTACCTGCTTGCGGCGCTGGTGCCAGTGGCGTGGGTCTTCGCCGACCTGCTGGTGATCACGCGGCGCTTTAACGTCATCACCAGCTACATCGGGCTCTCTGCGATCGTGCGGGGGGCGCTGGCGTTCTGGTTCGTGGATGGGGCGCTCTTCGCGCTGAAAGACACCGCCGGCCAGATCGTGGCCGCGCTGGCGTTCGGGGTCTCTGCGGCGGCCGGGTGGCCGCTGATGCGCGCCTTCGTGGCGCAGGGGCTCGCGCCGGACACGCCCGAGCGTGAGCAGGGCCTCGGCCGCCTGATGGACGAGCCGCGCGTCGGGCGGGCGCTGGTGGCGGCCACACTCGTGATGATGGCCTGGAGCATCGTGAGCGGCGCGGCTAACTTCCTGCTGAACCTAAACATTGTGACCGCACCCTTCGGCACCGAGGTGTTCAACCAGCAGGTGGCGCAGGTCAACGCGATCACCCGCATCGCGCTGCTTGTGCCCGAGCTGGCGGTGTTCGCGGGGGCTTTCTGGCTGGTGTTCCGCGCCCTCTATCGCACCCTGCCGTCGGAGGAGGGCAAGCCGCAGCTGGAGAGCGATTTCTGGGACCTGGTGCGGCTGCGCGACGAGGGGGCGCGGGCGTGAGCACGCTGCGCGAGCGGCTGGACGCCTTCCCGCGCGTGGCGCTGGGGCCGTACCCGACGCCGCTCGACCCGCTGCCGCGCCTGAGCGTGGCGCTGCGGCGCCGGGTGCTGATCAAGCGCGACGACCTGCCCGGCCCGGCGCTGGGGGGCAACAAGGCGCGCAAGCTGGAGTACCTGATGGCCGACGCGCTGGCAGGCGGGGCGCGGCGGGTGGCCACGTTCGGCGGGCTTCAGTCGAACCACGCCCGGATGACGGCGGCGGCGGCGCGCCGGCTGGGGATGGAGCCGCACCTGCTGTACTTTGCGCGGCGCCCGCGGCGGCTCACGGGCAACCTGGCGGTGTGCGAGGCGCTGGGGGCGCACATGCACTTTATCCCGATCCCGCAGGGCGGCGAGCCCGGGTTCACGCTGGAGCGGCTGAACCGGCTTGTGGCGCTGCTGGCGCGGGCGCTGGTGGGGCCGCACTACTTCATCCCGGTGGGGGGGCACTCGTGGCTGGGGTGCCTGGGGTACGCGCGGGCGGCGCTGGAGCTGGACGAGCAGGCGCGGGCTGCGGGCGCCGGGGACGCACGCGTGGTGCTGGCGGCTGGTACGGGCGGGACACTGGCGGGCCTGCTGGCCGGGCTGGCGCTGTGTGGCTCGGGGCTGCGGCCGCTGGCGGTGGATGTGGGGCGGCTGTGGCGGCGCTTCCCGGAGTCGGTGGCGGCGGTGGCGACCGAGATCTGCGCGAGGCTGGGGGAGCCGCGGGCCTTCGCGGCGGCCGACGTGCCGCTGCTTGAGCGGGTCTACGTGGGCGAGCGCTACGGGGTGCCGTCGCCAGAGGGGGATGCGGCGCTGCGGCGGCTGGCGCTGCTGGAGGGGGTGGTGCTGGACCCGATCTACACGGCAAAGGCGCTGGCAGGCCTGCTGGACCGCGCCGAGCGAGGGCTTCTGGGGCGCGATGAGCCGCTGATCTTCCTGCACACGGGTGGCGGGCCGGGGTTCTTTGCCTAGCGGCGTGGGGCATCAGCCCCTGTCGCGCGCTCTTCGGGAGGTCCTGAGTACAGCCAACCACAAAATCGTTCCGGGTTTCGTCTAGCGTTCCGGTGTAGTAGCCGAACGAAGCAGAGAGCCAGCTCGGAACGAACTTGCGGTAGCCTGTACTGAGCCCCGCTCCGCACGTTCGTGCGAGGAGGTGCCTCTCTCGCGCTCTTCTCGGGAGTTCCCGAGCCCCGTGCTGCACGGTGGTGCGCGGGGTGCGAGGAGGGGCACCGGCCCCTCTCGCGCTCTCCCCCGTCGGAGGGGCGCTTGCGCCCCCCCCGAACCTCCCCCGCAATGCGTGCCGTACCAGGACGACATCACATTGACGTGAGCCGCTACCATGGCCAGCGCCCAGAAATGGTGTGCTCGCGCCCCAGTAAGCTCAGTCTTGTGCCGGCCGATATCGTGCTGGTAGTGCTCCCCTTGCGGGGGCGCGGGGCGGAGCGCCCGCAGCGAGCCGGGAGCAGCCCCGCTCACGACCCTGTTCACGCCCCTGTTCACGTGGCGGCGGTATGCTCCTGGCGTCAGGCGTGCTACGATAAGCAGAGATCAAAGGAGCAGAGAAGATGACTATCCTTGGGATTCACCACATCACCCTTGTGTCGTCCGACGCGCAGCGCACCGTGGACTTCTACACCCGCGTGCTCGGCCAGCGCCTTGTGAAGCAGACGGTCAACTTCGACGACCCGGGCAGCTACCACCTCTACTTCGGTGACGAGCTCGGCCGCCCCGGCACGGCCATCACCTTCTTCGAGTGGCGCGGCGCCCCGCGCGGTCGCCCCGGCGTGGGAGGAACCCACCACTTCGCCATGCAGGTCCCCGACTACGACGGGCTGCTGAAGTGGAAGCGTCGCCTCACCGACCTCGGCCTGAGGGTCGACGGCCCGCTCGACCGCCACTACTTCACGTCGATCTACTTCAACGACCCGGACGGTGCGATCATCGAGATCGCCACCAACGGCCCCGGCTGGGCGGTGGATGAGGCCCCCGAGGCGATCGGCGAGGCCTACCGCGAGCCCCCCGCCGAGATGGTGGTGCGTAACCGCGACGAGGAGCGCATCGCGGCCGCCACCTGGCCCGAGCCGGTGCCTGAGATCACGCCCGATATGGCGCTCAGCCGCGGCATGCACCACATCACCGCCATCGGCAGCGACATCCAGCGCACCCACGCCCTCTTCGGCGATGTGCTCGGCCTGCGGCGCGTCAAGATGACCAGCAACTTCGACGACCCGACCTCGGCGCACTGGTACTGGGGCGTGGACGGCGGGCGTCCCGGCACGCTGATCACCTACTTCGAGCGCGACCCGGCCAAGAGCCCGCCGGTGCAGATGGGCTCGGGCCAGACGCACCACTTCGCGCTGGCCGTGCCGGACGAGGAGAGCCTGCTCGAGTGGCGCGAGCGCCTGGTGCGCGCGTTCCTGCCGGTCTCGGAGGTGAAGGACCGGGTCTACTTCAAGAGCATCTACAGCCGCGACTCGGACGGCCACATCATCGAGCTTGCCACCGCGGCCCCTGGTTTCACCGCCGACGAGGAACCTGCTGCGCTCGGTACGGCCCTGCGCCTGCCGCCCTGGCTCGAGCCGCAGCGCTCGCAGATTCAGGCGCGGCTCACGCCGCTCGTGCTGCACCGCTAAATAGTTCCACACAAACCAATCGGTTTGGTGGGTGGGTTTCAGGGAGGGCTAAGCCCTCACTGGCCCTCCCTTCCCGAACCACTTCTGTGGTTTTATTTAGAGCAAAACGCTGAACGCTGAGCGCTCCGAGGCATGACGTAACTCTTGCCGGATGAGCCACTGAGAAAAGGAACGCTACCTATGACTACCCCGCACCAGGGCCAGCCGCTGCTTCGGCGCGGTGCGCACCTCGAGCAGGCCCGCGCCGCGATGATCATGGTCCACGGCCGGGGCGCCTCCGCCGCCGACATCCTCACGCTGGCCGACGAGCTCGCGCACCCCGCGTTTGGGTACCTCGCGCCGCAGGCCGCCGGCGGCACCTGGTACCCGAACCGCTTCATCGCGCCGCTCGCCAGCAACGAGCCACACCTCTCCTCCGCGTTGCAGGCCGTCGCTGACGCGCTGGCGCAGGTAGAGGCCGCCGGCATCCCCCCTGAGCGCACCGTCCTGCTCGGCTCCTCCCAGGGCGCCTGTCTGGCGCTCGAGTTCGCGGCCCGCAACGCCCGGCGCTACGGCGGGGTTGTGGCCCTCAGCGGCGGGCTGATTGGCCCCGACGGCACCCCGCGCGACTACCCCGGCGCGCTCGACGGCACGCCAGTGTTCCTGGGCTGCAGCGACGTGGACTTCCACATCCCGGTGGGGCGTGTGCACGAGGCCGCCGAGGTGATGGGCCGCATGGGCGGGCTGGTGGACGAGCGCATCTACCCCGGCATGGGCCACACGATCAACATGGACGAGGTCGGGGCAGTGCGCGCGATCATGGGCGGGCTGGCGTGATCGCGTGAGTTGACGCGCTGCGTCGCCTATGCTAGAGTGCCCGAGCCCCTGGATAGATTCTTCTAGCCTAACGAGGTGCGCCATGCCGAACTTCGATGTGATTCTCACCGACGCAGCCCCGCTCCCGGCCGGCGGCTTCAGCCAGGCCATCCGCTATGGCAACACCATCATAACTTCGGGATTCGTTGGACTGCACGCGGGTGGGGGGATCGTGAAGGGCGGCTTCGAGGCCGAGCTGCGCCAGTGCATCCACAACATTCAGGCGGTGCTCGACGCGGCCGGCTGCACGCTGCACGACGTGATCCGCGTCAACGTGATGCTCACGGAGATGAGCAACTTCGCCGAGATGGACCGGGTGTACCGCGAGTACTTCCACGCGCCGCTCCCCACGCGGTCGGTGATCGGTGTCAAGGAGCTCTACGGCGGCGGTCAGGTGGACGTGGAGGTCTGGGCGATCATCCGCGGGAAGTAGTGCGCCGCAGCAGCCCCGCCCGGTGCTTGATATCGTAGCTGCGGATGAAGTCCAGCTCGTCGGCGCCTAGGCCGTAGTGCTCGGCCAGCAGCACGTCGATCGCGTCGATCGTCGGGCGGGCGCGCACCACGTCGAAGTTCGTCTCCTCGACCCTGATGCGCGCCCCTCGCCTCACCCGCGTCTGCCGCCCCCCGGCGTATGCCGCCAGCAGCTCGTCGCTCAGCCGCGCGAACGGCGCTGGGTCAGCCGTTTCCAGCGCGAACACTGGCAGCCCGAGCACCTCGCGCGCAACCAGGTCCATGCAGTTCGAGTTCACGATCCAGTACCAGTAGAACAGCTGGCTGTTGAGCAGGCAGAGCGCCGCCGGCGCCAGCTCGGCCGGGACGGTCAGCGCTTTGTAGTGCGAGGAGACCTTCGCCGGCAGGGCCTTGCGCCAGTAGCGCCCGCCCGAGTGGTAGTAGATCGTCGCGCCCTGCTCTGCCGCGTACTCCCCGAGCCTGCGGCCGTGGGCTCGCAGCCGCCCGAGGAGGCGCGCCTCGATCGGGGCGCCGAGCTTTGGTAGCGGGTTGGTCCCCTCCGGCGGGTCTGGCACCCGCGTGTAGCCCAGCGTAGTGAAGAGGTGCCGTCGCTCGCCGGCCGCCCCGCTTGACCAGCGGCGGTAGCCCGCGCTGTGAACGGCGCCCGGCCCCCTTCGGAGCAGCGTGATCGTCAGGTTCATGTCCACGCCGTCGAACAGGCGCGCCGGCCGCACTGCGAAGTGGCTGTGCCACTGGGCGTGGGGCGCGTAGAGCTCCTGCAGCGGCGCCATCCCCCCGGTGGAGACGGACGCGATCGGCACGATCATGCCCAGCCGCCCTCCCTCGCGCAGCAGCCCCAGCGAGCGCTCGATCACCAGCGCGTACAGGTTGCCGCACGCTGCCGTCCGGTAGCCTCTCACGTCGTAGACTCGGCGCGTGCCGGTGAACACGAGGTAGGGAGGGTTGCCCACCACGGCGTCGAACCCGCCGAGCGCGACCTCATCGAACGCCCCCTGCCAGTCGAAGCCCACCAGCGCGTTGCCGGCCTTGACTACGGGCGCCAGCCGCGCGAGCAGCTCCTCGGCTCCCTTTGCCCTGTCGCCTGGCTCCAGCTGTGCGGCGTACTCCAGCACCAGCCGCATGCGGCAGACCTCGGCGGCCTCCGGCATAATATCGACGCCGCGCAGATTCCGCGTGATGATGGTGGCGAGCACCCCCGCCGCGCGGCGCGGCCCTTCCCTGAGCGCCGCCAGCCCCTCGCCGAGCTCCCCCACGCCAGCTCCAAGCTCGTCGGCCCGCTCCAGGCAGGCGTGGTAGATCAGCTCCAGCGCCCGCGCCGCCGCCAGCATGAAGGCCCCCGCGCCACAGGTGGGGTCGAGGACACTCACTCCCGAGGCAGCCCGCCAGAGCGCCTCGAGCTCCTCCGCGCCGCAGGCGGCTGCCACGTCCCGCGTGACGCGCGCGAGGTTGAGGTTGAGACTGATCAGGTCGTCTGGAGGGTAGTGGAGGCCGCGCTCCAACGTGCAGCGCGCCTCGGCGTAGCGCGCGTGGCGGGCCAGCGCCTCGCGCCAGGTTTCCTTGGCGAGCCCGTGCGAGGGAGGTGCGGGCGTGTCCCACGCGGCACGCCGCCCCACGTCAGTGAGCCCGGCGGCGACCTCGGCTGGCAGGGGGAGGCGCGCCCCGTGGCGGAGATCCGCGTGGATAGCGCGGTCTGGGTCCGCCGCGAGGTGCCGCCACGCGCTCCCGCCCGGCCCGAAGACCTGCGGGCAGAGCGCCGCGGCGCGGTCCAGCACCGCCGGGATGACCGTGGCGTGCGCGATGTAGTCGGCCACGTCGGCCTGGGTGGAGTATGCGCCGGACTGCTTGCGCTCGAGCGATCGCTCGAAGAGCGCGCTTACCGTATCGGGGGTGATGCCCTCCTCTGCCGCGCCGGTCAGCAGATCGCGGAACAGACGCCGACAGACGGTCAGCGTCGCCGCGCGGCGACGCTCGGCCATGGACTGGGCGTGGGGGAGTCGCTCCGCCAGCTCGTCGCGCTCGGTGTCCAGGCGTCGGGCGAGGTCTGCTGCTGCGCTTGGTCGGACGCTGATCTGCATGGAGCAATCCTGTGTTCAGGGTTTCGCTCTAGTGTAGCATCGGCGCCGCTACCGCCACAGCGCCGGCAGGAAGCGGGCGTGCTCCACGCCGAGCACCGTGCGGGCGCCGTTGTCGTCCAGGTCGGGGGCGGCGCGCAGGGTCCTCGCGCCGCGAGTGGTGCTGTGCTCAGACGGCCTGCGCGAATCCTCCGCTCGGCTCGTCGCGGGCGAGCTCCTCGCGCAGCCGGCGGGTCCGGCGCACCTCGGGCACATTCTGGATCTGTGCGAAGATCGTCTCGGCGGCGGCGAGCAGCTGCGTCGCGCGGTGCTGGTCTCCGTCGAGCCACGCCAGCCGGCCGGCCAGCCGCTGGATGCGGCCGTACTCCTCCCCGGCCGTGTCGCTCTCCAGCATCAGCGCCTGCTGGAAGTGCTGGCGCGCCAGGTCTCCGTCACCGCGCCCGAGCGCTACCTCCGCCAGCACCACCCAGCTGTCGGCCAGGACGCTGTCCAGGCGTAGCTGCGTGGCGATGAACTGGCAGCGGCGCAGCGCGTCCTCAGCCTCCACCCAGCGGCGCAGCGCCACATACACTCGGCCCAGGTCCAGCAGCGTGATCATCTGGACGTAGGTCTCGCGGATCTCGGTGGCCCGCTCGAGCGCGTGGAGAAAGTACGTCCGCGCCTGGTCGTAGCGCTCGGCGCTGTAGCAGACGTGCCCAAGCGTCACCGCGCTGATGGCGAAGTCGCGCCGGTTGCCGACGCGCTCGTTGAGCGTCATGGCCTGGGTGCCGTAGCGCACGGCCTCCTCGTAGCGCCCCTGGCTCTCGGTCAGGATGCCGAGGTTGTTTAGCGCGTTCGCCTGGTCCCCCAGGCTACCGCTGCGCACGCTCGCGGCCAGACTTAGCTCGACATAATGTTGGGCGAGGGCGATATCGCCACGGTTCCAGGCGATGCCACCCAGCCGGTTGAGCAGGCGCGCCAGCTCGTCGTGGGCGTGGTGCGGCTCCACCAGAGCCAGCGCCTGCGTGAGCCGGGCCTGAGCCTCGTCCAGCTCGCCGCGTCGGAAGTGGAACCAGCCGATATCGCTCAGGATGCGCGCGTGCTCGAGGTCGGCCGTGGGTGAGGGAGTGGCGGCGCCGATCGTCTCCGCGGCGCGCTCGAACCAGGTACGGGCGGGCTCCAGCTCGCCCTGGCGCTCGTAGGTCCCGCCGACCTTGCGCTGTAGCGCGGCCTTGCGCAGCGTACGGGCCGCGGCGTCCTCCACCACCCCTAGCCGCAGCAGCCACTCGTAGTTCACGCGCGCCGCGCTGTAGTCCCCCGTCTGCGCCAGGATATCACCGAGGTTATCGTACAGCGACGCGGTCTGCGGGTCAAGCCGCTCGGTCGTCTGGTCGTGCTGGGGGGCGATCGCGAGCGCCTGGCGGTAGAGAGCGAGCGCCTCGCTGTTGGCGTAGCGCGCCTGCGCCAGGCGGGCAGCCCGCACCAGATGGGGCTGGGCCAGGTCACTGCGGCCGGCGTGCAGGTAGTGCTGCGCCAGGGCGACCTGCTGCTCATCGAGGTCGTCCGCATAGATCTGCTCGATCGCGGCGGCCACTCGGGCGTGCAGCTCGTGGCGGCGGGCGAAGAGGATGCTGCCGTAGGCCACGTCTCGGATGAGCGCGTGGCGGAAGGCGTAGGTCGGCTCGATCGCGTCGGTGTCGGGCGCGAGGATGTCTGCCCGCACCAGCGCGTGTAGCTGCGCGATGAGGTCCGGCTCGTCGTGCAGGATCGCGCCGAGCAGGCGCTGGGAGAAGCGCCGCCCGATCACCGCGGCCACCTCGACGGCCGCGCGCGGCCTGTCATCAAGCTGGTCCAGGCGGGCGACCAGGATCTGCTCGATCTGCGCGGGTACGGCGCCGACCTCGACGGGGCGGGCGCAGACCCATCCGCCGCCGGGTTCGCGCGCGAGGACGCCGCTCTCCAGCAGGTAGCGCACCATCTCCTCAACGAACAGCGGTGTGCCGTAGGTTCGTTCCAGGAGCGGCCGCAGCTCGTGCGGCGGCTGGCCGTCGAGCAGCGCGGCGAGCAGCGCCTCGCTGTCGGCGCGCCGCAGGTCGCCCACGTCGATCCGTGCGCTGTGGGGTAGCTGCCCCAGGGCCTGGTCGAGCTCTGGGGCGGAGCGGTAGAGCACCATCATCAGCACGCGGCGGCCATGGGCCTCCTCGGCCACCCGCAGCAGTGCGGCGCGGCTTGAGGCGTCAGCCCAGTGCAGGTCGTCGATCACCAGGACCAGCGGCTGGCGCCGCGCGAGGGCGACACATGTGGCGGCCACCAGGTCGTGGAGGCGCTCGCGGCGCTGCTCGGCGCTCAGCGCGGCGGTGACGTCGGTCTCGGGCAGGGGCAGCCCGAGCAGCGGGCCGAGCAGCGGTGTGAAGCGCTCCCATCCGGGCAGCAGATCCTCGAGCTGCTCCTGCACCGCGCGCGCCTGGGCGGCGGGCGGGACGGCGGCGGGGATGTACAGCAGGCGCCGCACCAGGCGGGTGAGCGCGGCGTACGGCACAGCCTCATCGTAGCTCTGACAGGCCTCGTGGACGAGCACGGCGGCGGGCAGGCGGGTGCGGAGCGCGCGCAGCACCTCGTCCGCAAGGCGCGACTTGCCCACCCCCGGCGCGCCGACGATCGCCAGGACACGGCCACCTGCGGGGGCCAGCGCCTCCTGCGCCATCTCGATGGCCCGCGCCAGCTCGGCCTCTCGGCCGATGAATAGCGGCCCGTGCGAAGGCCGCCGCGCCTGTGCGTCGCTCTCGAACTGCTGCTGCACCGCGCGGTACACCGGCGTCTCAACTCCGCCGACCTTCACCAGCAGCGAGCGCTGCGGCTCCGCGGCCACCAGGTGGCGTACCGCCCGGTAGGTCTCCTCGGCCAGCAGCGTCTCGCGGTCCTCGGCGCCCGCGAGCAGGCGGGCTGCCAGGTGCACCGGCTGGCCGAGCACCGTGTACTCGTGGCGCTCGGGTGAGCCCACCACCCCGGCGAAGACGCTGCCGCTGGCGATCCCGACGCGCTGGCGCAGGGTGATGCCCATCAGGTAGACGAGCCGCTGGTGCTCGCTGTGGGCAGCGGCCCACTCATGCAGCAGGCTGGTGATCGCCTGGCTCGTCTCGCTGAGCTCGGCGCGGATGGTGAGCGCTGTCTGCATCGCGCGCGCCGGGTCGTCCTCGTGCGCCACGGGCGCGCCGAACAGCGCCAGGAAGCGATCCCCGTACGGAGCCAGATCGATCCGCCCGACGGTGCCGCCGTAGCGCTGGATCACGGCCTGGATGCGGGTATAGTAGGTGTTGAGCACGTGCCCGACGATCGTCGGGTCGCTCTCGATCAGCGCCGGGAGCTCCAGGAGGTCGAGCAGGCGGTTGAAGGCGCAGAAGTTGGCGAGCAGGACGGTGGCCGGGCGGAACTCGCCCGCACCGGGGGAGGTAGCGGCCTGGCGCCCGACGAGCCCGTGCGGCACGTACGGCTGGAGGGCGGCCAGACGCTGCACGGCGTGGAGCAGGCTGTCGCCGCCAGTCTGGCGCGGTGTCCATGGGGCCACGCGCGCCTGTGGCGGGCGGTCGGGCAGGCTGACGAGCCGGTACTGGCCGGTCATCTTGATCGGGGCTTCGGCCCCCGGCACGCTCTGGAGCAGCTTATCGGTGACGATCGTCTCGCCGGGCGCGGCTGCCAGCAGCGCGCGTGATACTCGGCTGATGGTGTTGCCGCTCACCAGAAGCTCGGTGTGGGTCTGATCCCCCACCTCGACGACCAGCATGCGGCCGGCATGGGCGGCCACCCGCAGGCGCAGGCCGCTATCACCTCCACCCTCCTCCGAGACGCGGGTCTGCATAGCGAGCGCGGCGGCGCAGGCGTGGGTGGCGTGGGTGTCGCCGAGCTCCTCGGCGTCGAAGAGGGCGGTCAGTGAGTCCCCGCCGGCCTTGAGGACGCCGCCGCCGTAGCTATGGATCGCGTCGAACAGGCTCGCCAGCAGCTTGCTCACCACGGCGCCGGCGGCCTCGTCCCCCTGGCGCCCGCCCTCGGCAAGGCGTGCTGAGAGCGCCGCCAGGCCGGATACCTCCGCCACAAGAACGGTTCCGCTGACGTACTGGCCGGCGATACGGCGGTATGGGGGGCGCGCCTGGGCCAGGTGGCGCGCGACGAGAGAGGGGGCGAACGGCGCCAGCCGCACGCAGGCCGCGTCCACTCGCGCGCGGGCTTCGTCAAGCACCTCGGCTGGAGGAGCGGGCATCCGCAGCGCCTGGAGGAGTGCGTCGGGTAGCCACATCTCCAGGAGCGCGCTGTGCGACGTGAAGAGTTCGCTCACATGCGACAGCCTTGTCAGCAAGAGGGCGGGCGGGGGAGGCCCCCGTGGAGCGCCTTGAGCAGACGAAAATCCTCGAAATCGTGACGACATTGTAACATTAAAGCCACCTTGTCTCAGGGGCAATGAGTGCAGTCTGACGCACAGTAGAGCGAGCAGTGGTAGTATTTGGCCCTCGGGTGGGCCGAGCGATCGCGTGCCGATCTCTGGTAGTTCTGGGCGTTACGTACGCAGGTCTGGCTTCGTGCGGTATCATGAAGGCGGCTCGGAAAGTGGAGGTGTAAGCATGACAACGTTCTTTTCCACTGGAGGCTGGCGCGATCCGCTCGTCATCATTGCGCTGGTGCTGAGTATCAGCCTGTTCGCGTGGTACGGTCTGCGCCGCGTACGTCTGGCAGGGGGGAAAAGACCGCGCTGGCTGTCCAATGTGCTCAAGCTCGGCGTGTTTGCGCCCGTGCGCCGCATTATGCAGGGCTGCCTGAGCATGGTGCGGAAAGGCTTCAACTCGGTGATAGGGGCCGTTCGCAGCCACGTGCCGGCGCCGCTGCAACCGCTGTTCGGGGCAGTGGTGACCGAGGCGGGCAGCGCGGTGCGCTCGACGCGATCTGCCGCACGTGCACCTTCGCCCACGCAGGATGAGGCTGCGCCTGCGGCGGTGGCCGAGCCGGCCGCCCCGTCGGATCTCGTGCGCGACGCGGGCGCCGAGCCGGGGGATATTCTGATCGGGTGCCGCGAGCACAACTACCGGCTGCTGCTGCGAGTCCGCGAGCCGCAGGAGCCGGGTCAGCCACGACTGCGCGGCGCGATCGATCTGCTGGACGTCGGGACTGGCCCATACGCGGGGGTGCTGGGGGCCTCTTCCGGACGCTCCTTTGCTACGCCGGCCGAGTTGATCGCGGCGGCTCGGGGTGGGCAGACGGTGGGGGACCTGCCGATCCTCAACGGCAACGCGCTGCAGATCGTACGGCCGAAGTGAGTCGTGCGTGCTGCGTGCTGGGCTTAGTACTCAGCACGCAGCATCAGCACTCAGTACTGCGTGTTACCGCTGGCGCGTCACCCCGACGCGGGCGCATGCGGAGGCCACAGGGCAGGCGCTGCAGCGCGGCGAGGTGGGGTGGCAGATGTTCTGCCCGAGCGTCACCAGCAGCATGTTGATCTCGCGCCAGTACGGCACGGGTAGCACGCGCCGCAGCACCAGCTCCGTCTCGTCCGGCGTGCGTGTCTGCACGTAGCCCCAGCGGTTGCAGATTCGGTGGACGTGGACGTCGACGCAGATCGCGTCCAGCCCGAAGCCGGCCGTCATCACCAGGTTGGCTGTCTTGCGCCCCACCCCCGGGAGCTCGAGCAGCGCGTCCAGGTCGTCCGGCACGCGCCCGCCGTACCGCTCGAGCAGCAGCGCGCAGATCTCGCGGATCGAGCGCGCCTTGGTGCGGTAGAAGCCCACCGGGTAGATCAGCTCGGCGATGCGCTCCTCGCTCAGCTCCAGCATCGCCGCCGGTGTGTCAGCCACGGCGAACAGGCGTGGGGCCACCACGGCGGTCAGGGTGTCCTTGGTGCGAAGGCTCAGGATGGTGGCGATCAGGATGCGGAACGGGCTCTGGTCCTCGCGCATGCCGTCGATCAGCGGCTGCGGGTAGCCCGGCATCGTCTCGCGCAGGGCGGCGATGGCGGCGTGAATGTCGAAGTTGGTCATGGCTCTGCTATAATCCCCGGCGTTCTGTTCCATCCGATGGCCGCGTGAGTCCTGAGCTGTGAGTCTTGAGTCGTGAGTCTTGAGGGCCACCCACGCGCGCCTCACGCACCACTCAAAGACATGACGGAACTACGCTGGCGATCCGGCCCCGTGCGCCGGCTCCTCCTCGATAGTATCACACTCCTGGCCCTCGGGTGTGCCGCCCTCCTGCTCGGCTGGCTCAGCTTCGCGGCGCCCCGCGCCGCTGACCTCCCGATGAGCACCCCCTCGGCCATCGCGCCGGCGCGCTCGTTCAACGACCTCGAGCGCTTCCCCGACCGGCGACCGTTCCGCTGGACTACTTCCCAGAGCCGCCTCGCCGTGCCGAACCCCGGCGGGCAGGTGCACCTCCGGCTGCTCCTGATCGACGGGCCGGTGGGTCGCACGTCCCTCACTGTCGATGCGCCGCGTGTCTCGCTCAGCTTCGCGGTGCTGCCGGGGATGCGGCGCTACGAACTGCTGCTGCCCCCCTCAGGCGGCGAGCGCGTCGAGCTCGTCTTTTCTTCCCCCACAGCAGACATGGCCGGGCGCAGCCTGGGGGTTGGTGTGGTGGACCCGCGCGTCGCGGGCGGCGGCGCGCTTCCGCTCCAGGCGGTCCCCGCGCTGGTGATCGCTACCCTCGGCTGCTACGTGCTCCTGCGCCAGGCCGGCTACGGCCGCCCCGCCGCCTCCGGGATTGTGCTGGCGCTGCTGTTCTTGCTCGCGCTCTGGCTGCACGCCGGCGGCTGGCAGTACGGGCTGCTCGGGCGCGGCCTCGGCGCGCTTGGGGCCGCCGCGCTCGTCGCCGCCGCGCTCGACCGCTGGCAAAGGAGGAGTGTCGCTCTTGGTCGTTGGTTATCAGGCGCCGGTGGTCAGTCGTCGGTCGTCGGCGGTCGGTCGTCAGTCGTCGGCGGTCCTTTGTCCTCCGTCCTTCGCCCGTCCCTCGTCCTCCCGGCGCTCCTCCTGCTCGCCCTGGCCGCGCGCGTGCCGTGGCTCCTCGCGCCAGACCCCACCGGCGACCTGGAGCTGGCGGCGCGACGCATGTACTACCTGTTCAACGAGGGGCTGGCGGGGGCGTACCGGCGCGGTGGGGACTACATGCCGCTGCGGCTCTACTACCTGTGGGCCGCCTCGCAGGTGGTGGGCGCGGCCGGCGCGAGCTTCGCAGAGCCGATCGCCCCGCTCACGAAGCTGCTCGTCAAGCTGCCGCAGCTCCTCGCCGACGTCGCGATGGTGGCCGTGATCTACGCCTACGCGCGGCGCCGGCTTGCCGCGCCGGGAGCTGCGCTGCTGGCGGCCATGTACACCCTCGCGCCGCCGGTGTGGATCAACTCGGCCTGGTGGGGCCAGGTGGACGCGTGGCTGATGCTGGGGATGGTGGGCGCGGTGCTGCTGGTGGGCCGCGGCGACGGCCGCTGGGGCTGGGCCTGCTGGGCGCTCGCGCTGCTGGTGAAGACCCAGGCCATCATCGTCGCGCCGGTGCTGTTCGTCGCGACGCTGCGGCGCTCGGGAAGCCGCGGCCTGGTGCACGGCGCCGCGACGGCCGGGGGCGTGCTGGCGGCCGGGCTGGCGCCGCTGGGCCTGGCGGGGCAGGGGTTCGGCATGGCCGAGGCCTACCTGGGCGCGGTGGGCCGCTTCCCGCGCACCACCTACGGCGCCTACAATCTGTGGCACCTGGCGCTCGGCGGCGCCACCGTGAACGACTTCAACGCCGCGCTCGGGCCGATCAGCTACCGGCAGATCGGCCTGGCGCTGCTGGCGGCGGCGGTGGTGCTGGTGTGCGTCGCCCTGTGGCGCAGGAGCGACGCCGCAGGGCGCGTGTTGGCGGCCGGCGCGCTCGCGCTTGCGTTCTTCTGCCTGCCGACGCAAATGCACGCCCGCTACCTATTCCTGCCGCTGGCGTTCGTCGCTCTCGCCGCGCGCGACGACCGCCGGCTCGTGGTGCTGTTTCTGGCGCTGGCCGCGGGCGCGACCGTCAACATGTTCGGCATCCTCAGCGGGTTCTGGCTGGCGGCCACGGCGCTCATCGTCGAGACGCCGCTGCCGCTGGCCTGCGCGGTGGTGAACCTCGCCGTGCTGGCCGTACTCCTGTGGCGGCTGCTCAGAGCACCGGCACTCCGGGAACCTTCGTCCTGACGCGGAACACCGAGGTGCGGGCGGTGATATAGAGCGTCTGCCGGTCGGCGTCGCCCCAGGCGCAGTTCGCCGGCCGCTCGGGCGTCGTGATCACGCCGAGCAGCGTGCCGTCCGGCTCCCAGACCCACACGCCTGTCGCGCCGGTCACGTACAGGTGCCCCTCCACATCCACCTTCATGCCGTCGGGTGAGCCGGGCTGCGGGTGGTCCATGTCGGCGATCACGCGGCTGTTGGCGAGCCGGCCATCCGGCAGCACGTCGAAGGCGCGCACGTGGCGGCGCGGCGAGTCGTCCACGTACAGCGTGCGCTCGTCCGGCGAGAACGCCAGCCCGTTCGGCCGGTCGAAGTCGGATACCAGCAGCTCGACCGTCCCATCCGCCAGGATGCGGTAGAGGCCGTTCACCGGCTGCTCGCGCTGCTCGGGCTGGATGCCGTAGGGCGGGTCGCTGAAGTAGATCGTGCCATCGGACTTCACCACCAGGTCGTTCGGGCTGTTGAGGCGGCGCCCCTCGTAGCGCTCGGCCACGGCCGCCACCGTGCCGTCGGCCGCGGTGCGTGAGACGCGGCGGTTACCGTGCTCACAGGCCACCAGCCGCCCTTGCCGGTCGAGCGTCAGGCCATTCGAGTTGCCGCTTCCCTCGCGCCACACCACGGCCTCGCTGCCCGGGCGCCACTGGTAGATGCGCGCCGCCGGGATATCGGAGAACAGCAGATAGCCGTCCGGGTGCCACACTGGCCCCTCGGTGAACTCGAACCCGCCGGCGATCTTCTCGGGGTCCCCGGCCTCGATCAGTCTGTTGAGCTTCATAGCGTGTGTTCTTTCTCAGGAAGGGTGGGCAGGGCTGCGCCCCACCCTGCGAGAACAGTCAAGAAAGGTGCGCTCCTGGGGCGACAGGCCCGCGTGGGGCGGTGCTACGGCGTCTTCTCCTCCAGGCGGAAGTTGTCGAACTGGACGCGTGTCTCGCCGGCGCCGCTGCTGACCAGCAGCCCCACCATGCCCTGGATGTCCTGGTCGAGCTCGGCCTGGCCCAGGTCTGTGCCGTTGATCATTACCGACAGCAGGTTGCCGCTGACCTCGATGCGGATAGTGTTCACCTTGCCGGTGCCGGGGTTCACTGGCTCCACCGGCACCGGCGGGAGCAGCGCCTCCACCTCGCCTGTTGTCGTGGAGCGGTAGAGCGCCAGGCCGCCCTCGGGGAAGATGTAGAGGCTGTAGAAGTCGAACGACCCGCCGTCGCCGAACATCACGCCGTAGGCCGTGCCGTCCCCCTCGCCGCTCACGAGGGTCGCGTCGACCTCCAGCACGAAGTCCTCGACGCGCGAGGAGCCGGTGGGCAGCGGCTGCTGCCAGGTCTGGATGCCCGCGCCGGCCACGATCTCGTAGGCGCCGCCGACGATCTGCGCGCCGCCGCTGCTCCAGCGCGCCCGCGATGGGTCGGCAAAGTCCTCGGCCAGGTCGATGTCGCCCACCCGGCCCTCGATGTTATCGAAGCGCACCGCCACGCCGCCCGCGTCGTAGGTCTGCAGCCCGAGCGTGAGCTGCCCGCCCACGTCGACGTCGTCCTGGACCTGGACCACCTGCGCGCCGTTGACCCAGCCGGTGACCTCGGCGTCTCGCGCCACCACCCGCAGCCGGTTCACGGCCCCTGCGCCGGTCCTGACGCGGCCGTCGAACGTCCAGGGCACCACCTGCTCGTACTGCTCGTTGCGGACGCGCAGCAGCCGGTAGTACCCGGTGCCGCTCACTGAGAAGAGCAGGTAGTCGCCGGGCCCCTGCTGGCGGAAGCGGATGCCGTACTCGGCCGCCGTGTCGCCGGCCACCTGTTGGACGTCCACCGCCATGTCGAAGTCGTCGACCGCGCCGGCGTCGAACTGCGGCTCGGCGGGCGCCGGCTGCTCGGGGGACTGCTCGCCGGGGTCCGGGGTGGGCGCCGCGGGCGCCTCGGGGGGCGGCGGGCCGAGAAAGAGCGCGTAGCCGTCGTAGTTCGGTATGTCGATCCGCAGCTCCAGCGCGCCTTCGGCCACACGGGCGAGCGACTGGTCCCAGCGGCCGGTGGGTTGGTCGAAGTTCTCCTCGATCAGCAGCGGCCGCGCGGGCGTCTCGACCCCCCCGGCGAGACCGGGCCGCTCGGGCGGGGGCGGTCCCGAGGGGCGGGCAAGCACCGCCATGGCGCGCTCGCGCACCGACGGCACGGCGGCGAACAGCGCGGCCGCGACGCAGACCTGCGCCAGCACAAGCGCTCCGAGCCCGAGAACGACCCAGAACAGCGGGCTGCGGCGGGCGGGCGGCGGGGGGCCGAGGGGCTGCGCTGGGGGCGCACCCTGGTAGTTCTCCATGTGCTCTCTCGCTCTCAGTCGGCCGGCGGGGCGGCCACAGTATACCGCAGGTCGCGGCTACAGGTCGTCCACTGCTGTACGGTCGTTCATCCAGGTCAGCTCGCTATCTCGCATGAAGGTGTTCGGCCACAGGGTCGGCTCGCTCTCCCACTGCCGGAAGCCGGTGATAAGCTCGTACCAGGCCACCGCCGCGGCGTGGTTCGGCCGGCGCGTCAGCTCCGCGAGCGCCTCGACCGCCCGCGCCGGCTTCTCCGCGGCCCGCGCCAGCACCGCCGGCAGCCACTTGTGGTATGGGTAGAGTAGCTCGTTGTGTGCCAGCAGCATGCGGGCGCCGAACAGCCCGAGCTTTGTGCAGGCGGTGGTCATCAGGTAGGCGTTGTCGTGGCGCTCGGCCTCGCCCACGTACCAGTGCCAGGCGTTGAGCTGCGCGTGGAAGCGCGCGATGTTCGCGGCCTTCCGCTCCACCGGGTAGTGCGCGATGCGGGCGAGCTGCGTCTCGAGGCCGTCGCGCGTCGAGAGCAGCACGCGGGCGTCGGCGAAGGCGAAGCGCGCCGGCTCGCTGCCGCGCTCCTCCACGAGCGACAGAAACGAGGGGCTGATGTACTTTCCGTCCACGTAGCCGCCCTCGTAGGTGCTCAGCTCGCGGCTGAAGAACTGCGTGTCGTCGGCCGCGAGGCGGCGCTGGTGCTCCTCGTCGCCCACCACGATCATGATATCGACGTCGGACGTCTCGGTGGCGAAGCCGTGGGCCACCGAGCCGCCGAGCAGCAGCGCGACAATGGGCTGTCTCTGGAAGTGAGCGACGGTGCGCTCAATAGTGTCCTGGTGGTGGGGGAACATGGCGCGGTCCTTTCAGATGCGGCGCGGTGCGTACGACGATTATAGCGTGCTGCGGTAGCAGCTCCGTGCTACCATACCAATGTAACCGCGGGACACGCGCGTGCGTACATGCGTGACAGGCGAACGCGCCAGACGTGAATCCTATGGAGGTAGCCCGTCTCTCCCCACCGGTCTCATCACATCAAGGAGGCGCTCATGTCCTTTCTTGTCGGCTGTATCTTCGGCTTCGTCGTGTGGTTCCTCCTGCGCTACCTGGCCGCCGGCATCTTCACGGTGGACCAGAACGAGCGCGCTGTGAAGACGATTTTCGGCCGTGCCGAGCGTCTGGGCGACACCACCCTCGAGGACCCCTTCTCGGAGTACCTGCGGCCGGAGGAGCGCGAGCGCTACCGCTACCCGCAGGTGCGCGTTATGCCGCCCGGCGGGCCGTACTTCAAATGGCCCTGGGAGCGGGTCTACAAGGTCTCGGTGGCCACGCAGACCTGGAACATGGCCGTGGACGCCGAGGACGCCAAGGCCAACAGCGGCGGCACGCTGCTCGAGGCTGTCACCAAGGACCAGCTCAACATCGGACTGAGCGGCCAGATCCGCTACCGCGTCTGCGAGCGGAACCTCTACGCCTACCTGTTCGGCGTCAAAACCCCGATCGTCCACGTGATGGGCTACTTCATCTCCATCCTGCGCGAGCGCATCGCCAACTTCGAGGCCCCGCGCCGCACCGCCCTGGTAGACGGCCAGGACCAGTTGGGTGGGAACGTGGTGATCGGCGTGTCGATCAACGACCTCCGCAAGAACATGCGTGACCTGAACGAGCTGATGGACCGCGAGTGCCTCTCCTCTGAGGCGCGCTACGGTATCACCTTTGACGCCTCGCTGATCACCAGCATCGACCCGCCGCACGAGGTCGAGTCGGCGCTGGCGGCGATCAACACCGCGCACAACCAGGTCTCGTCCGACATCAGTCTGGCGCAGGCCAGCGCCGACCAGAAGATCGTCCAGTCGCGCCGGGCGGTTGAGATCGAGACGCTCAAGGCGCAGGCCGAGGTGGAGCCGCTGCTGGCGCTGGCGGACCAGCTGCGGGTGCTGAAGCAGAGCGGCCCGGCCGCGCTGCCGGCCTACGTGCGGAGCGTGCGGCTGAGGCTCTTCGGCGACGCACAGCGCGCTGTGCTGGAGGTGAAGTGATGGCGAACTTTCTGATCGGCGCCTTCGGCACATTTGTCTTCTGCCTGATCGCCGTTCCGATGGTGCTCGGCCTCATCCGCGCCCTCGGCATCTACGCGATCGTGGAGGAGGGGAGCTGCCACGTCTATGTGCTGTTCGGCAACGTGATCGGCGTGCTGAAGGAGCCGGGGCTGTACTTCCTGCCGATCACGCTCGGCCCGGCGGCGTTCATCGTCAACTGGCTCGGCAAGCGCCATGTGCTGGACATGCGGCTGGACCAGAAGTACCTGCGCTCGCAGCCGGTGAATTCCGAGGAGGGCGCGCCGATGGGCGTGGGCGTCTGGTATGAGATGAGGGTCTCTGACCCGGTGGCCTACCTGTTCCGCAACGCGGACCCGCAGGGCAGCCTGGCGGCGAACGTCTCGAACGCCACCATCCGCTCGCTCTCAAACCTGCCGCTGAGCGACATGCTAGAGAACCGCCACGCGATGAGCCACGCGGTGCGCGAGGAGGTCTCGCCGAAGTCTACAGAGTGGGGCTACCAGCTCGGCTCGGTGTATATCCGCAAGGTGCACTTCCGCGACCACGAGATGATCCGCGGGATCGAGTCCAAGGTGGTGAACCGGCTGCGCCAGGTGACGAGCGCGATCAAGCAGGACGGCGCGAACCAGGTGAGCATTATCACCAGCACTGCCGAGCGGCAGGCGGCGGTGGAGTTCGCCAAGGCCGAGGCGCTCAGACCGCAGATCATCGGCGAGGCGCTCAACCGCATCAGCACGGACCCGCAGGTGGCCGACGCGCTGTTTGAGGTGCTGGAGTACCAGAAGCTGGCGGAGTCGAAGGCGGCGGTGACGCTGGTGCCATCGGGGAGCCCGATGCTGGCGAAGCTGATCGCCGCCGAGTCGCCCCGCGCGGGCAACGGCGCGCCGTTCGTGGAGCCGCCCCAGCGGCGGTAGAGCGGGAGCGCCAGGGTGCTCTCTCCCCGGGGTACGCAGCAAGGGCCGGTTCGAGCAAGCAGCTCGGCCCGGCCCTCGTCGTTGCCTCGTGGGGCACTACCGCAGCATCAGCGCGAGCGGCATGAGCCCGCGGACCTTGGCGCGGGCCGCGCGGTGGGCCTGCGCGGGCGCGCGCAGGGCGGTGGCGCTGCTCACGCATCCGCAGACGCCGCAGATCGGGGTGCCGCCCGGCCGGTGGAAGTGCGCCGTCTGCCGCCGACACTCGGCGCAGCGCTGCACCGATCCCTTGAACCCCTCGAGCCCGCAGTCCTTCAGCAGCAGAGCCATAGCATGCCTCCCACATGTCACGGCAGGGGGCGATGTGACGCCCAGGTAGAACGCAAGTGCGATGAAACGAATGTGCGACACGATTGTAGCACACGCGTGCGATAGGCGCAAGCCTCAACTTCAGGAGCTGCGATCGAGGGAAATGCTAGCGATGAATGCGCCTTCACCTCGGGGTGCGGGTCCGGCAGCTCGTACCTCAGCGCCTCGGCCACGAAGTGCGCCAGGTCCACCACCTCGACCGGGACGCGCTTCTTCTCGGCGCTCACGCGCAGCTGGAACTCGCAGCAAGGGCAGAGCGCCAGCACCTTCTCGGCGCCCGCGTCCACCGCCTCGTCCAGCCGCGTCTTGCCGAGGTCAGCGGCTACCGCCGGCTGCTCCTGCGTGCCGTATCTAAGCCGCTTGGCGTTGCTCGTCTCCGAGCGCTCACATGTTCTGTACGGTAGCGAACCGTCAGCTGCACTACAACACCACAACACACCACAACACACCACAACACACCACAACACACCACAATACACCACAATACACCACAATACACCACAATACACTGTTTCGATGGCTCTGTGGGTTGTGCTATAGTTAAACGCAGTGCTTCGACAGTTGGCGCGACAAAGAGCGATATAGTCGTGGACAAAATACCAGAGCACACCGAAATAGAGATTATCCCGATTAAAAGGTACGAGTAGGCCAAGGGTTCAAGCGCAGGCGGAAGTTAGACCTTATCACGATTTATCTTCGCGATCTCGATCTACTGCTTCAGGGAGACAAGAACAGCGTTAGCTCGGTTGTTCTGGTGAAGACCGTTTTGGCGCACTCTGATGAGGTTCTCCACTTAAATCGTGATAAGGTCTAATAGCTCCTCCTGCAATGGGTGTCAGCGGAGTTATCGAAGAGTAGGCTTCAGGAAAGATGCGAACCTCCCTAGGCTTTACAAGGTCGCACTCTACATTAGCTCGCTGACGCTTCTTCAATTCTGACTGGACTATACCACCGCATTACAGCCTACCACGGCGTCGCACCCTCGTCCTCGCCAGGAGATCTCTATGACCTCCCACAGCACATGCCCCGCGTGCAACAGCGACATGCTCCCCTCCGCGAAGTTCTGCATGCAGTGCGGACAGGCTCTTCTTAGCACCGATTCCCGCAAGAGGATCACGACCGACCTGAGGCTCGACGCCGATGTGTTGCTTGCGAAGACTCTCGTAGAGCCGCCGAACCACGCCGTAAGCCCGCCAGCTCCGCCACGTCGATTGACGCAGGTGAAGGTGAGCACAGCAACACTTCCACAGCGCCGCATCTCGGCGGGCCTGTTCGGAGCAATCATTGTCAGCTTCCTGCTACCGTTCGTGCTGATCTCGTGTGAGAACGGGATGGAGATCGGCATGGTGAGCGGTTTGAGCCTAGTGACCGGCTTCAATATGGAGGGGGAGTACGTCCAACCTATTCCCGGTGTGGTCATCGCGTTCCTTGCAGCCATTGCCGGCCTGCTCGTGAGCCTTGTGCAGCGGCGGATCCGGCTGTTACTGGCGTCCATCGCCGGATACGTCGGCATGGCGTTCCTGTTTCTGTTCAAGGTCGTCACAGACTACGAAGCATCGCGCTCTGCCATGGATATCGAGTACAAGGAGGGTTTCTGGTCCGCGTTGCTGCTCTTCATCGCCGCCGGCGTGTACCACACCGTCGCGCATGCGAAGAGCCGCAAGCAGCAACAGACGCCATGGCCAACAGTAGAAGCGTGACCTTACCCCTTCTCCACCGAGCACTGCCGTGCGAGACCGCTCCAGCCTGACACTGCTGCCCGCCGCGCTCCTGCTGCTCCTCGCGGCGGGCGTGCTCACTGCCGGCGTGGCAGGCACACTCTTCGCCACCGGCAAGGTAGTCGATTGCCGGGTGGTCATTAAAGGACACAGGGGAGCGCTTCCCCTGTGTCCTCGGTACCCTCTACGGCGGAAGAACCCTGCTCTCGGTCCCTCAGCGCTCGTGCAGGTAGTCCACCAGCGGCTGGCTCACCAGCGGCACCACGTCGCCAATCATGTGCGGCATGAGCCGGTCCATCACCTTCGGCATGAGATCCGGCATCTGCGCCGCCATATAGTCCGGCATCGGCACCATCTCGGCCACGCGCTCCAGCATCGTCGGCATCAGCTTCGGCATCATCAGCGGCAGCAGGCGCGGGAAGAGCACGGGGAACAGCGGCCGCATGGCCTCGAGCGCCCCCGGCACGCGGCCTGCCACCCGCATCGCGCGCCCCATCCCCAGCGGCATGGCCTCCAGCAGCTCGGGCCACATCGTCCCCAGGAGCTTCGCGAAGCCCGCCGGCGTCATGAGCTGGATCATGGCCTCGAACACCGCCCACTGCGCCTTCACCTCGGGGTGCGGGTCCGGCAGCTCGTACCCCAGCGCCTCGGCCGCGAAGTGCGCCAGGTCCACCACCTCGACCGGGACGCGCTTCTTCTCGGCGCTTACGCGCAGCTGGAACTCGCAGCAGGGGCAGAGCGCCAGCACCTTCTCGGCGCCCGCGTCCACCGCCTCGTCCAGCCGCGTCTTGCCGAGGTCGGCGGCTACCGCCGGCTCGTGGATGAGAGTCAGCACCGAGCCGCAGCACTTGCCGCACTCCCGGTTGCTCGCCATCTCCACCAGCCGCACGTTCGGGATGGCGCGGATCAGCTCACGCGGCGGCTCGTAGACCCCCGAGGCGCGCCCGATGTGGCAGGAGTCATGCCAGGTGACGGTGGTCTCGGGCCGATCACTCGGCGGGAAGCTGAACGCGCCGGCTTGGATCTGCTCGGCCAGCACCTCGGAGTAGTGCCTGGCGGTGATGCCGTACTCCACGCCGAGCTTGGCGGCCCACTGCGGGTAGACCTGGCGCCACATCATGTCGCAGGCCGGGCAGGAGGAGATCACGGTATCGGCGCCGGCGTCCCGCACGGCCTGGATGTTGGCCTTCATAGTCTCGGCGAACAGGTCCCAGCGCCCGGCCACCAGCATCGGCGTGGCGCAGCAGCGCTCCTCCTGGCCCAGGTAGCTGAAGTCAACCCCGGCCGCGTCGAGCAGCCGCACGCTGCCGAGCGCGATGTCCTGCTCGACGTAGCTGGCGGTGCACCCGGCGAAGTAGACCGCCTTGGCCTGGTGGCCGGGGCCGTGACGCTCGCGCAGGTCCTCGGGGAACCAGGCGTCGCGCCGCTCGCGCTCGCCGGCCCAGATGTTGCCCTGCGCCCCGAGCGAGGCGGCCATGATCTCGAAGGGCGGGAAGGTCATCTTGCCCTGATCCTGCACCAGCTCACCGCGAAGCTTCAGCCACGAGGGCTCCACCGGCAGGCCGAGCGGGCAGCGCACGACGCAGCTCTCGCAGGTTGTGCAGGCCAGGAAGGTGTCCACCATGCGCTGATCCCACTCGGCGCGCCCCTCCATGTGCTCGCGCAGCCAGAACCACTTGCCGCGCGGGCTGTGGCTCTCCCAGCCGCGCCCGTAGAACTGCGGGCAGGCGTCCACGCACGCGCCGCACTGGGCGCAGGCGTAGGCGTACCAGGCGGTGTCGGCGGGGATGTCGCCCACGGGCTGTGATGGCCGCTCGCCGACCCTGGCGCCTGGCGCGTTGCCGAGCCGTCGCACGACCGGCTCGAAGGGTTGTGCGAGCCTGAGCGCCGCGCCCACGAGCCCGCCGTCCAGCACCTTGCCGGGGTTCATGATGCCCGCGGGGTCGATCTCGGCCTTGAGCTCGCGTAGCCTGCTCAGCTGCTGCTCGCCCAGCACCTCCGGCGCCTTGCCGGCGAAGTACATGCCGGTGCTGTAGGCCCGCCCGCCGTGCCGCTCGGCGATCGCCAGCACCGAGAGCGCCAGGCCGAAGACCAGGCTGTAGCTCGGGCTGCGCTCATCGGCCGGGATGAAGCCGAGGATCACCACCTCCGGCGCTCCGCCGCGGCCCCTGCGGATCGCCACACCCTCGGCCGCGAACGGCTGGTCCACGGTGCGCCGGACCTCGTCCAGCGTCGCTGCCAGCCCCTCCAGCGGCACCACCACCTCAGCGGGCACGAGCGATGGCCCGAGGCGCTTGATCGCCATCACGCTGAAGCGGCTGTCCCACTCGTGCTGGGCGAGCTCCTGGCCGAGGATCTGCCCGCCCGCCTCGATCGCGAGCGCCGGCAGGGCCGCGTAGACCGCCAGCGCGTGCTCGGCGCGGAACGCCAGCGTGACGACATAGGCCTCGGGGAGCGGGCAGGGCGCGCTGTGGCCGTGGGTCGGCGCCGGGAGACGGTTGCGGAGCGCGGCCATCGTCGGGCTGATGAAGCCGAGCGACCAGACCGGCAGGCGGCGCTCCACCACCGCCCAGAGGAATACTGTGAGTGCGGCCGGGTCGGGCAGGGCCAGCGCGGCGACGCGGATCTCGGCGCGGGGCATCACGCGCAGCGTCACACGGCTGATAAACCCCGTAACCCCTTCGGCGTCGGCCACTAGGTCGAGCTCACCGCCGTGCAGGTCGCGCGTCTCGCCGGTTGGCAGCACCAGACGCGCCGAGACCACATTCTCGCGGAAGGAGCCGTACGCGAAGCTGCCGACCCCCGCGCCGCCCTGGGCCAGCCAGCCACCGACGGTAGACGAGGGGTAGCTGGTGGGGTACAGGCATAGCGTGAGGTCGTGCTCGGCCAGCACGCGGTCGAGCTGCTCCCAGGTGATGCCGGGCTCGACGGTGGCGGTGAGCTCAAGCGGGTCCACCGCCAGGACGCGCCGCATGCGGTGGAAGTCCACCACCACGCCGCGGTGGACGGGTATGGCGCCGCCGTAGCCGGAGGTGGCCTTGCCGCGCGGGGTGAGCGGCATGCCCTCGGCCGAGGCCCAGCCGGCCAGCTCAATCAGCTCATGCTCACCGGTGGGCTGGACCACCGCATCGGGGGTGGTATCGCCGATGAGCGGGGCGACGAGGGCGGGGATGGCGGCGATGTCGTGGCCGTAGAGGCGGCGCTCGGTGGCATCGAAGGTGACGCGCTCACCGAAGCGCTCGAGGAAGCGGCGCTGCTCCGCGTTCATTGTGTGCTCCTTCGCAGCCTGATAAAGACCGCTATAGGAACACTGTAGCACCGCCGCAGCTGCCGTTCGAGTGTACGGCTCGCACGCGGCGGTGAAGAGTGGGCAACCTAGACACGCTCAGAAGCAAACTGCTCCTCGGTGGGCTCCGCTCAGCAGTACCACGGCTCGCTCATCTGCGGCACAAGCTCACGCGAGAGGTAGCGCCGGGCGGGTGAGAGCTCCAGCGGCTCGCCGCAGGCTAGCTCCCAGACCCGCGCGAAGATCGCCTGGCGCGGCTCGCCGGCGCGCTGCAGGCGGTGCACCGCGCGCATCACGTCGGCCTGGAGTGCGTCCATCGCCGGGTCAGGGTGCGCCCAGGGGTACGAGAGCGCGCGCTCGTCGAACGGGCCGATCACCCGCTGGGTCTCGGGGAGCTCCAGCAGGCGCGAGCCGGCCGGGATGAGCAGCCGGATGGCGTACTGGACCGGCGCCACGCTCCCGACTAGCCCGAGCTCATCGATCGTCCGCAGCCAGTCCTGGTAGACGGCGCGCGTGGTCCAGGGCGTGAAGGCCACGAACGTTGGGTTGAGCGCCAGGCTGGCCTCACGCAGCAGCGCCACCGCCCGCGCCACGTCGGCGCGCGTGTGGCGCTTGTCGAAGTGCGCCAGGATGGTGTCGTCGAGCGCCTCGACGGCGCTGGTGACCAGGACGCAGCCGGTTTCGCGCAGCTCGGGCAGGTGGCGTGCGTGCTTCAGCAGGTGCTCGACCTTGATCGTCACGTCGTAGGTGAGCGCGGGGTGCTCCTCGTGCAGCGAGCGGACGATCGGCAGCGCGTGGCCGGGGCCATTGAAGAAGTCCGGGTCGCCGAAGGTGATGTGCTGGGCGCCGGCGGCCACCTGGCGGCGGATGTCCTCGAGCACCACTTCGCGCGGGACGGCGCGGAAGCGGCCGCCGTACACCGGGACGATCGGGCAGTGGCGGCAGAGGTGCTTGCAGCCGCGGGTGGCCTCGGTATAGCCGGCCACGCGCTCCTGGCCGTCCGGCAGGCGCAGGTGCGCGTAGGACGAGAGCGGCGGAAGGCCGGCACGGTCAGGCACGCGGAACTCCAGGCGCTCCAGGGAGACCACGGACAACAGACCACCGACCATAGCCGAGGCACGGCCGGCTGTGGAGGACAGAGCGCCTTCGTGACCCGTGAACTGGCCCTCCTCAGCAGACAGTGGTCTTCGGTCGTCTGTCGTCGGCTCTTCGCCCGCCGTCGTCGGCTGTCGGTCGTCGGCTGTCGGCCGCCGGTCCGCCATCAGCCTTCGCACCAGGGCGGCCAGCTCGGCCTCGAACTCGCCGCCGATCAGTGTCTGGGCGCCGAGCTCGCGCAGCAGGCCCTCGTTCGCGGCCGCGTAGAGCCCGAAGCAGCAGAGGTGCGCCGCGGGGGCCAGCGCCCGCAGGCGCGGGAGCAGCGTGGCGGCGAGGCGGGTCGCGGTGTGCATTGGCACGTAGACGCCCACCACGTCAGCGGCGGCGACGACGGCCTCGTCGAGCTGCTGCACGGCCAGGTCGAGGCAGGTGACGTGCGCGCCGAGCTCGCGCAGCCAGGCGGCCGGTGAGGCCAGGCCGAACGGCTGGTGGCCGAGCTCGTAGGTTGAGATCAGGACGACGTTCATACGGGTATTGTACCGCATCACGCGGCCAGGAGCGATGGTGTGGCGATGCGGGGGGGGCGGGCGGTGATGCAGGGGCGCAGCAGCAACCGGCATCGTGTGGAAGGTGCGATCCGCGGGGCTGCTGCGCCCTTACGGCGTCCCCGGCGCCCCCGGCGTTCCGTTCTAGATTGAGTCAGCCCCAACATCAATGCCGTACGTCGCCGCGACCTCCGTAAGCTGCCCCCACGTCGCGTCATCGAGGGGCACCCCCTCAGCGCGGCGGCGGGCCTCAGTGCGATGCTCGGGGTCGCCCGGTAGCAGCACCTCCGCGAAGCCGGCGGCGGGCGGCACGGCGGTGGCGCGGGCACACAGGGCGGCCGCGTCCCTCAGGAAGCCCTCGGCCGGGCGGAAGAGGTCCGGCGCGAGTGCCACGAACAGCACCCCGTGGCCGTTCGCCGCGTTTGGCCGCTCCGAGCCGGCGTCCGTGAGCAGCCCACCCAGCAGCTCGACCAGCATCGCCAGGCCGTACCCCTTATGGCCCGCGAACGGCAGCAGCGCCCCGCCCGCGTAGAAGTCCGCCGGGTCGGTGGTGGGCAGCCCGTCCGCGCGCACCACCCACCCCTCGGGGATCGGCTTCCCGCGGTTGCGCGCCACGCGCAGCTTGCCCTCGGCCACGGAGCTGGTCGCGAAGTCTACCAGCAGCGGCCGTCGCCCGGCGACCGGCACCGCAGCGGCCATCGGGTTCGTCCCGAGCAGGCGCCGCGCCCCGCCGTGCGGGGCTACGGCCGCGCCGCGCGTGCCGAGGTTGCAGAACCCGAGCGCGACCAGCCCGGCGTCGGCGGCCAGCTGCACCCACTCTCCCATGCGCCCAACGTGGTTGCAGTGATGGATCCCAGCGGCCGCCATCCCCTGGGCGCGCGCCTTCTCGATCGCCCGCTCCATAGCGAAGCGCGCCGCCACCTGCCCGAAGCCGCGCCGCGCGTCCACCGCCGTCACCACGGCCGTCTCGCGCGTCACCGCTGGCTCGGCGGCCGGTAGGATATCCCCCGCGGCGATGCTGCCGAGGTACTGGCGCACGCGCACCACCCCGTGGGACTCGTGGCCCACCAGGTCGCTCAGCACGAGCGAGCGTGCCACCAGCTGGGCGTGGGCGTCGGGTGCCCCGCCGGCGGCGAAGATCCGGGCGACGAGGTCGGCCAGTGTCTCGTGATGGATAGTAGGCATTACTGCGCTTCTCCGTGCAGGAAGACTGTGGCTGTGGGGAGGCCGTATTCTACCACGGTAGCTGCCCTGTCCCCGCCCAGATGCCTGCTCACGAGCCGTGCGCCCGGCTGTGCGTCACGGGCAGCGTAGGCCGGCAGCGCCGGCTGGCACGTGGCGGCAGAGCGTGTGGCACGCTCTCCCCCTGACGCCACGGTGTAGTAGCTGGGCCGCTGTGTCCCGATGCGGTCTGGGCCCCTCTGTCCCCTCGTGCGACGGTGAGCATGCGCGGGTAATGGTGGCGTGGCCGCGGCGGCGTGTGGCGTGGTAGCCTTCACATGAGTAAAGAGCCGGTTAACGAACTCCGCTGGAGGACCACACGTGCCATCTCACCGCCGCATCACCCGACCGCTGATGCTCATCCTGTTCGGACTGCTGCTCGGTGCGACGCTCACGCCACTGGCGATGCGCGCCGGTCAGCAGCTCTTCTCGCTCTCCCCGGGCGACAGTATCCTTGTGACCTGCGAGACTGGCCTCGGCAGCACGGTGAGCGGCTCGCAGGCCCGGATCGAGTGCGCCCAAGCCGGTGAGCCCGGCGCCGTCTCCGGTGCGGCGGTGCTGCCCACGCCGACCGCGGCCCGGCAGGCGATGGGCGTCGCACAGCAGCCAGGCGGCCCGCTCTCGGTGCGGCTCGCTGGTGTGAGGGACGGGCAGACCGCCCGTGGCACGCTGGCGGTGGAGGCCGTAGTGAGCGGCGCGGCGCAGGCGCGGGTGGTCTTCGCGCTCGAGGGGCCACAGCTCGCGCAGCACACGGAGAAGCGCGCGCCGTACTTCTTCCTCGGTGACGAGGGGGGGCGACCGCGCGGCTGGGACACCACTGCGGCGCTCGACGGCGACTACACGCTGCGCGTCACCGTGACCGGCGCGGACGGACAGACCGCCGAGGCGTCGGCGCGCATCCGGGTGGCGAATGGCGCTGCCTCGACAGCGCCGACGGCCGCGGCGATCCTGTCGTCGCAGTCGATGGTGGCGGCCCCCGGCGCGGCCCCGCAGGCGGCCCCTCGCACCGTGGAGCTCGAGTACGGCGCGGCGGCGCACCTCTTCTACCTGGACCGCGCGGCGCCGCTCGGGGCCGCGAAGGACATCGGCCTGGGCTGGGTGCGTCAGCAGATCCACTGGAAGGACCTGGAGGGGCCGGAGCCGGGCAATTACGCCTGGGGCGAGCTCGACCCACTGGTGGAGTCGGTGGACGGCGCAGGGCTCAAGCTGCTGCTGAGCGTCGTGCGCTCGCCGCGCTGGTACACGGCCGACGGCGGCGACGGCATGCCGCAGGACCCGCGCAGCCTGGGGAACTTTGTGGCGGCGCTGGCCGAGCGCTATAAGGGCCGGGTGGATGCGATCGAGATCTGGAACGAGCAGAATCTGGCGCACGAGAACGGCGGCCGCGTCACGATCGAGGACGCCGGGCACTACGTCGAGCTGCTGAAGGAGGCCTACACGCGCATCGAGGCGGTGGACCCGGCGATCGTGGTGCTGGCGGCCCCGCCCTCCTCCACTGGCATCACCGACCCGGCGGTTGCGGTGAGCGACATCGACTACCTGAAGGCGATGTACGGCTACCAGGGGGGCGTGGTGCGCGGCTTCATGGACGCGCAGGCGGTGCACCCCGGCGCGGCGGCCAACCCCCCCGAGACCTTCGTGACCGACACGCCGAGCCCGGCGGCCGGCTGGACCGACCACCCGACCTTCTACTTCCGCCACATCGAGAACGTGCGGGCGCTGATGGAGCAGCACGGCATGGCTGACAAGCCTGTGTGGATCACCGAGTTCGGCTGGGCCACGCAGAACAGCTCGCCGGGCTACGAGTTCGGCAACGCTGTGTCGTACGAGCAGCAGGCCGACTACACCGTGCGGGCGATGCGCTGGACGCGCGAGCGCTACCCGTGGGTGCAGGCAATGTTCGTGTGGAACCTGAATTTCGCCCCGCTGAAGGCCAAGGACGGGCGGCCGCTCGACGAGCAGGCGTCGTTCAGCCTGCTGGATACCTCGGGGAAGCCGCGCCCGGTGTACTACGCGATGCGGCGTCACCTCGCGGAGGGGCGGTAGGGGCGACCGGCGGCCGGGGGTAATAGGGGCGACCACAGAGGGGGTCGCCCCGCCCCGCACGACCTACATCAGCAGAATGACCAGCACCTGCGCCAGCACGATCTTCCCCATCATCGCCAGCGGGTAGACCTCCGCATACCCGATGTTCGGCAGCTCGTTCTTCGTCTGCTCGAGCGCGAATCCAAGCACCGCCGGCTGTGTCGCGAGGCCCGCCAGCATCCCGATCAGCAGGCTCATCGGCACCTTCAGCAGCTTGTACCCCACAAACAGCATCACGAGCGCCGTGAGGCAGGTGATCAGCGCGCCCGCCAGGAACAGCAGCGCGCCGCCGCTCGCCGCGAAGGTGGTCGCGAACGCGTAGCCCGAGCGCGTCCCCACGCCGGCGAGGAAGATCACCAGGCCCATCTGCCGCAGTGTCAGGTTCGCGCTGTACGGCAGCGTCCAGACCAGCGGCCCTGTCCGCTCCAGGGCTCCGAGGATGAGCGACACCACCAGCGGCCCGCCGGCTGGACCGAGCTTGAAGATCACGCCGCCCGGCAGCGAGATCGGGATGATGCCCAGCAGGAGGCCGAGCGCGATGCCCAGGCTGAACGTCAGGAAGTCCACCTCGCTGAGCGCGCGGTATGAGTCGCCGAACTCCTCCGTCACTTCGGGCATGCGCTCGCGCAGCGCCACCACGCGCACCCGGTCGCCCGGCTCCAGCACCGTGTCGCCTGTGGGTAGCAGGTCGATGTCGCCGCGCCGCACGCGCGTCACGAGCGCCCCGTAGCGCTGCGGCAGGTTCAGGTCGGCCAGGCGCCGGCCGAGCACCGCGGGGTTGGAGACGAACACCCGCCGGTAGTCGAGCTTGCTACGGTCGGCCTCGAGCTGCTCACGCACCGGCTCGCCGAGCACCGACACCACCTGGGGCACGTCCTCGTCTGCGCCGATCACGCTCACCAGGTCGCCGCTCTCGAGCTTCGTGTCGGCCCCCACCAGACCCAGGTGGCCGTTGTGCTGCAGCCGGCCGAAGATCACCGGCCAGCCGTTCGCCTTGCTCAGCTCCTGCACCGACTTGCCGCAGACGGCCGGGTTACTCACGCGCACCGTCTGGTTGATCAGCCGCTGGTTGCTCGCGCCGTACTCGCGGAGCTGCTTTGCCTCAGCGGCGTAGTCAACCTTCCAGAGCCGCTGCATCAGCGCCATCGCCAGCATCATCCCGACCACGCCCATCGGGTAGGCCACCGAGTAGCCCACCACCGGGTCGGTCAGCAGCTGCTCGCGCACACCCTCCGGCGCCACGCCCTTGACGTACTCGAGCACGCCGGCCAGCGCGGGGGTGTTGGTCAGCGCCCCGGTGAAGAGGCCCGCCACCACCGTGCCCTTGATCTGGAAGATAGAGTGCGCGCCCACAGACACCGCGGCCGCGAACAGCAGCATGCCCGCCACAAGCGCGTTGTCGCGCAGCCCCTTGCGGCGGAACGAGGCGAAGAAGCCGCGCGCGCTGCTCAGGCCGATCGTGTAGACGAAGATCACTAGACCGATCTGGTAGAGGATCTCGGGCACCCTCATGTCCGGGTCCAGCGGGCCGATCGCGAGTCCGACGAACAGCACCGCGGCGACTCCGAGGCTGCTGCCGCCGATCTTGAGGTGGCCAAGCGGGTAGCCGATCGCTGCGACGACGAACAGCAGGATGAGCGGATTGTCGCGAAGGATCTCGATCATCAGTTCATTCCTCGTAGTGTGGCGAGCATTCGGAGTGGTTCGTCATCGAGCCACACAGACGGCTGTGGGCAGGTCGCCTGCGCCGCAGTGTATCATACCCGCTCGCGCTAGAGGCGCGGGAAAGAACCTGTTACGCTCGGAAAAGATGTGTCTATTTTCACAAACCCTTGACGTGCCCGGCGCTATGCGGTACAACATAGCGTGATGATTGGTAGCGGCTCACAATGTGCGCCGGGCCAGCCCTACGGCTGCAGCCGCGGACGCTTCGCCCATCTCCGGCCCCGCCTCTCGCGGCGCGGCGCCTGGAGCGTGGCGACCGTTGTGCTGCTTCTGGCGCTCGTCGAGCCGCTCGTCTGCATCCTCCACTGTGAGCTCTGGTTCCCGGCGCACGCCGTCGCGGCCGCCACCTCGCACCACGGCCACCACGGCCACGCCACACCTGCCGCGGAGGCGGGCGGCGCGGCGCGGTGCCACCTGGGCGGCGCCGAGGACTCCTCCAGCACCCCTGCCCACGTCCCGCCGTCGCCGGTCCACGAGGCCGCGCCCGTGGCCCAGCCGGCGCTCCCCGCGCCCATTCTGGCGCTGGCAGCTCTGCCCGCGCTCTCGGTGCGGACCCTTTTCTCAGCGCCCCCTCGCCTGTTTCGGCCCCCAGCCCTGGCCCTCGCCTAGCACTGCTACTGCTCAGCTTGCGCACACCCCCTGCCTGATGGCCGGCGGGTATCTATGCGCTATGCAGTGATTCAGCATGTTCTGAGGAAGCGTGGGCCAGGGAAGGTGAAGCCCTTCCCGGAGTCCACGGTCCGGCGGCGAGCCTTCGACGTTGCCGGATGAACTATCAAGATGAACCCTGAAAGGGAACGCGACTGTGACTCTTCGCATGTTTCGCGCAGCCCTCGTCGCGCTGCTCCTCTCGCTTGGTCTCGCCGTCACGCCCGCGCACGCCCACGGCCACGCCGGGGTCGGCGACTACGAGCTGGTGATCGGCTTCCGCGCTGAGCCGGCCTACCAGGGCGAGCTCAATGGCCTCGACCTGCGCGTGACGAACACCAGGATCGGCGCGCCTGTCACCGGGCGGGCGGATACCCTCAAGGCTGAGATCAGCCTCGGTGCTGCCACGCGGGAGCTCGAGCTCCGGCCTCAGTGGGCAGCACGGAGCTGCTGCTAGGCACAACGTATGGGCGCGCGCTAGCCCTGAAGCTGGCGCTGTTCGGTGTGCTGCTGGCGCTCGGGGCTCTCAACCTGCTGCGTTTCACACCGCGCATCACGGCCGGGGGAACGGGGACGCGCTGGGGCGCAGCGTGCGGGCGGAGCTGGCGGTGGGCGCGCTCGTGCTGCACAGTGTCGGGGTGCTCACCAGTGTAGCGCCGGCGCGGATCGGCGATAATGAGTTCGCCGTCGATCTGGACGACCGGCGGCCGGGGGCTGGCGAGGTGCCAGCGACAGTGCTGCTCGACTTCGGCATGCAGGGAATGGATATGGGCGAGCTGCGGCTTGAGGCGCTGCCGACCGGCACGCAGCGCTACACCGCCCGGGGCAGCTACGTCGCGATGGGCGGGCGCTGGCAGGTCGGGGTCGTGGTGCGACGGCCCGGCTTCGACGATGTGCGGCACACGTTTGAGATGGACTTCCTGCGGCGGTAGGTGAGAAGTGGGAGAGCGAGCCTTCCGTGAGACGCCATCGTCCGGGCGGGAGAGCCAGGGAGGGCACAGCCCTCCGTGACACATCACCCTCTGGGAGCGAGCCTCAGCTCACTCCCAGAGAAAGAAGAATCACTTGTCGTCGCCCTTGTCGTCCTCGAGCGACTCGTTGAGCTTCTCGTTGAGCTTCTCGAGGTCCATCTCGTTGTTCGGGTTCGGGTGCGGCGGCGCGTCCTCGCCGCGGGCGATGCGCGCCCGTGAGCGCGGCAGCGACTCGGGCGTTACGTCCGGGTCGGAGGGGAGCCGGCCCTTTTCATCCCGGCCGGAGACCTTATAGTAGTCCTGGTTCGCGTTTGTCTTAGGCATAGCGGTGACCTCCATCTGGAGCTGGCGCGTACCCCGCGCCGATGTGCCGCACTCTTGTGCAAGGATAGTGCCAGCGCGGGCCGGTGGCAGGAGTTGTAGGGAATGGTGCGATACGGACTTCGGATTGGTTTGCTGGGGCTGCTGGCGGCAGTGGCGCTGGCGGGCTGCGGCAACTACACGTTCAGGGGCACGGCGCTCGAGCCGCCAACGGCCGCGCCCGACTTCACCCTCGTCGATCAGGAGGGGCGCCCCTTCCGCCTGAGCGAGCAGCGCGGCAGTGTGGTGATGCTGTTCTTCGGCTTCACCAACTGCCCGGACGTGTGCCCTACCGCGCTGGCAGACGCAGCCGCGGTGCGCGAGCAGCTCGGCGGCGACGGTGAGCGGCTCAAGGTGGCGCTTATTACGCTGGACCCCGAGCGGGACACTCCCGAGCTCCTGGGGCGCTACGTGCGCCGCTTCGACCCGAGCTTTATCGGGCTGACCGGCACGCAGGAGGAGCTCGACGCGGCGATCAAGGGCTACGGCGTCATGTCGATGCGGCGCGATATGCCCGAGTCGGCGCTCAAGTACACCATCGACCACTCGGCGTTTCTGTATGTGATCGACCAGGCCGGTAACTGGCGGCTGGTCTTTTCGCCTGATGCAACCGTGGCCGACATTGCCAGTGACGTCGGCCACTTGATAAAGACAGGAGGCTCTTGATGCGACGGTTCATTCTCGCGCTTCTGACCGCGGTTGGGATCATGCTCTCGGGGTGTACGCAGGCGCTGCCGGTGCAGAATGGCGGCAGCACTGTGGGTGTCGGGATCTCGGTCTCCGGCGCGTGGGCTCGGCCGGCCCAGGAAGGCAACGGAGCGGCCTATATGATCCTCAGCAATATCGGCGGCCAGGCGGATCGTCTGGTGGGTGTGAGCGGCGACGTGGCCGGTGCGCTCGAGCTGCATACGGTGGAGAACAATAATGGTGTGATGGCGATGCGGCCAGTGGAGGGCATCGACATCCCGGCCGGTGGGCAGGTCGAGCTGAAGCCCGGCAGCTTCCACGTCATGATGATTGGTCTCAACGGCGAGTTGAAGGCCGGCGACCGGATCCCGCTGACGTTGCGCTTCCAGAACGCGGGTGAGGTGGATGTGATGGCGGATGTTCGTAATCAGTAGGTGATATAACCACGCGGGCGCGCGGCCAGATACGCTCTGTGCACTGCGCGCCCGCGGGCAGGCAGTATTCCATGAAATCGTGGCAATCTCCGCGCCGGATGGCTGCCGTGGGATTTGGGCTGCTGGCCGCGCTGGCCTTGGGGCTCGGCGCGTGGCAGTGGAGCGCGTGGCGGGCCGAGAGCCGCCAGTTGGTCTTCACAGTCCCCCCGGGCACCGCGCAGCGCATGGCCGCAGGCGAAGAGGTGTCGGTGCTGCCGGGCACGATCGAGCTGGACCTCAGCACGCACGACACGCTCGTGATCCGCAACGACGACAGCGCCGCGGTGACGATCGGCCCGTTCAAGATCGAGCCCGGCCAGCGCTTCGTGCAGCGCTACACCAATCCCGGCACCTTCGACATGATGTGCACGTTGCACAGCAGCCAGCGCGTACGGGTGGTTGTGAGACGGTAGGGCCCAGGCTTGAGTCGTGAGGGCAGTGCTGAGTGCTGAGTGCTGCGTCGTGAGGGCAGTGCTGAGTGCTGAGTGCTCTTTGTGCTCTCGGTCGCCTATGAGCCTGGCGTGATGCTGTCAGTTGGTCCCGTGGCCTCGTTGAGCTCGGCGAGCAGCGCGCGCAGCTCGGTCTCCCCGTAGCCGCGCGCCGCCGCTGCCTGCCCGATGGGCTCCCAGAACGGCACGGGCGTGTCGCGCCAGGGGATGGCGTGGCGCTCGAAGACCGCGCGCGTCGTCGGGTGCGCGGCTGCGATCAGGGCCACCGAGCCGCGCGCGGTGATCGGCGCAGGGGCGAGCGTGACCGCCCCCGGTCGCCGGTCGTCGGTCGCCGCTGTTCGGTCCTCGATCTTTCGTCCTTGGTCCCCAGTCGCCGGCGCCCGATCCGCGCCCCACAGCAGCCGGGCCGCGTTCCCGCCCAGAATATCCGCGCGCGCCGCCTCGTCCAGCCCGAGCGCGTCGATCTGACGCAAGAAGGGTCGGAAGTCCGGCTCGGCCTGCTCGCGCGGGAAGATCAGCAGCGGGTAGTCTGAGGCGTACAGGATCTTGCGGTAGTCCACGCACCCAAGCGCCGCGCGGAAGATCGCGTCGGTGGGGTAGACCAGCGGCGAGGCGGCGGTGTCGTACCAGACATTGGCGAGCTCGCGGCGGACGCCAGGGATGATCTCGTAGAGGAACAGGCCGCCTCCCCAATGGGCCAGCACCAGCCTGAGCTCGGGGTAGCGCACCGCCAGGGCGTAGTAGTGCGCCAGGGGCGTGGTGGCCTTGCCGGGGTAGGCCCGCCCGACCTCCTCGTTGGCGTGCAGCAGCAGCGGTAGGCCGAGGCGGATGCAGGTCTCCACCACCGTGAGGAACGCCGGCTCGTCTAGCGCGAAGCCCTGCGCGTAGGGGTTGAGCTCGCCCACGCCGCAGAGCCCACCCGCCGCGCAGCGCTCGAGCTCAGAGAGGGCCTGCGCTCCTGCGAGCGGCTGGAGCACGGCGAAGGCCGCAACCCGACCGGGGTAGCGCCGCACCAGCTCCAGGCTCTCGTCGTTGCGCGCCACGCACGACTCGTGGCGCTGGTAGTACTCCCCCTGCACCACCACCCGGTCGACCCCCGCGCGGTCCATGTCGGCGATCATGCGCTCGGCGTCGGCCCAGCCCTGGATGCTCAACCCTGATGGGCCGCCGAGCAGCATACCCCAGTAGGGCTCGCGGGCCACGAGCTCGGGGAGGCGCACGCGCAGCGCGGGGGGCGTGTAGTGGATGTGGGCGTCGATTACCACAAGCGGCTACTCCAGCTCTGCAATGCGCCGCTGGACCTCCTCCAGCTCCTCGGTCGCGCCGCGCTGCTCGAAGAGCTCGGCGGCGCGCCGGTAGTCCTCGAGCGCGCCCTCGGCGTCGCCGCTCGCCGCGCGCAGCTCGCCGCGGTCGCGCAGCAGGGCGGGGTCGTCCGGCTGTAGCTCCAGCAGGCGGTCGAGGTCGGCCAGCGCGGCCTGGGTGTTTCCGAGCTCGCGGTTGGCGCTGATGCGGCACCCGAGGCCATCGACGTTCGCGTCATCCAGCTCGAGCGCCCGCGTGCAGTCCGCCAGCGCGCCCTCGAGCTCGGCCGCTCCCAGGCGCAGCCGGCCGCGCGCCAGGTAGCTCGGCAGGTGCGAATCGTCCAGCTCAATCGCTCGGTCGAAGTCGGCCAGTGCGGCCTCGGTGTTGCCGGCGAACTCGTGAGTCAGGCCGCGGTTGTAGTGCGCCTCGACCGAGGCTGGGTCGAGCCGCAGCGCCTCGTCGTAGTCGGCCAGGGCGCCCTCGATATCGCCAGCCTGCTCGCGGGCCACGGCGCGCCGCACGAAGAAGATTGGGACGCTCGGGTCGCGCTCGATCGCGGCGGTGAAGTCGGCCACTGCGCCGTCGAAGTCGTCGAGTCGGAGCTTTGCCCGACCACGGCCGTTGTAGGCGGCTGCCTCGTCGGGCTCGAGCGCGATGGCGGCGTCGAAGTCCTCGATCGCCGTCTGGTACTGCTGGAGCTCGAAGCGCGCCGTGCCGCGCCCGAGGTACGCCTCGCCGGACGCCGGGTTGGCCTCGATGGCAGCGGTGAACTGCGCGATGGCACCCTCGTAGTCGCCTGCGGCGGCCAGCTCCTCGCCATCCGCGATGGCGTCGGAGACGTCGGGGGCGGGCGTTGCGGAGGTGGGCTCAGCTGTGGGCACGGGCGTCGCGGCGGCGGTAGGCGCGGCGGTGGCGGGCGCCGTCGCCGGGAGAGGCGTCGGCAGCGCGGCGGACTCCTGAATCGCGCCCTGGTTGAGCAGGTAGGCCACGCCGATCAGCAGGCCGATCACCAGAGCGATCATTGTGAGGCCGAGCAGCGTCGAGCGCAGCCGTCTCTGCCGCTGGTCCTGCTCGGGAGGCGCCTGAGGCGTAGGGGTGGCGCGCGTGCTAGGGGCCCTGCGAAACAGGGAGCTGCCGCGCTGCTGGGCCTGGGGCCGCAGCGATGCCAGCGGGTCGGCGGAGGCGGCGGGGCGTGGAGCAGCTGTGGGCGGCGTATCCTCCGCCGCGGGTCGCTCCGGGGTCGCGCGTTCTCCGAGGGCCTCAGGGGTCAGCGAGATGCGGCGGGGTGGCTGCGGGGTAGGGCCGGGCTGGGGCACGGCCGGCTCGGCGGCTCTTTCGCGGGCGGACTGGGGCGCGAGCGGGTCGTAGGGCACTGCCGGCTGCGAGGTAGGGCCGGGCTGGGGCGCGAGCGGGTCATAGGTCGCTGCCGGCTGAGGTTGGGGCCGGGCCGGCGCCGGCGGTGAACCCTGGCCAAGGGCCGCGAGCCCACGGTGGGCGGCCTCGCTCTGCGGGTTGATCGCCAGGACTCGCTCGAGGCACTGGCGGCGCTGGTCAGGGCTCGTGACGACGCCCGACATCCAGAGCCAGGCGCGCTCGCTGCGCGGGTCGAGGCGGAGGGCCTGGGCGAGAAGCTCCTGGGCGCGCACCCGGTCCCCCGCCCGAAGCGCGGTCGCTCCCTGCTCGATCAGCGCGGGCACGCGCTCGTTCACTGGTACATCGCTCATGTGTCGCTGCTGCGGTGTCGTGGGAGTCCGTGGCGGCCGCCGGCGCGCCACGGCCCGCGCTCAGCGGGTGCGTGGGGGGGAGTATAGCACACTCGCGCCAGCTACGCGCCGGTGGCAGCAGCGCGCTCACCAGCCCAGCGCTGCCACACGTACGCGGTTGTGGTAGAGCGCGTGACGGGGTCGAAAAGGTCGGGGAAGACGGCGAGGGCGGCGAGCGCCTCGCGCGGGGCGGGGGTGTGCGGCGTGAGACTGGCCGTGTCATAGACGATCGGGATGGCGGCGAAGCGCGCGAGAGTGCGCAGGGCGCTCACCACGCGTTGGGTGCCTTGATCCGGCAGGAGCACGTCGATCAGGATGGCGTCCGGTGCGTGCTGCTCCGCCGCCGCCAGTACATCGTCGGATGGGTGGCATGCGATCACATCGAGGCCCACCCCTGCGAGCGCTTCAGCGGCGGACGCCCGGGACTCGGCATCATCGTAGACCACCAGGACGCGTTGGATCGTCGGCTGCGACACGGTACACCTCAACACTACGGTAGCACAGCGTTGGGGAGCGCGCTAGGGGAGAATCTCCACCTCGGCTGCGGGCGAGCGCTCCTCGGCGCTGCCGCTCTGGTAGATGTCGCGCACGATCGCCTCGATCTCTGGCTCCTCGACGGTGAGGTCGCGTACGGGGTAGCGCGCCGCGATGGAGGCGATCAGGGCGGCGGCGGTGGTCGTGCGGCGGTCGAAGCGCAGCCACGCGCGCGGCCCCTCGACGCGGGCGAGCTCGGCGCCGGGGGCCGCGATGTCGGCGGTGGCCTCAGCGCTGGCCAGCTCCACCACCAGGGTGCGCCAGCGGCCGAAGCGCTCCCGCAGCGCCTCGAGGTCCCCGTCGTAGATCACGCGGCCGTGGTCGATCAGCACCACGCGCCGGCAGAGGCGCTCGACGTCGCCGAGGTCGTGGGTGGTGAGGATGACGGTCACGCCGCGGTCGCGGTTGATCTCGCGCAGGAACTGGCGGATGCGCTCGCGGGCCACCACGTCGAGCCCGATCGTCGGCTCGTCGAGGAACAGGATCGCGGGGTCGTGCAGCAGGGCGGCGGCGAGGTCGGCGCGCATGCGCTGGCCGAGGGAGAGCTGGCGGACCGGAGTGTCGAGGAACGGGCCGAGCTCGAGCAGCTCGGTGAACGCGTCCAGGTTGCGGCGCCACTGGTCGTGCGGGATGCGGTAGACGTGGCGCAGGAGCTCGAATGACTCGACGGTGGGCAGGTCCCACCACAGCTGGGTGCGCTGCCCGAAGACCACGCCGATGCGGCGGGCGTGCTCGACGCGCTGGCGGTGGGGCACGCGGCCGTCCACAAAGAGGGTCCCGCCGCTGGGGACGAGGATGCCGGTGAGCATCTTGAGGGTGGTGGACTTGCCGGCACCATTGGGGCCGAGATAGCCGACCATCTCGCCGGCAGCGAGGCTGAAGCTGACCCTGTCGACTGCCCGGACGGTGCGGTGCTCACGCGAGATGAGCGTGCGCAGCGGGCCGAGCGGGCCGGTTCGCCGCACTGGCACCTGGAAGACTTTCTCGAGATTCTCCACGTCGATCAGTGACACTGAGGTGTCTTTCTGTGCTGGTGCGAGGGTCCGTGGTTGGCGAGGGAGGGCACGTCCCCCCCTCGCGCACCCTCGTCAGAGCGTCAAATCGTGGATGGCCCGCACCGCCTCATCGGCGTCCGCACCGCCCACCACCACGCTGATCGCGCACTCCGATGAGCCCTGCGCGATCGCCACCACATTGATGTGCCGCGCCGCCAGCGCCCCGAAGACCTGGGCCGCCACGCCGGGGGTGTCACGCATCCCCGAGCCCACCGCCGTTACAATCACCACGTCGTCCTGCGGCCAGATCCGGTCGATGTCGCGCCGGGCGATCTCGGCGCCGAGCCCCTCCTCGAGCGCCTGCACCACCTGCGCGGAGTTGCCGGTGGGCACCACGAAGCAGATGCTTTGCTCGGAGGAGGCCTGTGAGATCATCAACACGTTGGCCCCCGCGGCCGCGACCGCGCCGAAGGTGCGCGCGGCCACACCCGGCACGCCGATCATGCCGCGCCCCTCTACGGTGATCATGCTCATGCGCTTGATCGACGTGACTGCCTTGACGGGTTTGCCGCCCGCCTCGGCCTCGCGCACCACCAGCGTGCCCTCGTGGGGCGCGTTGAAGGTGTTGCGGATGCGCAGCGGGATGTTGCGCTCCACCACTGGCCGGATCGTACGCGGGTGCAGCACCTTGGCGCCGAAGTACGCCAGCTCGCTCATCTCGGCGTACGAGAGGGTCGCGATGATGCGCGCCTCGCGCACCAGCCGCGGGTCGGTCGTCATCACGCCGTCCACGTCGGTGTAGATCGCCACCTCGTCGGCATCCAGGGCCGCGCCCACGATGGCGCCGCTGTAGTCCGAGCCGCCGCGCCCGAGCGTGGTGAGCGCGCCGCCCTCGGTGGCACCGATGAACCCGGTGACCACCGGCACGGCGCCGCGCTCGATCAGCGGCAGCAGCCGCGCGCGGGTGCGGTCGCGGGTCTGCGGGTAAACCGGCACGGCGGCACCGAAGTCCGCCGTGGTCACGACAATTTCGGAGGCGTCGATGGCCTCGGAGTCCAGGCCGCGCGCCCGCAGCGCCGCCGCCACCAGGCGCACGCTCATGCGCTCGCCCAGGCCCGAGATGGCGTCGAGTGCGCGCGGGGAGACTTCGCCCAGCACGCCGACGCTGTGGCACAGCAGCTCAAACTCGTCGAGCAGCGCCTCGATCTGCCCGCCCACCTCGGCCGCGTCCGCCGTGTCGCCCACCAGCTCGCGCAGCGCCACGGCGTGCTTCTCGCGCGCCTGTCGGGCCAGGGTCGGGTACGTCTCGCGGTCACCCGCTGCCGCCGTCGTGGCGCCGCGGATCAGCATGTCGGTCACGCCGCTCATTGCCGAGACCACCACTGCCGCGCTGCCCCACGCGTCGCGCTGGTCGCGCACGATGCCCGCCAGCGCCCCGATCGCTGCGGCCCCGCCCACCGACGTGCCGCCGAACTTCATAACTAGAAGGCCCATTATCGCACTCGCTCTAACTATCGGCTACTGTTAATCCTGCCGGATTGGTGAGGGTTTTCTTCGGGGCTGCGCCCCATACCCCGCTCTGCGCTGACGCGCGGGTACTGATGACGTAGGACTGTTGTATCCCTAGCACTCAGCACTCAACACTCAGCACTCAACACTCAACACTCAACACTCAGCACTCAACACTCAGCACTCAGCACTCGCTCCTGCCTACCACCCCAGCCACTTCAGGATCGCCCCCATCTCGGCAGCCACAGGCGCCGGGGCAGCGAACTGCTCTACTGCCAGGCCGGGGTCCTTCAGGCCGTGGCCCGTGACCACCGCGACGTAGCGGGCGTCGCGCTCGGCGCGCCCCTGCTCCACCAGCATCCGCAGCCCGGCCACGCCTGCCGAGGACGCGGGCTCGCAGAACACCCCCTCGAGGCGGGCCATGTCGCGCCAGGCGGCCACGATCTGCGAGTCGGTGACGGCGTCGATCAGCCCGCCGGACTGGTCGCGCGCGTCGAGGGCGTAGCACCAGCTGGCGGGGTTGCCGATGCGGATCGCGGTGGCCAGGGTCTCGGGGTGCTCGACCGGGTGACCCAGAACGATCGGGGCGGACCCGGCGGCCTGGAAGCCGAGCATGCGCGGCGTGCGGTCCGCCTTGCCGGCCGCCTGGTAGCGGGTGAAGCCGCGCCAGTAGGCGGTGATGTTGCCGGCGTTGCCCACCGGGAGGCAGAGGGCGTCGGGGGGGGCGCCGAGCGTGTCTACGATCTCATAGGCGGCGGTGGCCTGGCCCTCGATGCGGTCCTGGTTGACCGAGTTCACCAGCGTGACGGGGTATTTGTCGGAGAGCTCACGCACGATGTTGAGGGCCGCGTCGAAGTTGCCCTCGATCACCAGCAGGCGGGCGCCGTACATCAGCGCTTGGGCGAGCTTGCCGAGCGCGATCTTGCCGGCGGGCACCACCACGATCGCCTCGATCCCTGCGTGGGCGGCGTAGGCGGCGGCGCTGGCGGAGGTGTTGCCGGTGGAGGCGCAGATCACCGAGCGGGCGCCGGCCTCGAGCGCCTTGGCGACGGCCACGACCATCCCGCGATCTTTGAAGGACCCGGTAGGATTCATCCCCTCGAACTTCAGGTACAGCTCGCGCACACCGATGTCGGCGGCCAGGCGCGGCACCGCGATGAGCGGCGTATTGCCCTCGCCGAGGGTGAGCATAGGTGTCTGCTCCGTGACGGGCAGCAGTGTCCGGTAGCGATCCAGCAGCATCGTCCCTCCAGAAATGAAAACGCCCCCTTCCTTTGCAGGAGGGGACGTGCGTCGCGCCAGGATCTTCAACGACCAGGGCTCCTCCCACGCTCAATTGCCCCGGCGATCGTCGCCAGGGCCTTGGTAGTGGTGGTCGTCGTGCCGTTCTTGTGCGGCGGCATAGTTCTTCTCACGTGTCTGTTCGCGCGGCTACTATAGCGGCTGCGGCTGGACCTGTCAAGTTGGTATCTGAGGGGTGGCCAAGCCGCTGACACGCAGCCCGTGGCCCTACGTTCAGTTGGGCCGAGGCCCCGGGAGATCCCGGGGCCTCGCCGCCGGTGCCTCTGTGCTGTGGCACACAGCGGCAAGTAAGCTGGCACATATCCCCGGTGCTACGCTCCCCCTCCAGCCTGCTGAAGCGGTCGTTAGCCGCCTCGCCGCCGCCGTGGCACTCCGCACCATGTTGAACACTTGATGAATACCGAGCCGTAGTCAGGACCTGCTCCTGTGTGATAGTTTACGAGTGGTTAAGAGTACGTTAAAGCGCCGGCTTGTGCCGGCGCCGCACGTGATAGCCGGGTAAACCCCACACTCGGAAGGAGCACTTGTGTCTTCACATTCGTACCGTGCTGCGCTGGCGGGCGGGAGTCCGTTGGTACGCCTGCGATATCTCGTCATGCTGATCTGCACGGCAGCAGCGCTGCTCAGCACACTGGTACCGCACCCGATGCGCGCCGCAGGCACGCTCATTGTCGCACCGCAGGCCGATACCTACGTCACTGTCGCCTCGCCAGACCAGCCGTTCGGCAACCGCTCGGCGTTCACGGCGGTGGCCGGAGCACGGGCGCGCGAGTCGTACCTCCGGTTCAAGGTGGACGGCATCCCCGCGGGCACGACCGTCACCTCTGCCCGGCTGCGCCTGTTCGTCACCAACGACTCGACGTCGGGTGGGGCGCTCTACGGCATCACCAACACGAGCTGGAGCGAGAGCGTGACGTGGAACACCAGGCCGGCGATCGATGGTCCGCAGCTCGCCGCGCTCGGGGCCGTCGCTCCGAATACGGTCGTGGAGCTCGATGTGACCCGGGCAATCTCAGGGAATGGCAGCTACAACTTCGCACTGAAGATGCCGGGCACGAACACGAACACCGTTGGGTATGCGTCGCGGGAGAATGACACGCCTGAGCGCCGCCCGGTGCTGGTGGTGACGGTCGGCGACACTGCGGCCCCGGCGCCGACACAGGCTCCCGCTCCGGCGCCGACACAGGCCCCGGCGCCGACACAGGCCCCGGCCCCGGCGCCGACACAGGCTCCGGCTCCGACGCCGACACAGGCCCCCGTCAGCGCGCCCGTTACTATGACTGGTCTCGGCTACATGACGAACGGCGCTGAGCTGCGCCAGCGCGCCACCCTTGGCGAGCCGTACCGCTCTGCTGTGAGTCAGGTGGTCAGCTACGCCAACAACAAGCTTGGCAGCTCGCCCTCCCCGATGGAGTCACTGGACATCCCTGGGACCGACGGACCGTTCGTGGATGACACCACGACCGCCTACAGCCTCGCCCTGGCCTACGGTGTCACCGGAGACGTGCGCTACGCCCAGAAAGCGCGCGAGTTCATTATGGCCTGGGTCAACACGACTAAGACGACGCAGAACACCTGCCCCCTGAGCGGCGCGTGCCAGACATCGCTCATCATCGGGCGCGTGGCGCCGGGGTTTGTCTTTGCCGCCGACCTGATCAAGACCTCGGGTGCGTTCTCGGCCGCAGACGACCATGCGTTCAAGGGGTGGCTGCGGTCCGTTATCCTGCCCACGGCCTCGCAGCGCAGCAACAACTGGGGTGACGCGGGGACCTTCATGCGCGTCGCCGTGACCGATTACATCGGCGACCAGGCCGGGTTCAGCGCCGCGATCGCCAAGTGGAAGTCGGACGTGGACCTGATCTCCGCGGACGGCAGCATCCCCGAGGAGGTGCGGCGCGGAACGTCCGGCATCAACTATACCCAGGAGGCGCTGGACTACAAGCTGGCCGTCGCCGTGATCGCGCAGCGCCGCGGGATCGACCTGTGGAGCTACGGGCGGCTGAAGCTGGCGGTGGACTACGTGGCCCCATACGTGCTGAACCCAGCGGCCTGGCCGTGGGCCACGGGGGCGAGCGCGAGCGTCCACCCGATGTGGGAGCTCGCCTACACCCGCTGGCAGTCGCCTGCATACGTGACGCTGGTGGGCAAGCGCCGGCCGTTCGGCGCCTACCACTCGGCGGTCGCCTTCGTGACGCTGACGAACGGCTCGCCGCTTCCGTAGCGGCCGAGGAGCGCCACACACGCGAGTCACTCCGGTGCACGAGCGGCGTCCGTGGTAAGCGCACAAGAGGCGGCTGGGCCGCCCGCAAGCGGTAGAGCGGTAGAGCGGAGCTGCGACCTCGCGGCTCCGCTTTCCTGTGTGATGACCGCCCCACCGCAGCCAGGCATCGCGCGGTGGTTCGAGCAGCCGGGCCAGCGAGCTGAGTCGGCAGGCTGCTGTGGAGCGTAGAGCATGACGAAACCTCCGCGAGTAGCTTGGGAGGTCAACCCCTGCTACACCCGGAGGTGTCGTTGTCTCACCTGTCTCGAACCTTACGACGTATGTCTCAGGTCCGTGTTGGCGGAGCTTACGCCTGGATGATCAGCGCCGTCACCATACCGAACATGCCGTGGTCGCTCTCGGCGTGCGAGAGCACGTGGCAGTGGAAGGCCCACACACCCGGCTCGGTGCAGTCCACGATCACATCCCAGCGCTCGCCCGGAGCCACGTTGACCGTGTCGCACATGTAGGGCTGCGGCAGGTTCCAGCCGTCCCGCGCGAAGACCAGCTGCGGCAGGCCGTGCAGGTGCATCGGGTGGATCATCAGGCCCTCGTTCATGTACCGGATGCGGACCTTCTGGCCCAGCTTCGCCACGAACTTCTCGGTGGCCGGGAAGCCCTTGCCGTTGACCGTGAAGCCACCGTTCTGATCGTTCAGGATGATGGTGTAGTCCAGGTCGTAGGCCGGGTCGGCGGACTTGTCCTTCGGCTCGATGATCAGTGCGCCGAGCAGACCCTTGCCCACCTGCTTCGTCGAGTTGTGGTGCGAGTGGTACATGTGCGAGCCGGGGTTCTTGGCGACGAACTCGTAGGTGAAGGTCTCGCCCGGCTTGATCGGCTTCTGGGTGACGAAGGGCACGCCGTCCATGTTGTTCGGCACCATCACACCGTGCGGGTGGATCGCGGTGCTCTCGGGCAGCTCGTTCTTCACCACCAGGCGAATCGTGTCGCCCTGGGTGACGCGGATCATCGGGCCGGGCATGGTACCGTTGTAGACCCAGGCCTTGGTGGTCTTGCCCGGAGTGACCTCCCAGTCCACCTCGCTGCAGGTCAGGTTGAAGACCTTGACCTCGCCGTCCATCACCGGCTCGAACGGCTGGTTGCCGCGCGGTGTCTCGACACCCGTGACGAAGAGGTTGACCCCCTCCTCGTGCATCTTGTCCATCTCGTCGACGCTCAGCGCGCCGGGAGCGGTGGTGGTGTGCTCCTGGTTCTCGGTGTGCTCGCCCTGGGTGTTGGGCTGCGCGATTGCGGGGCCGCCCGCCGGGTTGAGGGCCTGCTGGCCCGCGGTGCAGGCTGCCAGAAGGCTGCCGACCACTGGGACGCCGACGCCCAGCGAGGCGCCCTTGATAAAGCCACGGCGCGTGACGCGCTTGTTCTCAGGGTTGCTGCTGCTCATGATGAAGCTGGTATCCTTCCTGCCAGAGAGAACGAAATGTTGTTCTTGTGAGATGAGATGTTGTTTCTGCCGGGCTGAATAGTAGCCTGTTCTGTATTCTTTGTGAGAGAAGGAACAATAATTGTTGGTTGTGGTGGCGCAACTCAGGGTGAAAGACTCTTTTGGCTCCGCGGCGGGCGAGCGCTGGCTAGATTGGGCACCCCCGCGCAGACTCGCTGTGCTATAATATGGGGGACAGCCACGTGGGGAGGGTACGATGCGTATTGTCTCTCTGCTCCCAAGCGCGACCGAGATCGTCTGCGCCCTGGGTCTCGAGGAGGCTCTCGTCGGCGTCACCCACGAGTGCGACTACCCTGCACGAGCGCGGGCCCTCCCGGCCGTGACGCGCAGCGTGTTGGACCTGAGCGACTGGTCCTCGGACGATATCGACCACCGCGTCAGCCGGCAGCTGCGCGATGGCCTCAGTCTCTACGAGCTCGACCGCGACCTACTGGCCGAGCTGCGCCCCGACATCATCCTGACGCAGGCCCTCTGTGCGGTGTGCGCCGTCGAGTCCGGTGCGGTGCAGCTTGCCGCCCGCGACGTGACGTCGACATACGGCGGAGTGGCGCCGCTTGTGATCTCGCTCGAGCCGCGTACGCTGGCCGATGTGCTTGCGACAATCGAGGCGGTGGGGGAGGCCACGGGCGTGCGGCCGCGTGCCGAGCGCGTCGCCGCGCAGCTGCGCGAGCGTGTCGAGCGTGTCAGGGAGCGGGCCGCGCCGGTGACGCAGCGGCCACGGGTAGCCTTCCTCGAATGGCTTGACCCGGCCTTCGGACCGGGGCATTGGATGCCTGAGCTGGTCCAGATCGCCGGGGGCCGCCTGGGACTTGGTACACCTGGCAAGCCCTCGCGGCGCGTGCCGTGGGACGATGTGATCGCCTTCGCGCCCGAGGTCATCGTCGTCGCGCCGTGCGGCGTGAAGCTGGCCCGTGCCTTGGATGAGGCGCGCGAGCTGCTGCCGCGGCGGGCGGGGTGGGGAGCACTTCCGGCGGTGCGTCGCGGGCGAGTGTTCATCGCGGACGGGAACGCGTACTTCAGCCGGCCCGGCCCGCGTGTTGTGGAGAGCCTCGAGCTGCTCGCCGAACTCGTCCAGCCGGACCTATTCGGGGGCTGGAGCCCTCCGGGCTCGTGGACGCCGTTTGCGGCAGAGCAGACGCCCGCGGTCGAGGTGTGAGGTAGGCATAGGTGGGAGTGTAGATCCATGGCCCAGCACGAACCGACAATCTCCAGCATCCTCCAGGAGCTGGCTGAGCAATACAGCGGCGTCGTCGCCGAGCGAGAGATCCTTGATAAGGTGCTCGCGAGGCGGCCGAGCCAGGCGAAGAATCCGTACGCCAGCATTCGCGAGAAGTTGCGCTTCGAGGCGGCGATGGTCGGTTGGGTGCGCCTCGGCGGCGGCGACCTGGTGCCGCTGCGCGTGGTCCTGGAAGGGCTGCGCTTCCGAGTGGTCCCGAGCCGCGAGGAGCTCGCGGCAGACCTGCTGCTGCGCGTGCGGCTGATCCCGTTCGTGCCGCTTTACCAGAACGACATACGTGTAGAGGACGCCACCGACAGACTCGTGAGCGCCCGAGACGCTAACCTCGCGCTCGGCGATGGGCTGTTTGGCCCGGCCCTTGCCCCCGCCCTGTCGCTCGCGGGGTGGTTTGGGCGCGCCGGCTTCGAGCACGGCGACAGCGTACTCGTCACCGTGACACGGCTCGCCCCGCTGACGCTGCGCCTTGAGCGCGAGCCCGCCGCCGCCTTCCGGCTCGACGACGTCCTGCAGCAGGACCGCGACCTGCTCGACGCGCTGGTAGAGCACGCCGCCCGTGCCCGCGGCGAGGCGGTGCCGGCCGACGAGGGGGTGCTGCCAGTCTTCGCACTCGCCCCCTGGCGCACCGGATACCCGGGGCGGCCCTGGCGCGAGCTGGTGGACGCCGACCCGCGCGTGCGCCTGATGGACGGCATGTTCGTGGCAGCTACCGGCTTCGGCCGCGCGCCCGAGCCCTTCGGCCGGGCGCTGGGCTCCGCACCGGCCGAGGACGACCTGCTGGCGGAGATCGTGCAGCTTCAGGGCCAGATGCTCGATAGCCGCCGCGCCGCCGCCTCGCGTGAGGTCTGGAACGGCGTTGTGCGCCGCGCCTCTACCGCCCGCGTGGTCCGCGGCGTGCAGGATGGCACCTCCACCGTGGTCTACCTTGAGCCGGTGAGCGCGCTCGAGGATCACTCGGCGCACATTGAGGAGCGACTGGCCCGGGGTGGCTACGACGAGGAGGGCTGGAGCGAGGCATTCGCCGACGCCCCCGACTACGACCCGGACTCGGCCTTTGATGATGACGACGACTTCGAGGACGACGACTTCGAGGACGACCCGCTGTTCGAGGTGAATGAGATCGACGACCTGCGCGCGTTCATGGAGCAGAACCCCGCGCTCGCTGAGGCCGCGCAGAAGCTGATGGCGGCGCTCTCGCCCGACGAGGTGGAGCGGCTGCAGCGCGCCGACTCGCCCGAGGAGGTGCAAAACATCCTCGCCGCGCGCTTCCACAAGATGCTCCCGCACGACCCGTCGCTGTTTGCGACACTGGTGCCCTATACAGCGGACCAGGAGCCGAGCGAGGACACGAGCCTCGGTCTGGTGGGGGACGCGCTGTTCTCCGAGGAGGAGGACTGGGAGGAGCCTGAAGAGCTCGAGCCGTGGGAGGAGGCCGAGGAGGACATCGAGGCGCACCCGGCCGAGGTCGCGCTGGAGCGCAGCAGCGAGCTGATGGAGCGCTTCTACCAGCACCTGCTCGCCCAGGGCAAGAGCGAGAGCACCGCCGCGAGCCGCACGGGCGACCTGTGGGTCTACGCCGACTTCCTGGCCAACTACTACGACCGCTCGCTTGCCGAGGGAGACTACGCGACCCTGGACGAGTGCCTGTTCTTCTTCTACCCGCGCAAGGTTCTGAACAGCAGCCCGCGCGCGGCCCGCGAGATGTGCACGTCTGTCAAGCAGTTCTACGCGTACATGCGCGCCGAGTCGGTGGCCGACGACACCTTCGCCCGTGAGATGTGGCGCCGCCGCGAGCAGGCCGCCGGAGTCGTCGACCTCTACCAGCGGATCGACGGCGAGTCCGAGCAGTTCGAGCGCCTCTTCGCGCGGCTGTTCGCCCCCTACACCGCGTAGGGTCCCCCGAGAGCAGGATCCTTCTTCGGAGGGGCACCCCCCCTCCGAACCTCCCCGAGAGCCACGAACTGATGCCGATCGTCTATACTATCTCCATGCCCGAGCCGCACACGCACCTGTACTACGTGCGCGTGGACCTCGGTGAGCTCGAGGGAGCGACGCTCGACGTGGCGCTGCCCGTCTGGAAGCCCGGCTCCTACATGGTCCGCGAGTTCGCGCGGCACGTCCAGGGGTTCGAGGCACGCGCCGGCAACCGGCCACTCGACTGGCGCAAGCTCGACAAGTCCACCTGGCGCGTCGAGACCGGCGGCGCCGAGCAGGTGTCGATCAGCTACCAGGTCTACGCCTTCGAGCTGACCGTTCGCACCAGCCACCTCGACGGCACCCACGGCTACTTCAACCCGGCGACCCTCTGCATGTACGTGCCGGGCCGGACCGACGAGCCGCTCACAGCGCACGTCGTTACGCCCGATGAGTGGCGCGTGACCACCGGCCTGGAGCTGGTGAGCGAGGAGACCGGCACCGCCAACGACTTCACCGGCTCGGTGCGCAGCACGTCGTTCTTCGTGCGGCGCCACACCTTCGTGGCCGGCGACTATGACCACCTGGTGGACTCGCCGTTTGAGTGCGGCACGCACCGCCTGCTGACCTTCGCGGTGGACGGCATCCCGCACGAGATCGCAATCTGGGGCCACGGCAACGAGGACGACGCGCAGATCCTGGCCGATACGCAGAAGATCGTTGAGACCACGCGCGACCTGTTCGGCACGCTGCCGTACCGGCGCTACGTCTTCATTCTGCTGCTGGCCGACGGGCAGTACGGCGGCCTTGAGCACCGTAACAGCGTCTCGAACATCTTCCCGCGCTGGGAGTTCCGCCCGCGCCGCGCCTACGAGCGCTTCCTGGCGCTCACATCCCACGAGTTCTACCACGTCTGGAACGTGAAGCGCATCCGCCCGGCGCCGCTCGGCCCGTTCGACTACACGCGCGAGAACTACACCCGCGAGCTGTGGGTCTCGGAGGGGATCACCAGTTACTACGACAACCTGATCCTCCAGCGCGCCGGGCTGATCAGCGCCGAGCGCTACCTGGAGATGATCGCCGACGATATCAAGCTGCTCCAGAGCCAGCCCGGCCGCGCCCTCCAGAGCCTGGCCCAGAGCAGCTTCGACACCTGGATCAAGCTCTACCGCCCGGACGAGAACAGCATCAACTCGAGCATCTCGTACTACCTGAAGGGCAGCCTCGTGGCGCTGCTGCTGGACCTGGAGATCCGCCACCAGACTGGCGGTGAGCGTGCGCTCGACGACGTGATGCGCCACCTGTTCGATCGCTACCCCGAGCACGGCCCTGGCTTCGCGGAGGAGGAGGGCTTCCTGGCGGCGGTGGAGGAGGAGGCCGGACGCGCGGGCGGCCGCTTCCGCGATTTGTTCGAGCGTTACGTGTCGGGGACGGAGGAGCTGGACTACGAGCGCGGGCTGGCGCTGGCCGGGCTGCGGATGGCCTGGAGCCATGCCGGGGTAGAGGGCGGCGAGGCGCCCGCGTGGCACGGCATGCGTCTCAAGACCGAGCACGGCAAACTGAAGGTGGCGGCGGTCCGCAGCGATGGGCCGGCGTACGCCGCGGGAGTCTACGCCCACGACGAGATCATCGCGCTCGACGGGGTGCGCGTGGACGAGGATCGACTCAAGGCGCGCGTGTCCGAGCGGCGCCCCGGCGACACGGTGATGGTGAGCCTGTTCCGGCGCGATGACCTGCTGCATGTGCAGCTGACGCTGGCGCCGGCACCGCCCGACACACTCAAGCTGCTGGCTGTGGACGACCCGAGCGAGTCGCAGCTGGCGGTGCACGAGTCCTGGCTGGGGCTGGCGAAGTAGCTGTACCGCTTTTAGGAGATTCCGGAGGGGCCGCTTCCCTCCAGAATTGTACATAAAGACATACGTATGACGAACCTCACCAACCTCACCATCGCCGACGCCGCCGTACTCATCCAGAGGCGCGAGCTCTCGCCGGTTGAGCTGGCGCAGGCCCACCTGGAGCGGATCGAGGCGCTGGAGCCGCGGCTGAACAGCTTCATCACCGTGACGGCCGACCTGGCGCTGGCGCAAGCTGCCGCTGCCGAGGAGGAGATCGGCCGGGGGCTGTACCGCGGGCCGCTCCACGGTATCGCGCTGGCGCTCAAGGACTTGTACGACACGCGGGGGGTGCGAACGACTGCCGGCTCCTCGTTCCTGGCGGACAATGTGCCGGCCGAGGACGCGGAGGCGGTGCGGCGGCTCGGCATGGCGGGCGCGACGCTGCTGGGCAAGCTGAACCTGCACGAGTGGGCGCTGGGCTTCACGACGGAGAACCCGCACTACGGGGCGTGTCGCAACCCGTGGGACACCGAGCGCTCGCCGGGGGGGTCCTCAGGCGGCTCTGGGGCTGCGTTGGCCGCTGGGCTGTGCATGGGCTCGCTCGGGAGCGACACCGGCGGCTCAATCCGCGTGCCCGCGTCGCTCTGCGGCGTGGTGGGCCTGAAGCCGACCTTTGGCCGGGTGAGCGCGCGCGGGGTGGTGCCGCTGAGCTGGAACCTGGACCACTGCGGGCCGCTGGCGCGTACGGTGCGCGACACGGCGCTGCTGCTCCAGGCGGTGGCCGGGTATGATGCCGAGGACCCCTCCTCGGCAGATGCGCCCGTGCCGGACTACCTGGCGCGCCTCGACGGGGGCGTGTCAGGGCTGCGAGTGGCCCTGGCCACGGGCCCGTTCGTGGATGAGGCCGACCCGGAGGTGGTGGCGGCGGTGCGTGTGGCCGCCCAGATCCTCGAGGGGCTCGGGGCACGCGTCGAGGAGATCGAGCTTCCGGACGCGCTAGAGGCCGGGCAGATGAGCGGCCTGATGGTGACGAGCGACGCCGCGGCGTTCCACCGGGAGCGGCTGCGCGAGGCGCCCGGGCGCTTCGGGGCCGACGTGCTGGCGCGCCTGACAGCCGGGCGGGACGCGACCTCGACCGAGTACGTGCTCGCGCGGCGCACCCAGGCGGTGTGGCGGCGACGGCTGGACCTGCTCCTCGCGCGCTGTGATCTGCTGCTGCTGCCGAGCACGGCGACGACGGCGCCGAGGCTGGGCGGGGACGCGGTGGCAGCGGCGGCGCGGCTGCGGAGGTTCACCGCGCCGTTCAACCTGGCGTTGCTGCCGGCGCTCTCGCTACCATGTGGGCTCAGCGGCGAGGGACTGCCGATCGGGCTGCAGATCGTGGGGCCCGCGTGGGGTGAGGCGCTGGTGCTGCGAGCCGGATATGCCTTCGAGCAGGCGACCGGCTGGGGAGCGCTGCGCCCGGCGCTGTAGACTGCTTGTGCCCTTTCCAAAGGGACGACTGACCGCGTTCGATCAACCCAGCCGGGTACGAGCCGTGTTTCGTTGACCACGAGCAGAGGACATCAACGGCATGCACGCAACTCTTCAGAACTTCCTCTCGTCTCCCGCTCTCCACGATGATGACGAGGCCTTCCGTACTGCTCTGCTCGGCTCGCTGTTGGTCGCGGGCGGGGTCATCCTTACGTTCGCAGCCGTCATCCTGACGCTCACGGGCCTCCTGGCCAGAGGCATTACCATCACGGCCGGCCTCGGCACTGCGGTGCTGCTGCTGTTGCTCCAGATCCCGCTGCGACGCGGATACTTGCGCGAGGTCACCCTCGCTGTGGTGGCCATCCTCCTGATCGGCTGCTCGCTGCTCCCCCTGAGCCTCGGCACCCTCCAGTCGGTGATCCTGGCCTACTACCTGATCCCGGTCATGATCGCCACGTTCCTGATTGGGCCCCGCGGAGGTCTCGTCGTGCTCGGCCTCTCCGTGGCCACGGTGTTCAGCCTTGCAGTGGCGCAGGGAGCCGGCCTGCTGCCGTCAGTCCCGCGCATCACGCCGCTCAATCAGTGGTCCAACCTTTCCTTCCTGCTGATGTGCGGTTTCGCCTTTCTGGTGCTGATCCGGCGCGGCTTCCTCACCCTCGTCGAGCGACTGCACACCGAGCTTGCCGCCCGACGGGCAGCCGAGGCGGCCCTTACCGAGCTGACCGCCACGCTCGAGGCCCGTGTTCGAGAGCGCACCGCCGCGCTCAGCGTCGCGAACGCTGAGCTCACCCGCGCCACCCGTCTCAAGGATGAGTTCCTGGCAAGCATGAGCCACGAGCTTCGCACACCGCTTAACGCAGTGCTCGGCGTAACTGAGGCGCTCGGCGAGGGGCTGTACGGGCCGGTGAGCGACCGCCAGCGGACGGCGTTAGCCCGCGTCGAGCAGGGCGGGCACCGCCTGCTCAAGCAGATCAACGATATCCTGGATATGTCGCAGCTCAGCGTTAACACTGCGCCGCTCACGCTGACGTCCTTCCCGGTCGGCCGCGTGTGCGGGGCGTGCCTCGCCTCGATCACGCCGGAGGCGGCGAAGAGACTGATCCACGTGCAATACACGCCGGACCTGCACGCCGGCACGATTGTGGCCGACGAGCGGCGCATCTCACAGATCCTGGATATCCTGCTCTCCAATGCGGTGAAGTTCACCGAGAGTGGCGGCAGCATCGGTCTCGACGTTCACAGCGACCATGCCCGCGATGTGCTGGAGTTGAGCGTTTGGGACACGGGGATTGGGATCGCGGCGGCGAACTTCGACCGCCTGTTCAGGCCGTTCGTCCAGGTGGATGGTGCGCTGGCGCGCCGCTACGAGGGGTCCGGGCTTGGTCTGGCGCTGGTGGCGCGCCTCGTCGAGCTACACTGTGGCTCGGTCATCATAGAGAGCACGGAAGGCAGCGGGACCCGTATCACGGTGCGCCTACCCCTTCGCGACGCAGCGCCGCGTGCAGAGGTGGCGACGGGCGCCGAGCACCCGGTGTCGGTCCTTGTCGTGGAGAACAGCGCGCGCTCCGCGGCGCGAACGCGTGATGCGCTGCTCGCGCAGGGCCACCGTGTGGAAGTGGCCTCCACGCTCGCGGACGCTCTGACACACGCGCGCAGTGAGCCGCCGGATGCAATCATCATGGGGATACATATCCCGGGTCTTGCGGGTCCCGAAATGCTCCGGCAGATTGTTGAGGCGACCAGTATACCCAGGCCGCGCCTGATCGCCGTTGCCAATATCGTGCTGCCTGGTGACCGCGAGCGGTGGCTGGAAGCCGGTGCAGATGCATTCCTGGTACAGCCGGCACCTCTGTCGGAGCTTGCGCGCCTCGTGGTACGCTGAGGGCGCCCACGACGCAGCCGCAGTGCAAGCCTCCGGATACTGGTACGGTAGCGCCTGCCGTGCAGCGTTCTCGTGCGCGCCCTACTTCTGCTGGATGTAGTGTGCGATCTCCAGCACCTCCTCGAGGTCGGGCGAGCGCACGATGTAGCCGTAGTCCCCCATCGCGCGGTGGAACACCGGCGCCATCGGCTGGTGGTGGACGATGCGCCCGCCGTAGCGCCCGAGCACCGCTTCGTGACTGTGGACGTAGGCCTTGGCGCGCTTGCGCCCGACGTAGCACGCGTGGTACGGCCAGTCGTACGCGGCGTCGAAGCGGTCGCGCACCAGCAGGTTAGCCCACTCGTAGTACAGGTCGATGTCGTTCGCGTAGTTGAACATGTCGAGCGACAGACCGCCCGGCGGGCGCATGTTCACCTCGAGCGCCACCAGCCGCCCGTCCGGCGTGCGGAAGAACTCGAAGTGGAAGAAGCGCTCGCGCAGGCCGAAGGCGCTGATCAGCGCCCGCCCTGCGTGGGCCACGTCCGCCGGGACCTCACGCTGGGTAAAGTAGTAGACGTCGTTGTCGTGGTTGACTACCTCCATCACCCCGCTGCTGTACTGCATCGAGGTGAAGAAGGCCGGGCGCCCCGAGCGGTCCGTCAGGCCGTCGAAGGTCTGGATGACCCCCTCGACGAACTCCTCCAGCAGGTAGTCCCTGAGTGGCTGCTCCAGGAACGCCTCCAGCTCCTGCTCGCTGGTGATCTTGTAGGTGCGGTTGGCCCCCACGCCCACGTCCGGCTTCGCCACCAGCGGAAAGCCGACCTGCCGCACGAAGGCCCGCACCTCATCCGGGTCCCCCGCCACCATGCCGCGCGCAGTCTCCACACCCGCGGCCGCAAAGATCCGCTTCATCTCCGACTTCCGCTTAATCGCCGGCAGGTCCGCCAGGCGGAACCCCTCGACGTTGAAATCGGTCCGCAGGTGCGCCTCAGTCTCCAGCCAGTACTCATTGAGCGACTCGATCCGGTCGATCTTGCCGTAGCGGTGGGTGAAGTAGCCGACGCCGCGGAGCACCTCGTCGTAGTTGTGGAGGTCCGGCACCAGGTAGTACTCGGTGAGCGCGGCACGCAGCTCGGCGCCAAGCGTGTCGTAGGGCTGGTCGGAGAGCCCGAGCACATTGGCGCCGAGCGTGCGCAGGTGCGCGCAGAAATGCGTGTAGTTCGGCGGGAAGTTCGGCGAGAGGAAAACGATGTTCATACGAGTGTTGAGTCGTGAGTCTCGAGTCCTGAGCCGGAGGCACTCATATGATACACGCTTTTTGCGAAAGCGCCACCTCTTCTGCTCAGGTCTCTCGTCTGCCGAAGCGCTCGCCATGCGACGGTCGCTGCTCGCTGACGGCGCGCTCGAGCAGGCGGGCGAACGCGAGCTCGGCGCAGAGCTTGTTCTGCGCGCAGACCACGCTGATCCCGGCGACGCGGTGGTCCTCGCTCTGGAGTCCGGCGCACATGTTCTGCCCAGCGCCGTAGATCTGGACGGGTCGCGCGCGGTCCTGGCGCGGGCTGGCACGCGGCGTGCATATCAGTGCATCAGGCGGGGATGGTCGCCCGGCGGACCAGCCCCGCGGTGTTCTCTCTCCTGAAAGGAGCCCAGCGATGACGAAGAAGCAGCGCACGAACGCCCCCGGCGCGGGCGAGCACGTGGAACGCTCGGCCAACCGCAAGGACTCCGGCGCCGGCGAGGGCAACCGCTCCGGCGCGGTGGACGGCATCGGGGGCGTTGGTGGCTCGTCGGGCGCCGGGAGCGTCCGCGCCAACCCTCGGACGGTCGGCGATGTGTCCGGCCTGGACCAGCGGCACGGTGTAGAGACCCCGCCGATGCCGGGGGCCGTGGGGCGGGGCGTGGGCCGCCGGGGCGTCGCGAGCGACGGCGGGCTGAACGGTATGACGCGCGGCGACGACAACGAGAGCGTGCCCAACCAGGAGGGCGCCGGGCAGTCGGACGCGATCTAGCGATCCTTTCGCCACAGAGGGCACAGAGGCTCGGGGACAAAGGCGGTTTCCGCCTGGCGCAGCTTTCCCACGCTGGCCCCTCGGCAACCTCTGTGTCCTCTATGTGCTCTGTGGCAGTAGGCCTCACACTATGGACAAACGAACCATCCGCCGCGCCGCCCGCGCCCTGCTCGGCCTGGAGCAGCTGCGCCCCGGTCAGGACGAGGCGATCCGATCGGTGCTGGCCGGGCAGGATACTCTGGCCGTGATGCCGACCGGCTGGGGAAAGTCGGCGATCTACCAGATCTCGGCGGCCAGGCTCAGCGGCCCGACGGTGGTGGTCTCGCCGCTGATCGCCCTCCAGCGTGACCAGGTCGAGTCGATCGCCGCGGAGGTTGGTGGCGCGGCGCAGGTCAACTCGGCCATCCGCCAGAGCGAGCGCCGGCAGGCCTTCGCCGACCTGGCTGCCGGCGAGCTGGAGTTTCTCTTTCTGGCGCCCGAGCAGCTTGCCAACCCCGAGACGCTGGCCAAGGTGGCGGAGGCCAGGCCGAGCCTGTTCGTGGTGGACGAGGCGCACTGCGTGAGCGAGTGGGGCCATGACTTCCGCCCCGACTACCTCCGGCTGGGGCAGGCGGTGGAGGCGCTGGGCCACCCGACGGTGCTGGCGCTCACGGCCACGGCCTCGCCCCCGGTGCGGCTGGCGATCGTCGAGCGGCTGGGATGCGCGAGCCGCGGGTGATCGTGCAGGGGTTCGACCGGCCGAACATCTTCATGGGGGTTGAGCGCTTCGCGCAGGAGGACGAGAAGCTGCGCGCCCTGACGGCGGCGGTGGTAGAGATCGAGAAGCCGGGGATCGTGTATGTGGCGACGCGCAGGCGCGCCGAGCTGGTGGCCGAGGCGCTGCGCGCGGCCGGGGTGCGCGCAGAGGCCTACCACGCGGGGCGCAAGTCCGCCGAGCGCGCCGCGGCGCAGCAGGCGTTCATGGAGGACGCGACCGAGGTGATGGTGGCGACAACCGCCTTCGGCATGGGCATCGACAAGCCGAACGTGCGCTTTGTCTTTCACTATGACATCAGCGACTCGATCGACTCGTACTACCAGGAGATCGGCCGTGCGGGCCGCGACGGTGAGCCGGCCGAGGCGCGGCTGTTCTACCGCCCGCAGGATCTGGCGATCCGGCGCTTCTTCGTGGGTGGCGGGCAGGTGGACGCCGATACGGTGGCGCAGGTGGCCGACGCGGTGGCGGACGCCGATGGGCCCGTCGCACTGGCCGAGCTGCGGGACGTGACCGGTCTCTCGGAGACGAAGCTGATGGTGGCGGTGCACCGGCTGCAGGACGCCGGGGTGGTGGAGCTGCTGCCCGCGGGGGAGGTGGCGCCGGCCGAGATCCCCGAGGACATCGGCGCCGTGGCCGAGGAGGCGGTGCAGGCGCAGGAGCGGCACCGGCGCTTCGAGCGCTCGCGGCTGGAGATGATGCGCGGCTACGCCGAGAACCGCGACTGCCGGCGGCGCTTTCTGCTGAACTACTTCGGCGAGGACCTGAGCGACCCGTGCGGCTACTGCGACAACTGCGAGGCGGGGCTGGTGGTGACCCCGCCACGCGGCGATGAGCCCTTCCCGGTGGGGTCGCATGTGCGCCACACGAGCTGGGGCGCAGGCCAGGTGATGCGCTACGAGGGCGAGAAGATCGTGGTGCTGTTCGATGAGGTGGGCTACAAGACGATGGACGCCGCGCTGGTGGTGGAGCGGGGGCTGCTCAGTCGTGAGTCGTGAGTCTTGAGTGCTGAGCGCTGAGTCTTGAGTGCTGCGGCCTCGTCGTCGCGGGGCGTGGCCTGCGCCGAGTCGGCTGGGTGGCTTGGCCCGCTGTGCATAGCTGTGTCTCCTTCGCTTCTCCGGCGGAGGGCCGCCGCGGGGAGGATGGGCGGCGCATGGGCCGTGCCGGGGGGGCCATCCCGCGGCGGGTATACTGCGTAGATGAGGTGTCAATGCAGGCGATCGTGCGGGTGATTCTGGGACAGCGGGCGGTGGCGGTGGCGCAGGGGATCTTCTACTTCGTCACCGGGGTGTGGCCGCTCGTGCACATGCGGAGCTTCGAGGCCGTGACAGGTCCGAAGACTGACCGCTGGCTGGTGAAGACCGCCGGCGTGCTGATCACGGTGGTGGGCGCGGTGGTGGCGCTGGCAGGGGCGCGCCGGCGGGTCACGCCCGAGGTGCGGCTGCTGGCGGTGGGCAGCGCGCTCGGACTGACCAGCATTGACGTAGTCTATGTCGCGCGGCGCCGCATCACGCCGGTCTACCTGCTGGATGCGGTCGCCGAGCTGGCGCTGGTGGGCTGGTGGGCGGCAGCGGGATCTGGCACGCAAAATGCAACTGGCGGCAATGCCAAACCGCGTTCACACTAGAAAGCGCAGAGCATGAGAACTGAAGGAGCCAGGCCGGCTATCCTCGCCCTGGGGACGGCGGTGCCGCCCTATCTTGTCCCGCAAGCGCAGCTATGCGACTGGTTAGTCGAGGCGCTGGCCGAGCAGCCGGCGCTCGCCCGTTGGCTGCGGAGCCTGTATCGTTTCTCCGGCATCGAGACGCGCTACTCCTGCCTGCCGGACGCCTCGCGGCCGGTGAGCGAGTCGCGCTTCGTGCCCACGCGCCCCCTGGATGAGGCGCCCACCACCGCCGAGCGCATGGCGATCTACGAGCGCGAGGCGATGGCGATCGGGGTGGCGGCGGGGGCGCGCGCCCTGGCCGAGTACGCCGGGGACTCGCCCGACGCCCTGGCGCAGGCGGCCGCATCGATCACGCATCTGGTGACGGTGAGCTGCACGGGCTTCTTCGCGCCGGGGTTGGACCTGGCGATCGCCGGAGCACTGGGGCTGCGGCCTGACCTGAAGCGCACGCTGGTGGGCTTCCAGGGCTGCTCGGCGGCCTTCAACGGCACGCGCCTGGCGGCCGACATCGTGCGGGGCCAGCCCGATGCCCAGGTGCTGGTAGTGTGCGCCGAGCTCTGCTCGATCCACGCCCAGCCGCGCCTCGACCGCGTCAATCTGACCGTCACATCGCTGTTCGCCGACGGCGCCGCGGCGTGCGTGATCGGGGCCGACCCGCACGGCGAGCGCGAGCGCTTCGAGCTGGACGTGTTCCACACCGCCTACGCGCCGGATGCCTCCGAGGCGATGAGCTGGCGCATCGGCGATCACGGCTTCCACATGACTCTCTCGCCGCAGGTGCCGCGCATGGTTGGCGCGCTGGCCCCAGGCGCGGTGGACACGCTGCTGGCCGGGCGCCCGCGCCCCAGGCGCTGGGCGATCCACCCCGGCGGGCCGAGCATCGTCGACCAGGTGGTCGAGTCGCTGGGGCTGAGCGCCGAGCAGGCCGCGCCGAGCCGCGAGGTGCTGCGGACGCACGGCAACATGTCTTCGCCGACGGTGCTGTTCGTGCTGCACGAGCTGCGGCGGCGCATGCGGGAGGAGCGCCTATCGGCCCCGGAGGCGGCGGTGGCGATGGCGTTCGGGCCGGGGCTGGTGGCCGAGATGGCCCACCTGACCTACATGCCGGCGTCACTGCCGGTGGCTGTGCATGGGCTTGGGGCGGCGGTTGGCACCCTGGCCTGACCTCTCGGCGCGCTCGGACGCGCCGGAGCTGATGGACGACCGCTCGATCGGAGGCGACGAGCTGGCTCAAGCGCTGCGCGAGCTGCGGCTGATCAACTACCTGCTCGGCGCCGCCTGGCCGACGGTCGAGGGAGTGGAGCGGCTGTGGCGGGCAGCGGGTCAGCCGCGCAGCCTCAGCGTCCTCGACGTCGGCGCGGGCTCGGGCGACGGGGCGCGGGCGCTGCTGCGCTGGGCGGCGCGGCGCGGCGTCGAGATCGATATCACCCTGCTGGACATTCACCCGGACACATGCGCCGAGGCGGCGCGGCTGTTCCACGGTGAGCCGCGGGTGCGCGTGCAGCTCGGCGACCTGTTCGCACTTGCGCCGGGATCGGTGGATGTGGTAACGGCCGCGCTTGTGCTGCACCACTTTCCCACGCCGCTGCTTGGCCGGGCGCTCCCGTCGCTGGCCCAGGCCGCCCGGCTGGGCGTGGTGGTCAACGACCTGCACCGCAGCGTGCTGGCGTGGGCTGCAATCCGCGTGCTGACGTGGGCATTCTCGCGCAACCGCATGATTCGTCACGACGCGCCGCTCTCGGTGGCGCGCGGATTCCGTGCGGCGGAGCTGCGGGCGCTGCGGGCGCTGCCGGGGCTGGAGCGGCTCAGGTTCGCCTGGCGGCCCCTGTTCCGCTGGCTGATCATCGTGCCCGCAGGCAGGGTCTAGCGCGGAGAGGGGAGCGGCAAGGCGCGCTCGCGCGGTGAGCCGGGGTGTGGGGGCCGCAGGCCCCCACAAGTTACCTTCATGGTGTGCTGGTGGGGCGCAGCCCCACCAGCACACCCCCGGACAAGTGACATGAGAGACATCATCATTGTGGGCGCCGGGCTCGCCGGGAGCGGCCTAGCCCACTCCCTCGCCCGGCGCGGCTGGGACGTGCTGCTGGTCGAGCGCGACACCTTCCCGCGCCACAAGGTCTGCGGCGAGTTCCTCTCGCCCGAGTCGCAGGGCAGCCTCGAAGCGCTGGGGCTGCTCGATACGGTGTCGGGGATCGGGCCGACGCACATGCGTCATGCCAGCCTCACAGCCCCCTCAGGCCGCGCGCTGCGGGTCGAGCTGCCGGGGGACGCCTGGGGGGTGAGCCGCTACGCGCTCGACGGCGCGCTGGCGGCGGCGGCGGTGCGGGCGGGGGCAGAGGTGCGTGCGGGTGTGAGCGTGGCGGAGGTGGTTCCGGCAGCCGGGGGGCACGTGGTGCGGCTACGCGGGCCGGATGGGGCGGAGGAGGTGGCGGCTCGAGCGGCGGTGCTGGCCTGCGGGCGGCACCCGGCGCGTGGGCTGCGGGCCAGAGAGCCACGCTCGCCTGAGCAGACCGCGGTGGGCGTGAAGTGTCACCTGGACGATCCCGGGCGCGCGCCGGATGTCGAGCTGTTCCTGTTCGCGGGCGGCTACGTGGGGCTGGCGCCTGTGGAGGGCGGGCGGACGAACCTCTGCATGCTCGCCTCGCGGGAGGCGCTGCGGCGGGCCGGCGGTAGCCCGCGCGGTCTGGTGGAGGCGGCGGCGGACTGGAACCCGGCGCTCGGGCGGCGGCTGGCGGGCGCGGCGCTGGTCGAGGAGACGCTGGCCTCGGTGGCGCCGGTGGACACCGACGACGCGCCCGCGCCGTGGCACGGCGTGGCCCGGCTGGGCGATGCGGCGGTTATGATTCCACCCCTGTGCGGCGACGGCATGGCGATGGCGCTGCGCTCTGCGGAGCTCTGCGCGCCCCTGGCGGACGGCGCGCTGCGCGGGGCGCTGACCGCGGATCAGTGGGAGGCGACCTACCGCCGGGTGTGGCGCCGGGAGTTCCTGCCGCGGGTGCGGACGGCGCGCTGGCTCCAGAGCCTGCTCGTGGCGCCGGGGCTGGCCGAGCTGTGCGTGCGGGGCGGAGCGCTCCTGCCCCCGCTGGCGCGCGCGATGGTGCACGCCACCCGCGGTAGCTCCAGGGCCCTGGCGTAGTGTGATGTGCGCCGCCCGTGATGGCTAACTATGAAGCGGTGTGAGGTGAAGCCCCACGCCCGCCGGAGGCCCAATGGACGAGCTGCGCCCGACCAACTGGAATGAGCTCACCGACTGCCTGTTCGCCGGGAGCTGGCGCGAGTCGCTCCAGCGCCACCGCTCGAACAGCGCCTACCGCGGCATGGCCTCGTCCTCCTACGACCTAACCACCAGCCTGGCGCGGCTCGGCGAGGGCTACCAGCCGCTCGAGACGCACCTGCTGCGCGCCTTCACGCGCTACGCCCGGCCCTACGCCGGCTCCCAGGAGTCTGTCTGGACCTGGCTCTCGCTGGCGCAGCACCACGGCCTGCCCACGCGACTGCTCGACTGGACCTACTCGCCGTTCGTGGCGCTGCACTTCGCCACTGATGACCCTGAGCTGATGGATGTGGACGGGGTCATCTGGGCGACCGACTACGTTAAGGCGTGCGAGTCCCTGCCGGAGCAGCTGCGGCGAGTGCTGCATGAGGAGGGGACCAGTGTCTTCACCGCCGAAATGCTCGACCGGACGGTCTCCTCGCTCGCCGAGCTGGGTGAGCTCACCGAGGAGCCGTTTGTGGTCTTCTTCGAGCCACCCTCGCTCGACGAGCGGATCGTCAACCAGTTCGCGCTCTTCGCGCTGATGTCGCAGGTCGACGCCCGCATGGACGACTGGCTGGGGGCGCGGCCGGAGCTTGCGCGCCGGATTATCCTGCCGGCGGCGCTCAAGTGGGAGGTGCGTGACCGGCTGGACCAGGTAAACGTGACCGAGCGGGTGCTGTTCCCCGGGATGGACGGCATCAGCGCCTGGCTCACGCGCTACTACCGCCCCAGGGCGCGGGAGGCGAGGGACGCAGGGCAGTGACGCGTGAGAGGAGATCCCGCATCCGCGCGTAGTGCGAGCCGGGCCAGGAGATCCGACCGCAGACCGCGCACTGCGTCCACTGACAGGTTCAGCCGCTTGGCGGCGTCGTGCGCCGTGATCATCTCTTCGCGCTGCATCAATCCTCCCTCTGCTGCGCCCGAAGGACGTGAGAACCGGGTGGGTAGGATCCTCCCCACCCGGAGGGAAGCAAGGAGCGCGTCGCTACGACATGACCTGCAGCACGATCTTGCCGCGCGTGTGCCGGCCCTCGATCAGCTCGTGCGCCGTGCGGATCTCGCTGAGCGGCAGCACCTGTGACACCTCGGGCCGCAGCTTCCCGGCGTCGACGAGCGCGGCGACCTCGGTCAGCACGGGGCCGATCGGCGGCGCTGTCGCTACCATCGCCTGGCGCACCCCGTGCTCGCGCGCCCGCTCCTCCGAGGGCGGCTGGACCGTCGACACCAGGATGCCGCCAGGGCGTAGCACTGACCAGGAGCGATCCTGGACCTCCCCACCCACCAGGTCGAGCACGACATCGACGTCGCGCACGGCGTCCTCGAGGCGCGTGGTGGCGTAGTTGACCGCCTGGTCGACACCGAGGCTGCGCACGAAGTCGATGTTGATCGAGCCTGTGCCGATAACCGTGGCGCCGCGTAGCTTCGCCAGCTGCACGGCAAGGTGGCCGACCCCGCCGCCGGCGCCCTGGATGAGGACGGTCTGCCCGCGCGCGAGCTGAGCGATCTCGTAGAGCCCCTGCCACGCTGTGAGGAGGGCGTGCGGGATGGCCGCGGTGTGGGTGTGGTCGAGCGAGATGGGTTTGACCACGGTGTCGGCGGCGGGCGCGACAGCGTACTCGGCGTACGAGCCGTCGCGGAACACTCCAGTCCTGGTGTACACGCTCTGCCTCACCGCAGGGCTGGTGACTCCGGGTCCGAGCTCCTCGACGATGCCGGAGACGTCGGTGCCCAGGATGAGCGGGAGTGTGTGGGAGAAGTAGGCCGTCATGTAGCCCGCGCGCACAGCGCAGTCGAAGGGGTTGACCGTGGTCGCGAGGATGCGAATGAGCACCTCGCCAGGGCCTGGGGTTGGTCGAGGCGCCTCCTCGTACTGAAGAACGTCCGTTCCGCCGTAGCGATGGATCCGTACCGCGTGCATCGTTGACATGCCTGGGCCTCCGAATCCGCTAGTGGATACGCCGCAGGCTGATTATAGGGCTGAGCTCTGCCGGATACAAGCAGGAGAATCGAGGAAGCCTCTCGGGCCTCTGGACGGGCTGTGTCCCTCCAGAGGCCCGAGTACTACCGCTTACAGTACGGCGTCAGGCCACCGGCGGCCGTCGCCATACTTCTTGGCCGGGTGCTACTTCGCAGTCCAGCCGCCGTCGATCACCAGGCCCGTGCCGGTGATGAACGCTGCGTCGTCCGACGCCAGGTAGAGGGCGGCCTTGGCCACCTCCTGCGGCGTGCCGAGGCGGCCCATCGGCTGGCGCGCCTCCAGCGCCTTGCGCATGCCGCTCGGGTCGCCGCTCTGGTCGAGCAGACGCCCGACCCACGGCGAGTCCACCGTGCCGGGGCAGAGGCAGTTGACGCGGATGCCCTGCTCGACGTACTCGATCGCCACCTGCTTCGTCAGCGCGATCACGGCGCCCTTGCTGGCGCTGTAGGACGCGCGCTTGACGATGCCGACCATCCCGGCCACCGAGGCGGTGTTGATGATCACCCCGCCGCCCTGCTGAAGCATGTGCGGGATGACGTACTTGCAGCCCAGGTAGACGCTCTTGACATTGACCGTCATCACGCGGTCCCACTCGTCCGGCTCACAGGCCACCACGTCGGTGGTGGAGCCGATGCCGGCGTTGTTGCACAGGATGTCGACTCGCCCGAAGAGCTCGACAGCGCGCTCGACCATCGCCTGCACCTGCTCGGGCACCACTACGTCCACCGCGATCGCCTCGCAGGTGCCGCCGGCGTCGTTCACCATCGCTGCGGTCGTCTTGGCGGCCTCCAGGTTCACATCGGCAGCCAGGATGCGCGCGCCCTCGCCGGCGAAGAGCAGCGCCATGGCCTGACCGATGCCCGACCCGGCCCCCGTGATGACTGCGGTGCGGTTGTGTAGTCGCATTGAACAGCTCCATCGTCCCCTGGCGGGGAGAGCAGGAGGGGCGCAGCCCCTCCGAAAGAAGGATACGTCAATTCTCTCGGGGGCTGTACCCCCAAACCCACACGAGCGGATGTTGAGGCGCTTAGCTGGGCCAGTTCCCGCCATCCACGTTGATCGTCTGCTGGGTCATGTAGTCCGAGTCGGAGGACGCCAGGAACACCGCCGCTCCGGTAATATCCTCGGCCACCGACATGCGGCCCATGGGGATGCTCTTCGCGAAGGTGCGCTTCGGCTCGCCCACCTCCATGTTCATCAGCTTGGCGAACTGGCGGTCCACCTCGTCCCAGAAGGGCGTGTCCACCATACCGGGGGCGATCGCGTTGACATTGATCTTGTGGGGGGCCAGCGCCAGCGCCATCGACTGGTTCATGCTGATCACGCAGGCCTTGCTGGCGCAGTAGGCAAGCACCAGCGCCTCGCCGCGCCGCCCGGCCTGGGAGGCCAGGTTGATGATCTTGCCGCCGCGGCCCTGGGCGATCATCACCTTGGCGGCCGCCTGCGAGCACCACAGCAGGCCCTTGCAGTTGATGTCGAACATGAAGTCCCAGTCCTTCTCGGTGGTCTCGAAGAACGGGATGATCTTGCCGACGCCGGCGTTGTTCACCAGGATGTCCAGCCCGCCGAAGCGCTCGACGGCCAGTTCCACCATCGCCTGCACCTGATCCTGGCTGCGGACATCCACCTGCACCGCGGCGGCGTGGTCGGCGCCGAGCTCGTCCACCAGCGCCTGCGCGCCCGCCAGGTTCATATCCGCCACGACGACCTTGGCGCCCTCTTTGACGTAGCGCTGGCAGATCGCCTTGCCCATCCCTGACGCGCCGCCCGTTACGATCGCTACCTTGCCCTGAAGCCTCATTGCTGTCTCCTTGTCGCTGAGTGCTGAGTGCTGAGTGCTGAGTGCTGAGTGCTGCACGCCGAAAGTGTTCTCGGCGCAGCCGTGAGTGCTGAGTGCTGCACGCCGAAGGTGTTCTCGGCGCAGCCGAGTGTGCTACGTTTCGGATTTGCAGTGCAGCTGCAGAAGGTGTAGCTCTCCGCAGAGCTTACGTGTTGGCCTTCTCAGCACTGGTCCTAGACGCGGTACTTCTCCACCGTGACCATGTTGAGCGTCACGCCGAGGCCCGGCCGCTCCGGGAGGCGCACCGTGCCGTCAGCCGCGATGTCGATCGGCTCCTCGAACAGCTCGGAGCGCAGCGGGTTTGGGTTCTGGTCGAACTCCAGCAGCCCGCCGTTCGGGATCGACGCGATGAAGTGCATGTTGGCGATCGCCGCCAGCCCCGAGGAGAAGACGTGCGGGATCACCGGCAGCCCGTAGGCCTGCGCCAGCGCGGCCACCTTGCGGCACTCGGTCACGCCGCCGGTCCAGATCACATCGGGCTGTACGATGTCCACCGCCCGGCGCGCGATCAGCTCGCGGAACCCCTGCAGGCTGGTCTCGGTCTCGTAGCCGGCGATCGGGGTGTCGAGCTGCTGCGCCAGCATCGCGCTCCCCTCGATATCGTCGGTGGCCACCGGCTCTTCAAGCCAGTGGATGCTGAGCGGCTCGACCTGCCGCATGAACTGCATGGTGATCGAGGGGGTCCAGGCGTTGTTGGCGTCGATCGCCAGCTTGAAGTTCGGCCCCACCGCCTCGCGTACCGCCCGCACCCGCTCGACGTCCTCCTCGAGCGAGACGGTGGCGTAGTCGGCGGCCGGCATGTCGTGCAGCGGGTTGAGCATGACCTCGGGGTTGCGGCCGACCTTCATCTTGCCGTAGCGGAAGCCGCGCGCCGCGTAGCCGCCGAACTCCTCGGCCAGCTCGTGCAGCCCCTTCCCGCCGGCGTAGAACCCGGCCGACGCGTATGCCGTGAGGGTGTCGCGGTAGCCGCCGAGCAGCCGGTAGAGGGGTGTCTTGACCGCCTGGCCCACCACGTCCCACAGCGCGGTGTCCACGCCGCTGATCGCCATCAGCAGCATGCCGCGCCGGCCGCGCTGCTGCGTGCGGTAGGCCATCATCTGCCAGAGCCGCTCGACCTTGAACGGATCTTCGCCGATCAGCATCGGCCGCAGATCGTTGAGCACCACCGACTCCATGCTGTCGAGTGAGCCGCTGTAGGCCGCCGCCTCGCCCATGCCGACGATCCCGGCGTCGGTGTGGACCTGGACGATCAGCAGCAGGCGGGCCGGCATGTAGTGGATCGCGTCGGCCATGGCCGTGGGCACGGTGTACTTGAGCTTGATCGTGGTGATATCGGTGATTCTCACGCTTGACTCCTGTGTCGTCGCTGGGATGTGGGCAGCGCAGCCTGTCTCAATGCGTCTCGTCGGCGCTCGTGCCGTTGCCAAAGTCCTGGAGCGTGGGCGTGGGGCGTGGCAGGTACCCCAGCGCCTGCGAGATCTCGCCCGCGGTCTGGAGGATGCGCCGGCCGTAGCGCTCCTCGTGCGGCTCTACCCGCCGCACTGGCCCGGCCATGCTTACCGCCGCCACCGCCTTGCCGGTGTAGTCGCGGATGGGGGCGGCGATGCACAGGAGCCCCTCCTCGATCTCCTCGCGGTCCACCGCGTAGCCGCGCAGCCGCACGCGCGCCAGCTCCTCCCAGAGCTGCGGCAGGTCGGTGATCGTGTGGCGCGTGAAGGCCGGCATACCCTTGCGCTCCAGCAGTTCACGCGCCTCGGCCGGCGGCATTGTCGCCAGGAACGATTTGCCGAGCGCGGTGCAGTGGACCGGGCGGCGGCTGCCGAGCGAGGCGGTGGTGCGGATGGAGCTGCTCCCCTCGGCCTTCGCCAAGTAGACCACGTCCCCGTCGTCGAGCACGCCCAGGAACGAGGACTCGCCCGTCTCGGCCACTAGCGCCTGCAGGTGCGGTGGGGCGACCGAGGTCAGGTCGAACGCGCCGAGCGCGGTGATGCCAAGCTGCACCGCCTGCACGCCGATGCGGTAGCGGCTCGTCTGGGTGTTCTGCATCACGAACCCGCTGCGCGCGAGCGACTCGAGCAGGCGGAACACGGTGCTTGGGCTCAGGTCCAGCGCCGCGCCGATGGAGCGGACGCCGTGCTCGCCGGGGTGCCGCGCGAGGTACTGCAGGACAGCCAGCGCGCGGTCGACGTTGGACTGCTCTTTCATGGCTCTGTCTTTTCCCGGGGTGGAACGGTGTTTCGGAATATACCGCAGGAGGCCGGGGCTGTCAATCGGCTGTTTTGCTCAGGCCGGCGCCCGGCGCGGCTCGTGCTCTCCTCGGCCAACGCAAAGAGGGCGCCGAGTGCGTGGGCTCTCGCCCGCTCGGCGCCCTCTTTGCCCTCAGCGGCTCAGCGGGCGTGCGACGCGACCATCACCCGCTCGCGGCAGCTCTCCCAGATCTCGAGCGGGAAGACGACGCTGTGCAGCGGAGCTCTGGCGGGGTCGGTGTGCCAGGTGTTCAGGTCGATGCCGAAGCGGTGGTAGGCCTTGAAGACCAGCTGGCTGCAGTAGAATGCATCGTCGCCGGCTGAGTCGAGGAAGTTGACGTTGTAGGGCCTGCGTGCGGCGGCCTGCTCCAGGCAGTAGCCGGCCACCCCTGCGCGGATGCGCTCCTCGTCCGCCGGCTCCAGCCCGCGCCCCGCCAGCGGGTAGGCCACGCCGTAGAAGGTGTCGAGCAGCCAGCGCACATCGTGGCGCGCCGCGGCGTCCCACGGGTCATCCATGTCGAAAGTGATCACGCCGCGCGCCCCGGCCTCGACGCAGCGCCCGCCGGGGCCGACATAGACCGCGCAGTGGTCGATCGGGCCGGGAACCAGCGTGCCGAGCCGCTGCCAGAGCGCGGCGTACAGCCCGCCCGCCCCGCCGTCGGTAGTACAGATCACATCGCCGGTGCGCACCGGGATGCCGTGGAAGCTGTGCTCGTAGATCCCTGTCTGGCGCTGCGTCATCATCTCCTCATCGCTCGCGGCCGCTCCGCAGATAGTACGCCCGTCGAACGCGTCGGGATGCAGCCCTGTGCTACAATGCCGCGACGCGTTTGAGTGATACAGGTGCGGCATGCAAGTGAATCGGCACTTCCACATAGGCTGCGCAGTGTGGGCCTACAAGGAGTGGGTCGGCGAGCTCTTCCCGCCGGGGAGCAAGAGCGGCGAGCTGCTGCGGCTCTACAGCCGCCGCCTCACCACCGTCGAGGGGAACACCACGTTCTACGCCGTTCCATCGGCGGAGACTGTGGCGCGCTGGGCGGCCGAGACCCCGCCCGACTTCCGCTTCTGCCTCAAGATCCCGCAGGAGATCAGCCACCAGGGGCCGCTGGGGGGAGCGCTGGAGGCCACACGCGCCTTCGTCGAGCGCGTCGCGCCGCTCGGCGAGCGCCTGGGGCCGTTCTTCCTCCAGCTCCCGCCGGGGTACCGCCCGCGCCAGATTGCGGACCTGGAGCGCTGGCTGGCGGCGTGGCCTGCAGAGCTCCCGCTGGCCGTCGAGGTGCGTCACCTGGAGTGGTACGCCGAGCCGGGCGAGTCGGCGCTGATGGAGCTGCTGGAGCGCTACGGGGCGGGGCGGGTGCTGATGGACGTGCGGCCGCTGGACCTAGGGCCGCTCCCCGGCGCCGAGGAGGACATGCGCCGCGCGCGCGACAACAAGCCCGATGTGCCGCTGCACCCGCTTCGCACCCGCGGCCCGGCGCTGGTGCGCTACATCGGCCACCCCGACGTCGAGCGTAACGCGGCGCTGCTGGACGAGTGGGCCGACCGGGTCGCGGCGTGGCTGGCGGAGGGCGCCGAGGTCTACTTCTTCATGCACTGCCCCACCGAGCGCGTCTCGCCATCGCTCTGCCGCGCGCTCCAGCGCCGCCTCGAGGGGCGGCCGGGCGTGCCGCCGCTCCCCTGGGACGCGCTCGACACGCCGGAGCCTCGGCAGGGGACGCTGTTCTAGTACTCGAAACGTCGACGACCAAGCGCGGTGGCGCGGCGACACCACCTATCACCCTGAGCGCAGCGAAGGGTCTCGCCGCGCAGCACTGAGAGATAGTTCGCTTCGCTCAGTCTGACAAACGGTCGTCGTAGCGCTAGATCCGCTCGAGGATCACCAGCGGGATCTGTCGCTCAGTCTTCTGCTGGTAGTTGTTGTAGTCCGGCCAGATCGCGGCCAGCTGCGGCCAGAGCCGCTCGCGCTCTTCGGGGGTCGCCGTGCGCGCGTTGGCGCGGAAGCGATCTGCGGCCACCTGGACCTGTACCTCGGGGTTGTCGAGCAGGTTGAGGTACCAGTCGGGGTGCGCGTCGTGCCCGCCCTTGGACGCCACGACTACGTAGCTGTCGCCGTCCTTGCCGTAGATCAGTGCCAGGCGGCGCGGCTTGCCCGAGCGGCGGCCTACTGTGGTCAGGATGAGCGTCGGCACGCCGCGCCAGATGTGCCCGTCTTCACCGTTGGTCTCGATGTACCGGCGGACGTGCTCCGCCACCCACTCCATCGGGCTGTCGATCGGCTCCTGGTCAAAGGTCGTCATGGTGCCCTCTCAGATCCGCCCCCGCGGCCGCGGGAGCGCTTCGGAGTATAGCACAGGCTATTCCGCGTGCGCTACCGCGAGCGGCGCAGCGCTGCCAGCGCCAGAAGCTGGTCCGCGAGGACCCCGATCTGGTCGCGCAGAGCCAGCCGCTCGCGCCACTCCGACGGGATGCCCTCCTCCCCGTAGTACGCGCCCGCCAACTGCCCGTACACCGCCCCCGTTGTGTCGGCGTCGTTGCCGAGATTCACCGCCAGCAGGCACCCCTCGCGGAAGGAGGCGCCGCGCGCGAAGGCCCACAGCGCGGCCTCGAGCGACGCCGCGGCGTACCCGCTGCCGCGGATGGCGGGTGGCTCCTTGGCGCGGAACGACCCCGCGGCGATCGCGGCGATCTCTGGGTGGAGCGGCTGCTCATCCCATAGCCCGGGCGCAGGCGTGTAGTCTGGCGCGAGCAGCGCCTCCTTCGTGTCACCGCGGAGCGCGCCTACGATCAGCGCGGCCATATAGCGGCAGGCGTCCACCGCCACCGGCGCGCCGTGGGTCACGCGGGCGCTCTCGGCCGCGAGGCCCACCGCCGCGCGTGGGTCGTGCGCGTAGGCCAGCGGCACCGGGGCCAGGCGCATCAGGGCGCCGTTGCCCGCTGTGTTCGGCGCCGTCGGGCCCGCGTACGGGTCGCCGGTCTTGAGGAAGGTCGCGAGCGCCAGCCGGGTGGTGTTGCCGATGTCGAAGCATGCGCCGGTGCTCGACATGTAGCCGTCCCGCCACCAGCGTACATAGCGGCTGATCTGGTCGCGCGGATCGAACTGCTGCCGCTCGACGAGGCTGGCCGCGAGGCACAGCGCCATCGAGGTGTCGTCGGTCCACTGGCCGGGCGCGAGAGCGAAGGGTCCGCCGCCGACCATGTCGTCGATCGGGGCGAAGCCGCCTGGTGTGGTGAACTCCAGGGTAGTCCCGAGGGCGTCCCCGGTTGCCAGACCGAGCAGGGCGCCGTGGTAGCGCGCGGTGAAGGAGGGGGGCGTGGCTGATGGCTCGCTCATGTGCACCTCATCTATCACGTGCGGCGGATGGTCTTTTGTCTTTCGGCGGGCGCGGCGTCCCATCATACAGCAGCTCGTCGAGGCTGGAGACTTCGAACGCTCGCGGAAGGCGCTCCAGCGTGTTGAAGTGCGCGTCGGCGAGCTGTCCCTGCGCGAAGACGTAGCAGTGGCGTGCCGCGCGATCCCCAGGGTTTCAGCCACCTCCGCCTGCGTGAGCGTCGCCTCCACGTCGCCCGTCGTTCGTTGCCCCACGGCGACCTCACTCGAACCAGCGCAGCTCGCGCAGGGCCTCAACGACGACGGGGTGCATGGCGTAGACTCTTCGGTCCTTACCGTCGATCTTTCTGGTGGGGTAATCCGCAATGATTTTCCCCTTCACCGCCGTAGTCTGCTTTTCTGTGTAGCCTAGTTTCTCGCAGATCTTGCGGCCCAGCCTTCCGAAAGCCCTGTTTGCGCTGGTTGAGGCAATCTTGTAGCCGGCTGCCTGCGACAGCTCTGTACCTGTAAGCCAATGACCTTTGGCGTGGTAGAGAGCTCGGAGCATCAGCTTCTCGTTGTCATCCAACGTAACCTGTTCCAATATCTCGATATAGTGCTCCTTCGTGGGGAGCGTCGGCTGGGTGGTTGTCATAGCAAGATGCCTCTCAGGTGATTCGTGGAGTGTGTGGGAGCAGAGCGGACGAGAGCAGCCCCTCCCTTTAGGGAGCGCAGATGCGTCGCGTGCAGGACCGGCTCAACTGAGGTGACAGCGTAGTTGGGTGTGCGGCGGGTGCGCGGGGCGTGGCGCACCTGAGACTACGTATAATTGCAGTCTATCGCGCC
>JBDLTZ010000213.1:0-8403 GCA_039805565.1 Chloroflexota bacterium | reverse complement strand
CAGTTCTGATAGGACGACCGGCGGGCGCACGCCCACGTTCACCCTCGACGACCTCACGCGGGTGGCGGGCGCGGACGGGACGGTGCGGCGCGCCGCGCTCATCGACACGCTCGGCTGCTCGACCACGACCGCCGACCGCCTGCTGCTGGAGGGGCAGGAGCGGGGGCTGCTCACGCGCGACGGGCGCGGCGTCTACCGGCTGCGAGGTGCGGGGTGAGACCGGAGCGCAGGAGGGCCGCGCCGGAGGCCGCCGGCCCTACCGCGCGCAGTGGTACAGTATCCGCGAGCGCGGCCCGCTCCGCGCGGCTTTCCACCGACACCCTGACCGACGAAGAGGCGAGCATGAGCGACCCCGCATCCCTGGCTGAGCGACGCCCCGTGCCGGGCGCGTCGCTGGAGGACCTGGACCTCAACCTGATCCGCGCGCACATCGCGACGGCGATCGAGCGCCGCGGCTACGACGGCCCGGCCGACCCGGCCGCCTACCTGGTCCAGAAGAACGCCGTCGCGGCCGACGCCGACGGCCGCCTCACGCCCACCGTCGTCGGCGTCGTGGCGTTCGCCCGCGAGCCGGAGCGCTGGCTCGCGTCCAGCGGGGTGGACGTAACCCAGTTCAGCACCACCAAGACCCACTCCACCGACATCGTCTTCTCGCGGCAGATGCGCGGGACGATCACAACCCTGATCGACCGGGTGGTCGACCTGCTCTGGGCGCGCACCGAGCACCGCTCGCGCCTCGTCGGCTCGGAGCGGATCGAGGAAGACGCCTACCCGCTGGTGGTGCTGCGCGAGCTGACGGCCAACGCCCTCGCCCACCGCGACTGGCAGATCGAGGGGGCGCGCGTCCGCATCCAGATCTTCCCGGACCGCATCGAGTGGAGCAGCCCCGGCGGCCTCCCGCCCGGCATCACCGCCGCCACGCTGCGCGACGAGCAGGTCTCGCGCAACCCGTACCTGGCGCAGATCCTGTACGAGGCCGGCAAGATCGAGTCGTTCGGGCTCGGGATCGACACCGTCGAGGACACCCTCCGGGCCTGGGGCTGCCCGCCGCTCCAGGTGCAGGCCAGCGAGCGCCAGGTGACGATGGGGGTCGTCGCCAAGCGGCTGGCGCCGGTGGTCGTCGCGCAGACGCTGACGCTCCGGGAGGCCGAGATCCTCGCGCTGATCGACCAGCGCGGGCCGCTCACCATCACCGAGATCGCGCAGTCGCTCACGTCGTCGCGCCGCACGCTCCAGTACGACCTCCGCAAGCTCGTCGAGCGCGGGGACCTGGTCGTCAAGGGGGCGACGAACAACCGGCGCTACTACCGCCCGGCGCAGCTCGAGGGCGCTGGCTCAGACCCGCGCGCGGGAGGGTGAGCGGCCGGAGTCGGCCTCGCGTTGCACAAGTTGCACACTTTGCACAAGTTTGCACAAGTTGAGGAAAAACTTGCATAAGTTACGGGCGAAACTTGCACGAGTTCCTATTGAGACTTGCACAAGTTTCTGCTACGATCGGGGAAGCCCCCCGCGCGGCATCCTGCTGCGCTACGCGCCTGAGCATGCCTACGACCCCTGCCGCGACCGCGCGGCAGCGTGGGGGTGTGACCTGTGGGGTGTGCGTGGAGGAGAGGGGCGAGGACCACCAGCGATGACGTAGCACCAGCTCGCGCACCGCGTGCCTGTCACGGCTGTGAGGCCGGGGCGGGAGCCGATACCGCGGGCTCCATAACATGAACGCGGGCCTTCGACCACACAGCAGCAAGCAGCGTCGAAGGCCCCACGGAGCCCCCCACCGCCACCCTCGACGAGGGAGGACGGGGAGAAGCATGCAAAAAACAGGCAGTGGTCAGTATACGGGGAGCGCATGCGCGTGTCAAGGGGCGCCCCGCAACGCCACTGCCAACCCATGAGCCCGAGACCCGTCGTCACACAACCGCGCCAGCGCCAGCCCGCTGGGCCGCCAGGAGTCCGCTATGTCCGCGCAGCGACCCGCTGACCAGCCGATCCACGCCGCCGTCGCCGAGCTCGCGACGATCCTCTACGGCGAGGGGCCCACCGGCCGCCCCCTTGACGACTTCGGCCCGATCTACGCCACCGCCGTCCAGCTCGTGCGCGACGCCTTCAGCGATGCCGCCCGCGACCTGCTGCGCGGCCTCCCCGGCGACGACCCCCAGGCCGCCGCCCACCGGGCGTGGGCAGGCATCCGCGACATGACTGGGACCGCCACCAACTTCCGCCCGCTGGCGCTCCTGCTCGACCAGGCCGCGCACAGCCACCCCGGCCCGCTGCCGCGCACCTTCCCCGAGCTGCTCGCCGCCATCGCCCGCGCCCCCGCGCCCCAGGCCGTCAAGGCCCTGCTGCTCCGCCTCGCCGACGACCCGCCCCCGCTTTCCCGCGCCGACTGGCTGCGCCTCACCGACCTGCTCGTCACCCAGGTCGGGCTCGACGCCGCCTGGGTCGCCGAGTGGCGTCAGGCGGTCGTCGCCGCGCCCCCGCGCCCCGCCCCGGCCCCCGCACCCCGCGCCGCCCCAGTCACCCCGCGCCCGGAGCACCTGGCCCTCGCCCACCACCGCGCCCCACCCCCCCCCCCCGACGACGGCCCGCGCCGCTGGCGCATCCTCGACGAGGACGCCATCGACGCGCTGCGCCCGCCCACCTGGCTCGTCAAGGGCATCATCCCCGCCGCCGAGGTCACCGTGATCGCGGGCCCCGGCGACGCCGGCAAGACCTTCGTCATGGTCGACATCGTCAACCGCGTCGCCCGCCACTACCCCGTGATCTACGTCGCCGGCGAGGACGCCGCCGGCATCCGCGTGCGCAAGCGCGCCTGGGAGCTCCACCACCGCGCGCGCCGCACCGGCAACTTCCGCCTGATGGACGAGGCCCTGCCGCTCGCCGACCCGCTGGCCGTCGAGAGCTTCATCGCCGCCGCCGCCCCGATCCAGCCCCGCCTGATCGTCATCGACACCCTCAGCCAGAGCATCGCCGGCGCCGACGAGAACAGCAGCGCCGTGATGTCGGCCGTGCTCGCCAACGCCCAGCGCATCGCCCGCGCGCTCGGCGCCGCCGTGGTGCTGATCCACCACTACACCAAGGACGGCTCGACCTACCGCGGCTCGTCAGTCCTCAAGAACAACACCTACGGCTTCCTGGAGGTCGAGCGCGACTCCGACGACCTCGTCCGGCTCGAGTGCAACCGCATCAAGAACGCCCCGCCCTTCGCCGCCCGCTACTTCCGCCTCGTCGAGGCCGCCACCGACATCGCCGGCGACGAGGACGCGCCGACGGTGAGCTGCGTGATCATGCCGGCGCGCAAGGTCGTGCGCGGCGCGGGCGACCTCAGCAAGGTCGAGGTGAAGATCCTGGAGCTGCTCCTGTCGGCCACAGATGCCGACGGCGGCATGGTGACGACGGCGCTCCAGCAGGAGCTGGGGCTGAAGGGGCGCAGCTTCTACGGCCCGCTGGCGCACCTCCGCAAGCACGGCTACATCGTCAAGGAGGGCGACAAGCGCACCTCGCCGCTGATCGTCACGGAGTGGGGCCGCGCGCAGCTCGGGCGGCACTCGGGCCACCCCGACCACCAGCCGAGCGCGGCGTCCACCGAGGAGGAGGTGACCTTCGAGGTCAACCCGAAGTTGCTCCCGCTGCTACCGGGTAGCAGCGCCGGCGGGAGCAACGCGGAAGCAAGCTGGGAAGAAACCCCGCACGGGGACGCTGGCCCGACGCGTGCCGTCGCGGTTGCTCCCACTGTTGCTTCCGCCGCTGGCGCTGAGCAGGACGACATCCACGCGGTTGCTTCCAGTTACTCCCACGTTACTTCCACAGTTGATGGAAGCAACGGGCTTGCTCCCCACGTTGCTTCCTCCCACTCCCGCTCTCTTGATAGCGGGAGTGGGGGTAGCAACGGGGGGGAGCCGGGGAGGAGATGGGGAGAGGACGAGGATCTCTGGCTGAACAACGCCGAATCGAGAGCCGAGACGGGCGTGAGCGCCGCCGCCGTTGCTTCCGGGAGCAGCGCAGGAGCAACCCCCGGCGCCGACAGCCCTGGCGCGGAGGCGCCGGCCCAAGACGACGCGTGGACGCCCGCGGCCTCGCCGCTCGGGTTGCCGCCGCAGGTGTGGCACGAGGCCTGCGCGGCGTGGATGCTGAGCGACGACGACCACCTGCGGGCGCTGGCCGAGGCGCACGGGATGACCTTCGACCTGCTCGCGTCGGCGGTGTCGTGCGCCGTAGACGAGCCGGCGGCGTGAGCGACACCGCGCCACTGTGATTCTTGACCGCATCACACAGGTGTGCTATGGTGGCGTTGCGCCACAGCACGAGCGAGAGCAGACAGGGGGAGCCGGTGGAGGGCGCGATGTACGACGCAGGCCAGCGCACGCTCGACAGCGCCATCGGCGAGGCGATCCGCGCCGCACGGGTCGCGCAGGGGCTGACGCAGGGGGAGCTCGCCACGCTTCTGGGCGTGAACCGCTCGACGGTGGTGAAGCACGAGCGCGGCCAGCGCAGCGTCTCGCTCGAAGGGCTGCTCCAGATCGCACGGGCGCTCCGGGTGCCGCTCGCGGCGCTCGTCCCCGGCGCGACGCCGACGGGCTCGGCGGAGGTGCGGCGGGCGGTGCAGCTCCTGGAGCGGCGGCCGGACCTGGCGCCCGCGGCGCTGGCCGCGCTCGACGCGGCGCTGGAGCAGGAGCGGCGCGGGGCGTCGCCGGGATAGCGCAGGTAGGAGAGGAGCAGGTACATGGCCCGCATCATCGCGCTCGCCAACCAGAAGGGCGGGGTCGGCAAGACGACCAGCACGATCAACCTTGGGGCGGCTCTGGCCGAGGCCGGCCAGCGCGTGCTGCTGGTCGACGTCGACCCGCAGGCCTCGCTCACCGACGCGCTCGGCATCGACGCCAGCGCGCTCCCGCAGTCGATCTACGACGTGCTCACGGGGCGGCTCGCGCTCGAGGCCATCCTCCGACCGGTGGGCCCGCTCACCGTGGCGCCGGCGACCATCGACCTTGCCGCGGCAGAGATGCAGCTCATCAGCGAGTTCGGCCGCGAGCAGCTGCTCGGGGATGCGCTAGCACCAATCGCCTCGCGCTTCGACCAGATCCTGATCGACTGCCCGCCGTCGCTCGGCATCCTGACCATCAACGCGCTGACCGCCGCCGACGAGGTGCTGGTGCCGGTCGAGTGCCACTACATGGCGCTGCGCGGCCTGACGCAGCTGATGCAGTCGATCGAGAAGATCCAGCGGCGCACCAACGGGCGCCTTGCGCTGCTCGGCATCCTGCCGACCATGTACGACAACCGCACGGTCCATGAGAACGAGGTGCTCAGCACGCTCCAGACCCGCTTCCCCGGCAAGGTGTTTACGCCGGTGCGGCGCAGCATCCGCTTCGCGGAGACGGCGGTCGCAGGCCAGCCGATGCTGAGCTATGACGCCGCCCACCCCGGCGCGGACGCCTACCGGGCGCTGGCGACCGAGGTGCTGCGATGAGCAAGCGCCGCGCCTCGCTCGCCGACCGCGAGCTTCCCCAGGCCGCCGCGCCGCGCGCGACCGACAGCGTCGTGCTCGGCGCCGAGCGCGCCCGGCAGGAGGTCGAGGAGCTGCCGGTGCGCGCCGTCATGCCCAACCGCCTCCAGCCGCGCACCCGCCCGACGCCCGAGGGGCTCGAGGAGCTCGCCGCGTCCATCCGCCTGCACGGGGTGCTGGAGCCGATCATCGTGCGGGGCATCCCGCTGACCGAGTACGACGGCGCCGGGCGGCGCTACGAGCTGATCGCCGGGGAGCGGCGCTGGCGCGCGAGCCATATCGCCGGGCGCACGACGATCCCCGCCATCGTGACGACGAGCGCGGGCGACGACCGCGCGATGCTGGAGCTGGCGATCACCGAGAACCTCCAGCGTGAGGACCTGCACCCGCTCGATGAGGCGCTGGCCTTCGGCCGGATGCAGAGCGAGCTCGGCTACAGCTACGCGGAGATCGCCGGGCGCATCGGTAAGTCGAAGGGGTACGTCCAGAACCGCATGCGTCTGCTTCAGGTGGACGAGGACCTGCAGCGGCTGGTCGCTGAGCGGCCGGACACGCTCAAGCACGTCTACGAGATTGCCCGCGTCGCCGACCCCGATGCGCGCGGCGCGCTGATCGCCGCGGTGCGCGACGACGCGCTCTCGTTCGTGGAGACCCGCGCCCGGGTGCAGGCGATCCTCACGCCCCCCGAGTCGTATTCACGTGAATACGATCGTGACATCGTCCACGAGCAGGTGCGCGCGCAGGCCGAGTCGTATTCACGTGAATACGATCGCGACGAGCATCACGATCCGGAAGCAGCCGGCGTACCGGCGCCCGCACAGCGCCAGGCGCCGGCGGCGCCAGTGCCGTCGGGCCGCCTCCTGACCGCGCGCGAGGAGGCGGCGGTGCTCTCGGTCATGGCGAAGATCGAGCGGCTCCAGGCCGGCGAGGGGGCCATCGCGCCGGAGGACCTCGCAACGCTGGCCGCGCTCGCCGGGCGGGTGAGCGAGTTGCTGCGGCAGATCGGCGCCTCCTCAGCCGCCCGCCGCGCGCCGAGCAGCTGAGATTCTCCAGACATCTGCGCCGCGCTCGCGGGCGCCGCGGGCATCAGGACGCCATCCACCGCCGCACATTTTCCAGACAGCGCCCGCCGCCCCGTGCGGCGGGCAGAGCAGGACGCCATGCCCCTCCCTCCCGCGCGCCGTGACGACGACCTCCCTGGCTACGGTGACCTGCTGCACGATGTCCAGCAGCTCCTCGCGCGCGGGCGGAGCGAGGCGTTCCAGCGCATCGACCAGATCCGCGCCCGGGCGTACACCCAGATTGGGGCGCGCATCATCGCCGCCGAGCTCCATCACCGCGACCGCGCCGACTACGGCCGCCAGGTGATCGCCGCCCTCGCGCGGGACATCGGCTTCAGCGACTCCAACCTCTACAACATGATGGCCGTCGCGCGCGCCTTCACCGCCGGGGCCCTGCCGTCGCTGAGCTGGTCGCACCTGGTGCGCCTCGCCGGCATCGAGGACCCGACGGCGCGCGCGTTCTACGCGGCGCAGGCCGAGCAGCACCACTGGAGCGTGCGCTACCTCGAGCAGCAGATCGCCTCGGGCCTGTACAGCCGCATGATGAAGGGTGGGGACCTCATCCCCGCCCCCGGCATGCCGGTGCGCGCCCAGGACGTGCTCCGCGAGGAGTACACCTTCGACATCCCCGGCCTCCCGCCCGTCGGGCACACGGAGCGCGACTTCGAGGCCGGGCTGCGCGCCAACTTCGAGCTATTCCTGCGGGAGCTCGGGCCAGACTTCTCCATCCGCGACACTCAGCGGCAGATCGTGGTGGACGGCGACTACCACACGGTGGACCTGGAGCTGTACCACCGCGGCATCCCGGCGATCATCGTGGTTGAGCTGAAGGTGGAGCCGATGAAGGCGCGCGACATCGGGCAGCTCAATAGCTACGTGAACTGGTACGCGGAGCACGTGCCGCGCTACTCGTGGGAGCAGCCGCCGATCGGGCTCCTCATCTGCCAGAGCGCGGGAGTCGAGGAGGTGCGCTACGCGCTGGGCGGGCTGGAGCAGCGGCTCTTCGTCGCACGCTACCGGGTGATGCTGCCGAAGGAGGAGGAGATCGCGGCGTACCTCCAGGAGCGGCGGGGCGCGGCGTCGCTCACGCGGCGGCAGCGGCGGGGGAAGGGGCGGCCGTCGTCGGAGGAGACCGGGTAGATGCACGGGTAGTGGCGCACCCTCGTGAGAGGATTGCTAGAAGCCTGTGTTGCGGGGGACGCCGAAGGCGCGCTCCAGTCCACGCTGCTCCTGATGCGCTCGCAGGATTTCGTCATAACACGGTGCTCAGCGTGTAGTGTGGCGTGGCGGCGGGGCACCTTGTCTACGGTGCATGTTCCGGTGTGATGCTGGTGTGGCTCGTCACCGCACGCTAAGCGCGCACGTCGAGTCCATAGCGCAACCGGTGTTCGACGTCAGTGAGGCCCTGCTGGTGCAGTTCGATGAGCGCCTCTGCTCCCTCCGCCTCAGTCACTTCCTCGACCGCCTTGGTCTCGCCGGCGGCGACCCTCTCACGCCGGTACGCGTTGACCGCCTCCATGATCGCCGGCGCCGTGCGCGGGCAGCGCTGGTCGGTGGCGATAAGCACGTAGATGTGGCGGGCCAGCACCGAGCGTCGCTCGAGCGTGCAGAAGAAGCGCCAGCGAGCGTCGTCGTAGGGCGGGAGGCCGGCGCTCCACAAGGTGACGCGGTGGCGGAACCGGCGGAACTGATCGACCAGGCGCTCGCGGTGCGTCTGGGGCTGGTAGCTCAGGGGCTGAAAGCGCATGGGGTTCCTCGGCTCAGCAGGCGGTGAGTTACAGCGCAGGGAGCGAGATGACGCCGCTCAGGACCACCGCCAGCAGCGCCAGATGCAGCGCA
>JBDLTZ010000212.1:0-10072 GCA_039805565.1 Chloroflexota bacterium | reverse complement strand
GTGCCTGGCCTGCCACCACGCGGAGCACAAATACGCCAGCAAGGAGCAAGCCTGATGGAAAGCCGGGTGCGAGGAAACCCGCAAGCCCGGTTTGGGGAGAGGGGCAAGGGAAACGTGCGGCCGAGAGGTCGAAACGCGCCCTGTCCCTACTCCACGCGACCCCAGCCCCTCCCCCGAGGACGTGCTGGTCACGCGTCAGATCGTGGACGCCGGCAAGCTGCTCGACGTCGAGGTGCTCGACCACCTCGTGATCGGTAGCGGCCGCTACGTCAGCATGCGCGAGCGCGGCCTGGGCTTCCCCAAGTAGCCCTGCCTTGACATGCCCATGCAAACGTGATACGCTTTACAGAAGAATGGCTACCAACCCTATTGCAGCGCACGATTCCACGCCGAGCTCGTCGCCTGCACCGCGCGGACACCTATGCCGGAGAAGTACTACCAGCAGTACGGCCCGATCAAGCGCCGCCGCGCCGAGGGGCGCATGTCGCTTGACGAGCCGCCCCCCGGCCCTCAGGAGCCGCTCCCACCACCGGAGCAGCCGCGCCCGACGCGCCGCACGCCCCGGCGGGCCCCGCGCCGCAGGCGCCTGCCCATCCTGCCCCTGCTCCTGCTGCTGATCCTCGGCGGCGCAGCCTACTTCGCGGCCCCCTACGCCGGCCCTGCCCTGGCAGGGGACCGCGTTATGGCTGGCGTCAGCCTCCAGGGCGAGCAGGTCGGCGGGCTGGCCCGCAAAGAGCTCGCGGCCCGCCTCGAGCGCCGCTACGCCGCCTTCGCCCGCACCCCGATCACCATCCGCTTCGAGGGCCGCACCTGGACACCCAACCCCGAGGAGATCGGGGTCAAGCTCGACCTGGAGCGCGTCTCAGCCGAGATCCTGGCCGCCGGCCGGCGCGGCGACATGCTGCGCCGCGCCGATGAGCTCTGGTCGATCTACCGCGCCGGTGGCCTCGACGTCGCCCCGCGCGTGTCGGTGGACGCCCGCGCGCTCCAGAGCTACCTCACCCGCATCGCCGCCGAGCTCGAGGGCCCGCCCCAGGACGCCGCCCTGAGCATCGCCGCGGGCAAGGTGATCCCCACCTCCGCCCGCGAGGGCCGCCAGGTGCTGGTAGACGAGACTGCGATCGACGTGCTGCGCGCCCTCCAGACCCTCGCGCCGCAGGCCGTCACCCTGCGCACCCGCGCCCTACCCCCGGCCCTCCCCGACGAGCGCATCGCCGGGGCCGTGGCCGACGCGCGCACCATGCTCGCCATGCCCCTCACCCTGCGCCAGGGCGACCGCAGCTGGACCTGGGAGCCAGACCGGATCGCCGAGCTCCTGGTGATCCAGGTGCGCGACGGCGCGATGAGCATCGACGTCGACCAGCAGCGCATCGAGCGCGCCGTCGAGAAGCTGGCCCAGGTGGTAGACTCCGGCAGCGTCGAGCCGCGCGTGGCTTTCCGCGGTGGCCGCCCGCAGATCGTCGAGGAGGGGCGCACAGGCCTGCGCCTCAAGCAGCCCGAGACAGTCGATGCCATCCGCGCCGCCCTCCGCACCAGCGGCCACACCGTCGAGCTGCCTGTCGAGGAGGTCACGCCGCAGATCACCGCCCAGACCCTGCCCGACCTCGGCATCTCTGAGCTCGTGGCGGAGGGCAAGTCCAGCTTCGCCGGCTCTGCGGAGTACCGCGTCACCAACATCGTCGCCGGCGCCGCCCGCATGGACGGCGTCCTCATCCCGCCCGGCGCCGAGTTCTCCTTCAACACCCAGCTCGGCGCGGTGGACGAGAGCAACGGCTTCGTACAGGGCTACGCCGTGATCGGCAACCGCACCCAGCTCGAGTGGGGCGGCGGCGTGTGCCAGGTCTCCACCACCGTGTTCCGCACCGCCTTCTGGGCTGGCCTGCCGATCACCGAGCGCCACGCGCACCCGTTCTATATCTCCTGGTACGACGCCTTCAGCTTCCCGGACCAGGCCGCCCCCGGCATGGACGCCACGATCTACACCGGCGTGCTGGACCTCAGGTTCGTCAACGACACGGGCGCCTGGCTGCTCATGGAGGCCACGGCCGACACCGGGAGCCAGGTGCTCAGCGTGCGCCTCTACGGCACCAGGCCCGCCCGCACCGTCACCATCTCCGGCCCCCAGGTGGACAACGTGGTGCCGCCGCCCGCCCAGGCGGTCTACACCACTGACCCCGGGCTCCCCGCCGGCACCGTCAAGCAGACCGACACGGCCCGCCGCGGCATGGATATCACCGTCTACCGCGTCATCGAGGAGAACGGTCAGCAGCGGCAGCCCGAGCTATTCTTCACCCGCTTCAAGGCCTGGCCCGACGTGTTCGTCCGCGGCACCGGCCCCTAACTGATCGCGCCCCCTCCTGTTGTGCTACTCTATGCACGACGACACCAGCGTGCCAACAAGAGGAGGCAATATGTCCACCACCGACACACCGCTCACACAGCGCTCCGCCTGGCAGGCGCTCGCGGCCCACTATACGCAGATTCGAGACACCCACCTGCGCGACCTCTTCGCCCAGGACCACGCCCGCGCCGAGCGCTTCAGCGCTGAGGCCGCCGGACTCTACCTCGACTACTCCAAGCACCGCGTCACCGATGAGACCCTCAGCCTGCTCCTGGCCCTCGCCGAGGAGTCCGGCCTGCGCGAGCGGATCGACGCCATGTTCGCCGGCCAGAAGATCAACCTCACCGAGGGGCGCGCCGTGCTCCACACCGCCCTGCGCGCCCCGCGCGACCGGCAGATCCTGGTGGACGGCCGGGACGTGGTGCCCGACGTCCACGAGGTCCTTGACCGCATGGCCACGTTCGCCGAGCGCGTGCGTCGCGGCTCGTGGCGCGGCCACACCGGCAGGCGCATCCGCAACATCGTTAACATCGGCATCGGCGGCTCGGACCTCGGCCCCGTCATGGCCTACGAGGCCCTGCGCCACTACAGCGACCGCGCCCTCACGCTGCGCTTCATCTCGAACGTCGACGCCACCAACTTTGCCGAGGCCACGCGCGACCTCGACCCCACCGAGACGCTCTTCATCGTCGCGTCTAAAACCTTCACTACCCAGGAGACCATGACCAACGCCCGCACCGCGCGCGCCTGGCTCGTGGGCACCCTCGGCGAGGCCGCCGTCGCCCAGCACTTCGTGGCCGTCTCCACCAACGCCGCCGAGGTCGCCTCGTTCGGCATCGACACCGCCAACATGTTCGGCTTCTGGGACTGGGTCGGCGGGCGCTACTCGATGACTTCCGCCATCGGCCTCTCCACCATGATCGCGCTCGGCCCCGAGGGCTTCCGCGAGCTGCTCGCCGGCTTCCACGCCATGGACGAGCACTTCCGCACCGCGCCCCTCGCGCAGAACCTGCCGGTGATCATGGCTATGCTCGGGGTCTGGTACGCCGACTTCTTCGGCGCCGAGACGGTGGCGGTGCTGCCCTACGACCAGTATCTGCGCCGCTTCCCAGCCTATCTCCAGCAGCTCACTATGGAGAGCAATGGCAAGTCGGTCACGCTCGACGGCGCGCAGGTGAGCTACCAGACCGGCGCGATCTACTGGGGCGAGCCCGGCACCAACGGCCAGCACTCGTTCTATCAGCTCATCCACCAGGGCACGAAGCTCATCCCGTGCGACTTCATCGCGTTCTGCCACAGCCTGAACCCCGTCGGCGAGCACCACGACCTGCTCATGGCCAACGTCTTCGCCCAGGCTGAGGCGCTGGCGTTCGGCAAGAGCGCCGAGGAGGTGCGCGCCGAGGGCACGCGCGACTGGCTCGTGCCCCACCGCACCTTCGCGGGCAACCGCCCCAGCAGCACGATCCTGGCAGAGCGTCTGACGCCGGCGGTGCTCGGCGCGCTCGTGGCGCTCTACGAGCACCTGGTGTTCGTCCAGGGCGTGGTGTGGAACATCGGCTCGTTCGACCAGTGGGGTGTCGAGCTCGGCAAGGTCCTGGCGCAGCGCATCGTCCCCGAGCTCCAGGCCGCCTCCGAGCCGCCGCTCGCCCACGACAGCTCGACGAACGCCCTGATCCGGCGCTACCGGGCGGCGCGGGCAGAGCGGGCAGCGCAGTAAGGGCGCAACAGCCCCACGGGTCGTGTACCCCCGGCACACCCCACCTGCTGCTGCGCCCCACTGACAGAGCGGATGTCGCTGCGCCTCACTGGCAGAGCGGGCAGCGCAGTGAGGGCGCAGCAGCCCCACGGGTCGTGCACCCCCGGCACACCCCCGTGCTGCTGCGCCCCACTGCCAGCCCCACGGGTGCTACGTCAGCGCCCACGTGCTCCCCGCGGGCGTCTTCGTCACCTCGATCTGCACCGGGAACATATCCTTCAGCTCCTGGATGTGCGTAATCACCAGGATGCGCTTGAACTCAGCCTGCACCGACGTGATCGCCTCGACCAGTCGCTCGCGGCCGCGGGCGTCCTGTGAGCCGAACCCCTCATCAATCACCAGCGTCTCAAGGCGTGCGCCGGCGCGCTTCGCCAGCAGCTTGGCCAGCGCGATGCGGATGGCGAAGTCCAGCCGGAAGGCCTCCCCGCCGCTGTAGGCGTCGTACACGCGGGTGCCGAGACCGTCGGCGATCTTGATCTCCAGCGTCTCGACTGTATCGCCCTTCTTGGTGGCGCCCTGGGTCTCAAACGTCAGGTGCATCTGGTTGTCGGTCATGCGCCCGAGCAAGTGGTTGGCCTCGCGCTCGATCTCGGGGATGGCCGTCTCGATCAGCATCGCCTGGACGCCCTTCTTGCCAAACGCCTGGCCAAGCTCGTCGAACAGGCCCTTGCGCTCGGCGGCGGTCCGGCGGTGCTCCTCCACACGCAGCAGCTCGCTGGCGGCCTCCTCGGAGCGCCGGAGATCGGACTGGCGCTCGCCCAGGTCCTTCTGGCGCACCAGCAGCTCGGCCTGGCGCGCGCGCAGCTCGGCGGAGGCCTCATCGCGCTCGCGGGCCGCCGGGGCCAGCGCTCGCAGCTCCTCGTCCAGCGCCTTGAGCTCCAGCTCAGCGGCGGCGATCTCCGCCTCACGCGCCCGCAGGGCCTCCTCATCGCGCGCCAGGCCGTCGCGGTTATCGGCCAGCCACTCCTCGGCGCGGGCGAGGCGGCGCTGCTGCTCCTCCCACACCTGGAGCGCCTCGATCTCAGCACGCACGGCATCAAAGCGCTCGCGCGAGTAGCCCAGCGCGGCCACCTCCTCGTCCAGGAGCGCCAGGTCGGCCCGCGCCTCCTCGGCGTAGGCCCCGCGCGCCAGACGGTCGGTGAGCTCGGCCGCGATCTGCTCCTGCTCGTGCGCCGCCGGGTCCTCGGCGTCGATGCGGGCGATCTCCTGCTGCGCCGCGCCGATCTTCACCTGGAGCGTGTTCTGCTCGGCCGCGCGCTGCTCCAGCGTGCCTATGCGCGCCTCCAGGCCGTTCATCTCGCGCTCGAGCCCCTCCAGCGCGCCGAGCCCGGCGATCTCCGACTCGACCCGCGACATATCCTGGCGCAGCCCGCGCTCGTAGTCCCCGCGCATGATCTGGAGCTGCACATCCTCCAGCTGCCGCTGGTGCTCGGCCTGGCGGCGCCGGCGCTCCTCGGCGGTCCGCAGGCTGCTCTCCAGCCGCGCGATCTGGCCGGCTACCTCGGCCGCTCCCCCAGCGCGCTTCGTCAGCGTCTCGATCTCGGCGCGAACGGCCGCGGCCTGGGCGCTCACCGTCTCCAGGTCACGCTTCCCGGACGCGCGCTGGGCCAGCAGGCCGGCGCGCTCGCGCTCGTACTCGGCCTCGATGTGCGAGATGTCGGCCAGCTCGCTGCCGCACAGCGGGCAGGTGTGCGCGTCCCCCGCCAGCATGTCGATCTTCTGGCGAATCTCCTTCCCGCGCGCCTCGATCGCCTTGACCTCAGCCTCAAGCGAGCTGGCGCGCGCCACCAGCTCGCGCTCGGCGCGGCGCTGATCCTCGAGGTGCTGGGCCTCCTCGGCCAGCCGGGCGCGCTCCCGCTGCGCCTGGGCCAGCTCGTCACGCCAGCGACCCTCATCCCGCGTCTCGGCGTCGATCTCCTTGATCTGGCGCTTCAGCTCCTCGCGGCTCGCCACCAGCGAGTCGCGCCGGGTGTTGATCTTGCCCTCGATCTCGGTGCGCTGGCGCATCAGCTCGTTCACCGCCCGGATGCGCTCGCGCAGGTCGGCGCGGCGGGCGCGCGCGGCGGCCAGCTCCTCCGCCATCGGCCCGAAGCCTTCGAGCTGGCGCTGGAGGTCCGCCACCGTCTTCTGGAGCGCCGGCCGCTTGGCGGCGCGCTCGCGCAGGCTCCGCAGCTCGCTCTCGGCCACCCGCAGGTCGGCCCGGAGCCGGCCCTCCTCCTCGCGCACCGCCTGGGCTAGCGCGGCGCGACGCTGCTGCAGCGCATCGTGCTGGTCGCGCAGGCCATCCAGGCGCGCGCGCTCGGCCTGCGCCGCCGCGAGCTTCGCCGCGCCCGCGAGGATCTCCTCGCGGCGGGCGGTGATGTCGAGCGCCTTCTGCACCAGGCCGCGGCGGCGGGTCACCTCCTCGCGCAGCTGGTCGCAGTCGGAGCGCAGGCGGTCGGCCTGCCGCAGCCGCTCGTCGCGCAGGGCGCGGCGCGCCTCGAGGGACTGTGCACGCTCAGCGGCCCGGTCCCGGGCGTGCTGCGCCGCGGCCACGCGCGCCTCGAGCTCCTCCACCTGCAGCTCGGCGCGGCGCAGCTCCTCGATGTACACCTCGAGCTTATCGGCCTGCTGCCGCAGCGCCGCCATCTGCCCCTCGAGGCTCTTCACCTGCCCGTCGAGCCCGCGGGCGCGCTCCTTGGCCCGGTCCTCGAGGTCCTCGTACACCTGCAGGCCCAGGATGCCCGCCAGCACCTCCTTGCGGCGGCCGGGCTCCTTGCGTGTGAACTCATCCGCGTGGCCCTGGCGAAGGTAGGCCGAGTTCGCGAACAGGTCGTAGTCCATGCGCAGGGTGCGGTTGATCGTCTCCTGCGTCTCGCGCACGCCGGCCTCGCCGATCGCCTTCCACACGTCGCCGCTGCGGCTCTGGAAGTCGAGCCAGGTCTGGCCCACGCGCTTGCCGCGGCTGCGCTTGCGGATCACGCGGTAGTCCTGCCCGTCGAGCGCGAAGATCAGCTCGACCTCCATCTCCACCGCGCCGAGGGCGATCAGCTCGTCCGAGCCGAGGCGCGCCTCGCCCCACAGCGCCCAGGTCATAGCGTCGAGCAGGGCGGACTTGCCCGCGCCGTTCTCGCCCGAGAGGCAGGCGATACCGATGCCGTCAAAGTCGAGCGGGGGCAGACCCTCGCGGTAGCACATAAAATTCCGCAGGGCGATCTTGCGTGGGATCATCGGGGCCTCGTGGTCTGCGGGGCGAGGGCCGCCCGCGCTGGGCTCGTAGCACGGATTTGCGAGTATGGGTGCATTATACGGCGCCGGCCGCGCGGGGGCAAGGGGCGTCCCCCGCTTGCCTCACTGGAGCCCGGTTACCAGACCGGCGTACTTCTCGGTCAGCACGCGCGCCTGCTCATCGCTCGAGCCCTCCGCGATAATGTGGAAGAAGGGCCCGTCCGGGTCGGGCAGGATCAGCACCCACTCGTCGCCCAGGTCGATCTTCACCCCGTCCACCTGGTCCAGCTTGCGGTCGTGGTACTGCTGGTTCAGGATGCGCATGACCTTGCCCTTGTACTCCCAGCGGCAGGGCACGCGCGCCTGGCTCATGTGGTAGCGCGGCAGGTCGCGCACTACCTCCGAGAGCCGGGCGCCGCGCAACGTCAGCAGCTCCATGATCTTCACGATCGAGAACAGCCCATCGGCGATCGGGTAGAACCTGGGGAAGATATAGTTGCCGCTGCCATCCCCCAGGAGCAGCATGTCCCGGCTCGCCGCCGCCGTCCGCATCAGCGCCGCCAGAGTCGCGCGGGTGCGGATGATCTGCCCACCGTAGCGCGCCGCGATCTCCTCGAATGCGCGGGGCGCCGTCACCGGCACCGCCACCGTCCCGCCGCCGCTCTCCGCCATCGCCAGCGCCGTCACCGCCGCGAAGGCCTGCATGTTCGGCAGCCGCCGCCCGGCCTCGTCTACCAGGAACAGCTTCTCGCCGCCGCTGTCGATCCGCACCCCCATCGCCGCGCCAAGCACCGGCACGATGCGCGCCATGCGCTCCATGCCCTCCTCGAACTCCTGCGTCGTCTGCACCAGGCGCGTGTCGTTCACGTTGGCGTTCAGCTCGACGACATTCACCTCCAGGCGCCGCAGGATGGTCGGCAGCACGTTCGAGGCGTTGGCGTTGGCGTAGTCGATCACCAGGCTGAAGTCGCGGGCTATCGCTGCCAGCGCCTCGGGGCGCAGCGCCCGAAAGAAGCCGTCGATGTAGAGCTTGTCCAGCCCCTCCGGCTTAGCGATGCGGCCGATCTCGTCCAGGTACACCCGCCGGTAGTCCTCGCGGAAGAACACCCCCTCCACCTTGCGCTGGTTAGCGGTGTCGATGTCCAGCCCGTCGGAGTCGAAGAACTTAATGTCCACCACCCGGTTATCCAGCGGCGAGAGACGCACGTGTACGCCGCCCGAGGCGCCGGTGGCGTGGGTGATGTAGCGCGCCACCGGGATCGGCACGCTCTCCAGATCGGAGACGTGTACCCCGGCCGAGGGCAGCCCTGCGATCATGGCCCGCTTCAGCATGCGTGGCGTGTAGTGCGCGTCGCGGTTGATCGTCACCGTGGTGCCGCGCGGCAGGGTCGCGCCGAAGGCCGCGCCGAGCTTGGCGCAGAACTCCGGCGTGAGGTCGATGTTCACCAGGCCGGAGATCCCGTTGCGCCCGAACAGCACGCGCCGCCCCTGAGAGCCCCAGATGATGCTCGAGCTGATCGTGGCGCCCTCGTCCACCTCCTTGGAGGGCCAGATCTTCACATTGGCGCCGATCACCGCGCCCGAATTGATGATCGTCTGGTCGCCCACCACGGTGCCCTCGAACAGCACCGCGCGGCTCTTGATGTTGCACTGCCGCAGCACGATCGCCCCGCGCAGCTCGGCGCGCTCGCCGATGTACGAGTTACGCCAGATGATCGAGCGGTCCACCGTGGCGCGCGTGTCCACGATCGTGTAGTCTCGGATGGCCGTCGGCCCGTGAATGATAGCGCCGCCCTTGATCTTGGCGCCGTGGCCCAGGTACACCGGCCCGTGAAACTGCGCGTCCGACGCGATCTCGGCGTCCCCCTCCAGCCACACGTCATCAAAGGCGCGGTGCCCGACGCGCGCCAGGTTCACCTTGCCGGTCATATAGTCCCGGCTGGCGCGCATGTACTCCTCGATCGTGCCGACGTCGGTCCAGTACCCCTCGGCCACGTACCCCACCAGCGAGTCGCCGCTGCGCAGCATCTTGGGAAACACATCCTTGGACCAGTCGGTGAATTTGCCGCGCTCGATGTGACGGAACACCTCGGGGCTCAGCATGTAGATCCCGGTATTCACCGTGTCGGAGAACACCTCGCCCCAGCTCGGCTTCTCGAGGAACTGGCGCACGTTGCTCTTGTCGTCCACGATGATCACGCCGTAGTCCAGCGGGTTGGGCACGCGCGTGAGGGTGATGGTGGCGGTGGCGCTGCGCTCAGTGTGGTAGGCGATGATCTTGCTCAGGTCGAAGTCGGTCAGGGCGTCGCCGGAGATCACCAGGAACGGCTCCTGCAGCAGATGCTCGGCGTTCCGCACACTGCCGGCCGTTCCCAGCGGCTGCTCCTCGAGGGAGTACTCGATCTTCACGCCGAGCGAGGAGCCGTCGCCAAAGTGGTCCTGGATGACGTTGGCGAGGTACTGGACGGTGACGACGATCTCGGTGATGCCGTGGCTCTTGAGGAGCTCGATGATATGCGCCATGACCTGCCGGTCAACGATCGGGACCATCGGCTTGGGACGGTTTATCGTCAGTGGGCGCAGGCGGGAGCCTTCACCCCCTGCCATCACGACAGCCTTCATCGGCGCGCTCCCTCTGTGTTCTGCGTTGCTCGCTTCGCGAGAAGTATAGCACGCGCGGGATGCGCCGACCAAAAGCGGGGTGGGACTCACTCTCGTGCGCGGTCGCGCTGGGCTTGGAGGTAGCGCCGGCCGCCGGGACAGGCGGG
>JBDLTZ010000211.1:0-34337 GCA_039805565.1 Chloroflexota bacterium | reverse complement strand
GGACCGACGATGCTCACAGCCTTTGTGATGATCCACGCTGAGCCGGAGAAGATCGCCAGCGTGGCGCAGGCGATCGCCAACATGCCGAACGTGTCTGAGGTCTACAGCGTCACCGGCGAGTACGACATCATCGTCGTGGTGCGCCTGCCGGAGTACGACCAGCTGGCCGAGGCAGTGCCGGAGGGGCTGGCGAAGATCGATGGCGTGACGCGCACCAACACCGTGCTCGCCTTCCGGCGCTACTCCTCGAAGGACCTCCAGGCCGCCTGGGATATCGGGGTGTCGTAGGACATGCACATCAATGACCCCGCCGTCCGCGCGCCACTCGAGCTGTTCCACCGCACCTACCACTCGTTGCTGCGGAGCACGGGTGAGATCCAGGTGCAGGCGCTGGCCGAGCCGTACGCGGCCTTCGAGCCGAGCCTCCACGTGGGGGTGCGCGATGAGGCGCCGGACCTCTCGGCGCTGACGTACACCTCGCTGCGGCTGCCGGCCTGCATCGACGAGGTGCGCCTGGTGCTGCTCGGCCAGTCGCACGAGGTCTTCGCGCGTCACGGGCTGGGCGACGTGCTGAGCTGGCAGCCGGTGAGCGCCCCCGGCCGGCGGCGCAAGATGTTCTTCGACGGCCGTGACCGGCTGGCGGTGCTGGTGGCCAGCCCCTCGGACGTGGACGACCTGGTGCCGATGCTGCTGGCCTTCCAGGTGGAGTGGAACAAGATCCACGCGCTCCTGAGCCACCCGCTGCCGCTCGCCGCGCTGGAGCGCATGTGCGCCGGCGAGGAGCTCGAGCTACACGAGCAGGCGGCGCTGACCACGGCGCTGCGCCTGGGCGGCGAGGATACGCGGCGGCTGCACACGATCTGGGGCGAGGGGACGCCGCAGCGGCTGCTGCGCATGGCGCGCTGGCGCAAGCGCTTCGCGGTGCGCATGCTCGGCGGCTCGCTGATGGACTACGAGCGCGCCACGCTGCGCTGGTGGTGGCACATCGAGCGCTCGCTGCCGGGGCTGGATCTGCACAGCCGTCCGGTGTACTTCGTCTCCAGCAACACCCACAGCCTGGTGAACCTGCTCTCCGGCTTCGCGCTGCGCAACACCCAGGAGCTATTGGGCTTTATCCGGGCGCGTGACCACGCCGGGCTGCTGAGCGAGTACGAGAAGATCGTGGCCGAGCAGGTGCCCTCGTCGCTGGAAAACTTCTTCTACTATGTGCAGAAGAAGTACCAGGCCGAGCCGTCCAGCGCCCCCCTGTTCGCCCGCCGCGCCGAGGAGGAGCGCGACCTCGGCATCCACCGCGTGCCGAGCCGCTTCTACGTGGATGTGGACGCGCAGGTGATCGAGCTCTCGAAGCTGGACCCGGCGCGGATCGACCCGCGGCTGCGGCCGGACGTGAGGGAGCGGCTGCGGAAGAGCGAGGCGCTGATCGTCAACATCGACTACCCGCTCGGCCTGGCGGCCTACCACATCCTGAAGATCCTGGGGCGGAGCGTGGGGGAGCTATGCGGGGTGTATGTGATCGGCAAGGCCGCCACCCTCAACGGCAAAATCGGCGACGTGCTGATCCCGAGCGAGGTGTACGACGAGCACACCGGCAACAGCTACAGTTTCCAGCCGTGCTTCGCAGCGGCGGATGTGGAGCCGTACCTGGCCCACGGGAGCGTGCTGGACAACCAGAAGGCGGTGACGTCGCGCGGGACGTTTCTTCAGAACGCGGCGTTCCTGGACGCCTGCTACCGCGACTTTTTCACCGACGTGGAGATGGAGGGCGGGCCGTACCTGAATGCGATCTATGAGCACACCTTCGCCCAGCGCCACCCCGCTGGGGAGATCGTGAGCTTCATCAGGCCGCCGTTCGACATCGGCTTCCTGCACTATGCGTCTGACACGCCGTACAGCAAGGGGCACAACCTGGGGGCGCGCAATCTGAGCTACTTTGGGATGGACCCGACGTACGCCACCTCACTGGCGGCGGCGCAGCGTATCCTGCGGCGGGAGGCGGAGCGACTCTCGTGAGGTTTGCGTGCGAGAGCTGAGTGCGAGTGCCTTCAGTGATCAGCGTTAGAGGACGAGGCGGCGCTCTTTGACGAGGCGGGCCTTGGTCTTCTTGAAGAGCTCATCATAGCTCATGCGGCCCATAGTGATCTCGTACTTGTAGGCCTGCAGGAGCTTGTGGATCTCGCCGTCGAGGTTCTCCTCGGTCATCAGCTCGTCGGTGATGATCTGCTCGGCCGCCTGCCGGATCTGGCCGTCCTCGCCCTGGAAGAGCACGCCGTCGATCTCCGCGAGCTGGTCCAGCAGGTCGGCGGCGAGCTGCTCGATCTTGGCCGGGGAAAGCTTCATCGTCTGCCTCCTCTCATCTTCGACACGTATCTTACCATACAGGGACGACGGACGACGGACTGAAGACCACCGACGAAGGACGAAGGATCAAAGCAGAGCGTTGCTCTCCCTGGTCGTTCGTCCTTCGTCGGTGGTCGGTGGTCTTTCGCCCTTGGTCGATTGTCTATCGCCTGCTACCGCTTGCGCGCGCGTATGGCGTAGTCCACGCCACTCTGGAGATCGGCGCGGGTGACGATCGCCGAGAGGTCCACGCCGAGGCCGACGATCGTCTGGGCGAGCTCGGGGCGCAGGCCCACCAGCACTGTACGCGCGCCGAGGAGGCGGGTAGCTTCTGCGGCCTGGAGCAGCACGCGCGCCACCTGCGTGTCCACGATCGGCACGCCGGTGACGTCAATGATGACGATGCTGGTGTGGTGCTGCTGGATGCCGCGGAGCAGGGCGGCGGTGAGATCGGCCGCACGCTGCGAGTCCACCACGCCGATCAGCGGCATCACCAGAATGCCCTCGAGCACCGGCATCACCGGGCTGGCGAGCTCCCGGACGGCTGTGGTGAGCTGCTCACGCTCGTCGGAGGCCTCCCTGAGGTCGGCCAGGGCGCGCTCCAGGTCAGCCGTGCGGCGTGCCACGCGAGCCTCGAGGGTGCGCTGTTGCTCCGCGACGTCGGCCTGGGCATTACGCAGGTCCTCGACCATGCGCCCGAAGGCCGCCGCGAGCGTCCCCACCTCGCCGCCACGGCTGATGAAGGGCAGCGGCTCGAGCCGGCCCTCGCCCACCGCCGTGGCTGCGTCGGCGAGGAGCTTGAGGGGGGCGGCGATGTAGCGCCCGATCGCCACTGCGATGCCACCCGCCGCCAGCGCCACCAAGAGGCCGATGAGCAGCAGGCGGGGCAGGGCGGCTAGGATCTCGCTCATCGCGTCCTCGAACGATGTCTCGCCACTGAGCACGCCCATCGGCCGGCCGTCGAGCAGGATCGGCACCGCGATATCCAGGTGGGCGCCATGGGTTCTGATGAGCGGCTGGTCGGAGCCGAGGGCCTGGAGAGCGAAGGCGGCCTCGTCGGTCAGGTGCGGGTCACCGTCGTGGTCCTGGCCGTGGCTTGCGACTACCACGCCGGATGGGGCCACAACGTACACGCGGTCGAGGGCGTCCTCGCGGACCAGCGAGGCGAGTAGTCTGTCAGCGGAGGAGGTGTCGCCGTAGGCCAGGGGCGTTGCGAGGAGATCGGCGGCGGCCTGGATCATGGTGGTGGCGCGCTCCTCGATCTCCACCTCGACGATGCTGTGTGTCTCGGCTACCCACAGCATGCCAAGCACGATGATGGTGGCGAGCGATGTGGCGCTGACGAGCAGGCTGAGCTGTGCTGCGATTCTAAGACGTCCGAGGGCCATAGGGTACCTCTTGAGGTAGCGTGATCGAGAAGGCACGCCGCACACGCCGCTGAGTGTAGCACGGTGCCAGGGCCTGGTGCATTGCGTGGCGTGCGCGAGGTATGAGCGAAATCGGTGATTTGCGCCCTCCTAGCGCTTCTGGTACACTCTCTCCGAAGTCTTAGGAGGGGTGTGGAGATGAACACTCCGCGCCGCCTCTTTTTTGTGCCTGAGACCATGGAACGCGCTGAGTACACAACGATGGCCGCCGTGGAGGCCAGCCACTGGTGGTACGGTGGGATGCGGGCGATCGCGGCAGCGCTGCTGGATGAGGTCTACCGCGGTCGGCGCGACCTGCGCGTGCTGGACGCCGGCTGCGGCACGGGCGGTAACGCCCTGTTTCTGCGGCGCTACGGCTCCGTGGCCGGAATCGACTTGATGCCCGAGGCGCTGGAGCACGCCGGGCCGCGGGCGCCTGGCGCCCTGGCGCGAGCCTCGGTGCTGGAGTTGCCGTTCGCGGACGCGAGCTTCGACCTGGTGACGTCGTTCGAGGTGCTGTACCACCGGGCCGTTCCGAACGAGGCGCCAGCGCTGGCGGAGGCGCGGCGGGTGCTGCGGCCAGGGGGGAGGCTGCTGATCCGGCTGCCGGCGTTCGAGCTGCTGCGCGGCAAGCACGACCGGGCCGTGCACGGGCGGCGGCGCTACACGGCCGCTGAGGTACGCGCGCTGCTGGAGGCGCAGGGCTTCGCCGTGGAGCGCCTCTCGTACGTCAACAGCCTGCTGCTGCCGCTGCCGCTTGCGCAGCGGCTGCTGGAGCGGGCGCTGCCGGCTGTGGAGCGCGAGGACTCCGATCTGACGCCCCCCTCGCCGCTGGTCAACGAGGCGATGCGCTGGCCGCTGGTGGCCGAGGCGGCCTGGCTGGCGCGCGGCGGCTCGTTCCCGGCCGGGCTCTCCGTGATCTGCCGGGCGCGCGTGGAAAGCTGAAGATGATACAGACAATTCTTAACCGGCTCTCCGAGAACCCCCAGCTTTGGTTGGCGCTGCGGAGCATCGCCGAGAACGGCTTCCGCGCCGAGCGCGCGATCGTGGCGCGTGAGCTGGTGGCGGCGGGCGGCGGGCGGCGCTCGTACCTGGACTTCGGCTGCGGCACGGGTGTGTCCGAGGAGTGCTTCCCGCCCGGCTCGTACACCGGCTTCGATGTGGCGCGCCACTACGTGCGCTACGCCAGCCAAACGGGGCGCGGCCGCTACGCGGTGATGAGCGGCGGCTCGCTGGGGTTCGCGAGCGGGCAGTTCGACGGCGCGCTGGTGCTGGGGGTGTTCCATCACCTGCCGGACTGGCTGGTGCGCGCGTCGGTGGCGGAGCTGCACCGCGTGCTGAAGCCGGGCGCGCGCCTGCTGGTGCTGGAGGATATCCCGACGCGCCGGGTGTGGAACGCGCCAGGGCACCTGATGCACTGGCTGGACCGCGGCGACCACATCCGCACCGACGCCGACTACCGCGCGCTGCTGATGACGCACTTCGCGATCCGGCGCAGCTACGAGGTGACGAGCGGCATCTGCGACCTGGCGGTGTATGTGATGGACCGGGTCGAGGCGTGAGGCGCGTGTCTGGAGGTTTGAGTCTTGAGGCCTGAGTCTTGAGAGTTGAGTAGTCGTCCTTGGTCCTTCGTCTTGCATCTCTGATCTCACAACAATGCTGTATCTCCGCGCTCTGCTGACACCCCGGAATCTGGCGCTGTTGGCCGCCCTGGCGCTGGCTGGGCTTGCGGGCCTGTGGCTGCTGCGCACTACTGGCGCGGTGCTGAACCCCGAGGGCATCCGCGCCGCGCTTGCTGGGCTGGGGCCCTGGGGGCCGGTGGCGCTGGTGGCCGCACTGGCGGCGGTGCTGGTGGTGCCGGTGGTGCCCGCTACGGTCCTCCAGATCGGCGCCGGGCTGGCGTTCGGGCCGCCGCTCGGGCTGCTGTATGTGCTGGCGGCGGATGTGCTGGGCGCGAGCGTAGGCTTCTGGCTGTCGCGCCGCTGGGGGCGTGGGCTGCTGGAGCGGCGGCTGTCGCCAGAGACCCGTGAGCGGCTCACAGGTCTCGCGGGGCGCATGAGCTGGCGCGGTGTGATGCTGCTGCGGCTGCTGCCCGGCCCAGCCTACCCGCTGGTGTCGCTGGCGGCCGGCTACTCCCCGATCTCCTTCTGGAGCTACACCCTGGCGTCGCTCGCGGGCGTCCTCCCCTCGCTGGCGCTGCTGGTGCTGGCCGGCGACCTGGTGACGAGCTCGCCGCTGCTGGCCTTCGCTATCGTGGCCGCGCTGGTTGGCGGTCTGGCGCTCGCGGCACGGCTGATGCGCGCCCCCTCCGCCTGAGCGTTACGAGCTCCTCGTCTCTTCTTCTCCCGTCACGCCTTCCTCCGCGAACGATATCTCCCCACGCGATACCTCCCAGGGCTCAAGCTCCTGGGTTCTACGGGTCGTTTCTGTAACGCCGACCGTAACGTGCAGCCGACGGCGGGCAGGTATGCTGTGCGCAGATACGGCGACGATGGAGAGACGACGATGACCCGTACACGCGCACACTGGGAGCAGCAGGCGAGCCGGCGGATCGGGTTGGCCATGAGCGGCGACCTGAGCACGATGGACCTGGCGCGGCGCAACCTGCATATCACCGAGGCCTACGCCGAGATGTACCTGCGCGCGCCCGACGTGTACAAGTGGGCTGGCATGGCCGCGCTGACCTCGGCCACGGTCGGGCGGGGCATGCACCTGATGCTGGCGCTACGCTACAGCGGCGCATCTACCCTGATAGGGCTGTGGCCGTGCGAGGCCGGCCTGATCTTCCGCCAGCTCTGCGCCGGCAACGCGCTGGTCTTCGGCGATATCTACTGGCAGCACCTGGCCTACCAACGCGCGGGCCTGGAGGAGATCGAGGGCATCGCCGCGGCCGAGGGACTGGATGCGCAGGTGCTGGAGGGGTGGCGCCAGATCGACGCCGGCCGGCGCTCGGGGCAGAGCGAGCTGGTGTGGCGGGGCAACACCGCGCTGCTGGAGTTCGAGCAGCGACAGGTGCTCCAGCCGGGCGTGTACGACCTCGCCCCCGCGCTGTGGGAGCGCATCGCCGGCTGGATCCCCTCGCCGATCCCCTCGCAGCTGGAGACCTTCGCCAGCTACGCGCCCGACGGCAGCATCGGCGAGTTCGCGGAGCGCTGGCGCTGGATCACCGAGAGCATGATGCCGCGCTGGCAGGAGCTCTCGGAGCGGGGCGGGGCGCGGGTGGACCGCCGCCTGATGCGCTACGTGTCGGCGGCCACCTGGCTGAACGCGCTGGGGGCTGCGGGCGAGACGCCGTGGGGCCGCCTGACCGCCGCGCTGCGGCTGGCGCCGAGCCTGCCCGCTGTGCTGTAAGGAGGAGCTATGCCGACGATTGGACGCGAGATTGTGATCGAAGCCTCCGCCGAGGACCTCTTCGACCTGACGCAGGACTATGGACGGCGGCTGCTGTGGGACCCGTTTTTGAAGGAGGCGCGGCTGGTGGGCGGCGCGGCCGAGGCGGGGGTGGGCGTGCGCGCGTGGTGCGTCTCGCGGCTGGGGATGGGCATGGAGACCGAGTACGTGTCGTACCGCAGGCCGCGGGTGGTAGCGGTGAAGATGACGCGCGGCCCGGCCATCCTGGCGTCGTTCGCGGGGTCGTGGCGCTTCTTCGAGCTGGCGCCGCGCCGGACGCGGGTGGTGTTCCGCTACGCGCTCACCGCGCGGCCATCCTGGCTTCGGCCGGTGCTCGACCCTGTGCTGGCGCGGGTGTTCGATAACGACATCGCCGACCGGCTGCGCGACCTGAAGCACGTTGCGGAGACGACCAACGTGCTGGCGTTGCCCGCGGTAGCCGCGTAGAGCCAGGGGCGCCCTGCCGCCGCGACACCCCTGCTATCATCGTCGTGGTGTCGCCTGCTCCGGGCCAGTGGGCGACGACCGCGATGATGCTGACTCTCTCGGTGATCACCTTCGGCGGAGCCTGGTGGCAGGGCCTGCTAGCCTACGCGCTGGCGCTGCTGCGGATACCTCCCCTCAGGCGCTGGTGCCGCTCTTCGCCCAGGCGCAGGCGCTGCTCGTGCTGCTCCCCCTGACGCTTACGGCGCTGCTCCTCGTGGCTGCCACGGGCTCGCTCACGCCCCGCCTACCTCGCCCTGACCGTGCTGGTGCGCTCTGGATCCCGGACAGCGTTGTGCTGCTCGTGCTCGGCTGACTGCCGCCCACGCCCACAGGATGGTGGGTGGTCCGGGGGCTGGCCGTGGTGGTTGACGCGCTGGTCGTCTTCCAGTGTCTCGGCCTGCGGCGCGCGCAGTAGAGCCTCCGGATGCGAGACAGCCCGCTGGCCTGAGTGGCCGGCGGGCTGTTTCATGTGTGCGAGAATACCAGCGCAAGAATCGGATGGCGCAGCGGGCGCGCGGCGGCTACGATACGCATGGGACGGACAAAGGTAGCGGAGTAGACCATGAGCGAGGCGGCAGTGACCGAGACTACCTACACGACGGACGATGCCCGCTGGGAGGCGATCGTGGCGCGCGACCGGGGGGCGGACGGCGTGTTTTTCTACGGCGTCCGCACCACCGGCGTCTACTGCCGGCCGTGGTGCCCCTCGCGCAGGCCGAACCGCGGCAACGTGCGGCTGTTCGAGAGCTGCGCCGAGGCTGAGGCGGCCGGCTTCCGGGCCTGCAAGCGCTGCGCGCCGGCGCCCACCGCGCTTCGCCCGCCGCACGCCGACGCCATCCTGGCGGCGTGCAAGCGGATCGAGGAGGCGGAGGCCGAGCCGGCGCTGCGCGAGCTGGCCGACGCGGCCGGGCTGAGCCCGTACCACTTCCAGCGGCTGTTCAAGGCCACCGTCGGGGTCACGCCGAAGCAGTACGCCCTGAGTCACCGCCAGCGCCGGGTGCGCGACCGGCTGCGGCAGGATGCCACGGTGACGGACGCGCTGTACAACGCTGGCTTCGAGTCGAGCAGCCGCTTCTACGAGGGGGGTGTGGGCGCGCTGGGGATGACCCCCTCGGCATACCGGGCCGGTGGGCCGGGGGAGCGGATCACCGCCGCCGTGATGCCATGCTACCTCGGCTGGGCGCTGGTGGCGGCCACCGAGCGCGGCATCTGCGCGATCGAGTTCGGCGACGGGCCGGAGGCGCTGCGGGGGCGGCTGCACGAGCGCTTCCCGCGCGCCGAGATCTCCGACGGCGACGGCGCGTTCAGCGCGTGGATCGGGCGGGTGCTGGCGTTCATCGAGGCGCCGCGCGGCGTGCTCGACGTGCCGCTGGACATTCAGGGCACGGCGTTTCAGCGGCGGGTGTGGGAGGCGCTGCGCTCGCTTCACCACGGCGAGACCGTGAGCTACGGGGAGCTGGCGGAGCGCATCGGTCAGCCGGGGGCCACGCGCGCGGTGGCGCAGGCCTGCGGTGCGAACACGCTGGCGGTGGCCATCCCGTGCCACCGGGTGGTGCGCAGCGATGGCGAGCTCGGCGGGTACCGCTGGGGCGTCGAGCGCAAGCGTGCACTGCTGGCGCGCGAGGCAGAGGGACAGAGCGGAACGCAAGGCTAAGCCTCGAGGCGTCAGAACGGCTTGTCGCGCTCTGTGCGTCCGCTAGGCCGGCGGCGGGAGCGGAGCCAGATAGCGAGGGCCAGCAGCCAGCCGGACCACGCCAGCGCCGCGCGGCCGTAGCGGCCGATGACCAGGGCCAGCAGCAGGGCGGTGCGCAGCACGCCGACAAGCACCCGCCGCATGGGGGCCACGCGAGTCGGCGCGTCCCACTCCAGCCCGACGAGCGCCTCGAGCGTGCCGGAGCACACGCAGGCCTCCAGCGTCGCGATGTAGATCGTATCGACGTGGCGCGCCGCCAGCAGCAGATCGCGGCGCAGCGCCCACCACGCGAGCGGCGCGGAGCCGGCGTAGGGGCCTGCGCCCACCGCGAGCGCATCGGCGGCAGGGCCGTAGCTGTCTACCAGCGCCCCGCCGAGGTCAAAGCCGAGCCAGTCGATCGGCACCCCGCTCGAGCAGACCAGCACCTCCAGGTCCACCGGCAGGTCAACGATATCGAGCCCCCGCTGCACGATCGTCGTGCCGGCGCGGCGGTCGTCGGCGACCAGCGGGAGCTGGTAGGCGTGCACCTCGTATCCGTCGGCCTGGATGGCCGCCACGAGCGCGACGTACGCTGCCCGCGCGGAGGGGTAGAGCGCGTTGTCGCGCGCGAGCCACAGCCTGCTGGCGAGCGAGCGCAGGGTGCGCCAGCCGCCGCGCTCGAGCTCGCCGAGGGGCGGCTCGATATCCAGCCCGACTCCCTCGAAGCGTAGAGCGTGGGCGAGCGCCCAGGCGCGGAAGTCGCGGTAGGCCGCCTCGGCGCGCGGGTAGTTCTGGAGGCTGAACGTCTGCCCCTCCTCGGCCGGCAGCACCAGCCACCCGATCGTCGGCACCCCCGCATCGTTGAGCAGCCGGGCCTCGATCGCGCGGGCCTCGCTCAGCTGGTCCAAGGCCACCGCCACACCGAAACCTCCGGCTGAGAGCGCGCCGAGCACGCCGGGCCGCTGGAGCAGCTCGAGCAGCAGTCCCTCGGGCGTATCCGCGAAGAAGATCAGGTACGGGCGGTCGGGGTGGGCGCGCGGCGCCTGCGGGCGACTGGGCGCGGCCGAGGGTCGGTCGGCGAACATGGCAGACTCACTCGAGGGGTGCGAAATGCGCGGCGGTATTGTAGCACAGGCCGATTTTGGGTATCATACTCAGTGACCAGCTAGCGGACACGGAGCACATCATGCCAGCGATCGTCGAGACCCGCGACCTGACGCGCCGCTTCGGCTCGAATCTGGCGTTGGACCACCTGAACCTGAAGATCCCCGAGGGCGCGATCTTCGGCTTCATCGGCCCGAACGGTGCCGGCAAGACCACCACCATGCGTATCCTGACGACCCTGCTCCAGCCAAGCGGCGGCGAGGCGCACGTCGCGGGTATCTCAGTGGCGAAAGATCCGCGCGGCGTGCGGCGGGTGGTGGGGTTTATGCCGGACTTCTTCGGCGTGTACGAGAACATGAAGTCCTGGGAGTACCTGGACTTCTTCGGGCGGGCCTACGGGGTGCCGCTGGAGCGCAGAGCCGGGCTGATCGGCGAGCTGCTCGGGCTCGTGGACCTGGGGCACAAGCGCGACGACCTGGTGATGAACCTGTCGCGCGGTATGAAGCAGCGCCTGAGCCTGGCGCGCACTATGATGCACGACCCGCGTCTGTTGATCCTGGATGAGCCGGCGAGCGGGCTGGACCCGCGGGCGCGCATTGAGCTGCGCGAGCTGCTGAAGGAGCTGCGGGCGCTCGGGAAGACGATCATGATCAGCTCGCATATCCTCACCGAGCTGGCCGAGATGTGCACGCACATTGCGATCATCGAGCGCGGCAAGCTGCTGGCCTCCGGCGACGTGCAGGACATCCTGCGGACGCTCCAGCCGCACCGCTCGCTCGAGGTGCGGGTGCTGGGCGAGCCTGAGCGCGCCGAGGGGCTGCTGCGCGGCTTCCCGGGGGTGCTGGGCGTGCAGCGCGGAGATGGGCCGGCCGCGGAGAGGGATGGCGCAGAAGGTGATCAGGCGCTGGAGCTGCCACTGACTACCGAGGGCGAGCGTGTGGTGGCAGAGGATGTCGGGGGAGTGTCGCACACGCTGCTGGTGGACTACGGCGGCGACGAGCGCGGCATGGCCGAGCTGCTGGCTGCGCTGGTGAGGGAGGGCGTGCCGGTCACGCGCTTCGCCGAGCAGGCCGGCGACCTGGAGGACATCTTCCTGCACGTGACGAAGGGGATTGTGTAGGGGAGCGCGATGCTAGAGTTCAACCCGATCCTCGTCAAGGAGCTGCGGAGCCGGATGCGCGGGGCGCGGGCATTCGTGCTGCTGACGATCTACCTGCTGATCCTGAGCGGCGTCACGCTGCTGCTCTACTCCGGGCTGTCCGGCAACATCGGCTCGGACCTGAATGCCGGGCGCCAGATCGGCAAAGCGCTCTTTCTGGTGGTTGCGGCGGTGGCGCTGGTGGAGGTGTGTGTCATCACCCCGGCGCTCACCTCGGGGAGCATCGCCGGAGAGAAGGAGCGCCAGACCTTCGACCTGCTGGTGGCGTCGCTGCTGTCGCCGTGGCAGATCGTGTGGGGGAAGTTGGCGTCGGCGCTGGCCTTCGCGCTGCTGCTAATCCTCGCGGTGGTGCCGGTGATGAGCCTGGCGTTTCTGTTCGGTGGCGTGAGCGCGGCTGAGGTGCTGATAGCGCTCGTAGGGCTGCTGGCCACAGCCGTGTTCTACGCCTCGATCGGGCTGTTCTGGTCCTCCGTGACGCGCAGCTCGCTGGGGGCCACGAGCTTCGCGCTGGGCACGATCATCCTGATGCTGCTGGGGGTGCCGTTCCTGGTGGTGATCTTCGGGCTGGTCTTCACGCGGGATGTGTCGTCAGACCTGCTCGAGTCCGCGCTGTTCGTGTACGTGAGCCGGATCTTCATCGCGACGCACCCGTTCATAGCGCTGGGTGTAACTGAGACACAGCTCTCTGCTGGGGGAAGCCCGTTCTTCGAGGTGGTCAACAGCGGGAGCGCGGAGCTGCTGGTGCCGAGCCCGTGGCTGTTGTACGTGCTGATCGCGGCCGTGGCGAGCGCGGTGCTGGTGGCGCTGAGCGTGCGGATGCTCGAGCCGACGCAGCCCGCGCCGGCGCCTGTGAGTAGGGAGAAGGTGCCGGCTGAGGCGTGAGTCTTGAGGCGTGAGTCTTGAGGCGTGAGTGATGAGGGGGCGATCGGCGCAGTACTGCACCGATCGCCCTCACGTTTATCGTGTATCGGTTATCGTTCCGTTACGGGCCGGCGTGAGGCCTCTGAGCGCAGCAGGGTGGGCCTCACCCAAGAGGAGCAGCGAGTCGGTGGCGGCCTCATGGACCTGAATATCGCCGTCTTGCGCCGCGCGGGTGAGGGCGGCGAGCACCTCAGGGGAGGCGGCGGTGCGCCCGAGCCGGCCGAAGGCGTGGGCGGCGGCCTCGCGGGCGTAGGCGTCGTGGTCGTCGAGCAGGCCGAGCAGCCGCTGGATGATATCCGGCGTGGCGGCGAGCTCACCGAGCTGGCCGAGGAGGAGCGCGGCGGCCGAGCGCACGAAGCTGTCGCTGTCGGAGAGGCGGTCTGAGAGCTGGTGGAGCAGCTGGGGCGAGGTGACGCTGTGGCGGAGCATGCCGATCGCACGCGCCGCTGCGTGGCGCGTCTCGGCATCGCAGTCGTGGAGCGCCATCTGGACAAGCGTGCGGGTGAGGAGCGGTGGCGGGAGCTCGGTGATCATCCCAAGCATGCGGGCGGCGGTGCCACGCACGTGGGCGGCTCCGTCACGCAGGCCATCGTGGAGCAACACCAGATCGGCGGGGGCGAAGCGCCCGTTGCGGGAGCGGAGCTGGCGCAGCGCCTCGGCGCGGGCCTGGCCCCCGGGGTCGCTGAGGACGCGGCGGAGAGCGGGGAACTCGCCGGGGAACGAGTCCAAATCGCGCTCGAGATTGGCGCGCAGCCACTCCTCGCGAGCGCTGTTGAGGCGCTGGCGCACGCTGTGGATGGTCTGGAGCTCGACGAGGAGCTGCTCACAGGTCTGGCGCAGGTCGCGGCTTCCGCGCAGCTCGCGGTCCACCTGGGCGGCGTGCTGGTAGCGCATGCGAGTGGCGCGCAGCACGATCTGGTCGGCCCCGGGGCCGCGGGCGGTTTCGGCAAGTGCTAAGACCGCTGCGACGGGCTCTGTCTGGAATGCCTCGAGGAATGGGTCGAGGGTCTGGGTAACGAGGAAGGCGAGGGGGGTGGGTGCGCCGGCGATCTGCATTTCCTGGCGCGGGTTACGCGCGAAGCCGCCGAGGCGCTCGGCGATCTGGCGGCGCCATATCTCCTGATTGAACATGCCGACCTCGTTGGTGCCAAGAGCGTGCAGGGCTCCGGTGAGAGACATAATCATCGTGGGTGCTGGTGGAAGTATAGCACTCCATGATAAACGGTGCTGCCGGGCATTATTCGCAAGGCTGGGCGGTGGGTGGAAGGGGTGCGGAGGATGTCGTGTGCTCGTCGGTGAGGGCAGACGATAAGCATCATGTGTGAGGCTGCTGCGACGTGTATTGGCATCTTATGGCCGATTTGACAGGATCGCCGAGTGCGGCTATAATTCTTGAGTGCGCCGAGGTGGCGGAACTGGCAGACGCGCACGTTTGAGGGGCGTGTGGAGCAATCCATAAGGGTTCGAGTCCCTTCCTCGGCACCACGGGCGATTAGCTCAGTTGGTAGAGCACCTCGCTTACACCGAGGGTGTCGGCGGTTCGAGTCCGTCATCGCCCACCACTAGGTGAGGTGCTCCTCCCCTCGCCAGGGTAGCTCAGCTGGTAGAGCGCGTGTCTGAAAAACACGAGGTCACCGGATCGTGCCCGGTCCCTGGCACCAGCATCACAACGCGGTATTCTGCGCAAGCAGGGTGCCGCGTTCTGGCGTTCTGTGGGTGTATCTGTGGGTGTTTGGCCCACGAGTGCACCATCTTCATTCCGTCGCCTTGCCTTTCTTCTCGATAGCCGCGCGCTTGCGGTCCATCTGCGGATCACTGTATACCTCCGCCGTCACCTTGACCCCCTTGTGACCGGCGAGTGCCCCCGCGACCTCCAGGTCCACGCCGTTCCGCCGCCAGTTGGTGATTGCGGTTTTACGGAGGCTGTGCAGGTTGAAACCCTCAAAGCCGAGCCGCTTGCATACTCGTCGGACGTGCTGGGTTACCCCGTTCGGCTGACGAGGCTGTCCTTGTTTATTGGGAAAGAGCAGATCGTCTGGCCCAGTTGCACCGACACGTTTGCACTGCTCCTGCAGTACCGCCGCAAGATCCTGCGTGATAGGTAGAGCCCGTTGGCTCGAAAGAGTCTTGGGTGTTGTAACGAGCTTCTCGCTGTCGAGCCGAATGACCTGCTGGTTGATCGAGATGGTCAACTGATCGAAGTCGACATCTTTCAGCCGGATACCAAGCCCTTCGCCTCGCCGCCACCCAAGCTCGGCCGCAAGCAGATAGTATGCGTAGAATCCGTGGCGGTCGTTGGTTCGGAGCACCTCCTCAAGGAAGGCTTCCTGCTGCTCGGGAGTAAAGGCTTTCTGCTGTGGACCCTTATCCTCGATCACGAGTTCATCGCCAATGCGCCGATCAGGTACCTTGACCGAGGACATAGGGTTGTACTCAAGGTATCTTTCGGCAACGGCAGCATCAAGGGCTCTGTTAAGAAGGTTTCGAGCCTGCTTAATACTGGTGAGTGACCAGGGCTTGCCCTTCACGCTCCGATAGTCGACTACTGCGTTGACCCACGCAAGACAGATGTGACGGGTAAGGTCACAGAGCCGGTACTCACCAAGCGTCGGGAGAATGAAGTAGTCGGCTCTTTTCGTGTAGTCATGAGCAGTGGCACGCTTCCGGTAGCGGGCTACTTCGTTGTCGATGTAGTACGGTAGCCACTCCGAGAGCAACTGCTTGCTTCCGTCGATGTTGACGCCGCTGAGGATCTGCTTTCGGAGCGCCTGAAACTTCCTCTCAGCCATGTCCTTATCACGGTCCGTAACGGTGTGACGGCGGCCTTCGTACTCGAGGTACCAGACGTGACGGTTATTTTTTTTGTCGAACCAGTACGAGCCCTCGCCTTTGGTTCGACGTGTGCTTCGTTTGCGACCCATGTGGATTGTCCCTTTCTGCCTGCTTTAGCAGATGGTTGATATTGGCGACGGTGGGCTGTTGGCACCCACCTCATCGTTGATGAGAGGTGGTTGAGGGCTTTCTGAAGCCACGTCTACAATTTGAGCTTGAGTTTCTTGCCCTTCCGCGTGCTGCTCTGTGACGATGCCGAACTAGCCTTCTTGGTCTCACAGCCTTGAGACTGGGCCTTGCTCCGCCTTGTGGCGCGCTTGCTGGCTCGGAGTCCTGGTGCACTATGCGTCATTCTTACAGGCCAGGGTGAATTGCCTTCCTCTACCTGTCGGAGAAAGGCGTTAACACTGGTCGTAGTGACCCGGCGGCCGCAGCCCTTGAGCACCTTTGCCTTGACCATCCGACGGATAGTGTCAGGGCTGTAGTCGAGTCGCTCTGCGACTGCCGCAACCCTCACCAATTTGCCGTCATCCCAGTCGATGTTCATGATCACCTCCGAATCAAAAAGGGCAGGGGGCTGGGGGCGGAAAAGCATTCGCTTTTCCGAACCTCCAGCCCCCTGCCACAGGAGACCTAGGACAGCTGACGGATTGATGCGCCCCCGTCGCACGGGCAGATAGTTGTTGGCGACCAACGTCGCTCGCAGTAGTAGGTTAGCTGATACATGCCCTTTCTCGCAATGGGCCGATGATCCTATGCGAGTAGCACCCTCCAGTACCAGGTAGTGGTGGGTGAATATGCATGTACCAAGGAATACGTGGACCAGTACTTGGCACTGGGGTGTCTGAGAGTAGTTCACGATTTCCTCTGCCATCACGCCCACGGTGTGTCAGCGAGCGCGCGCCGGATTCGCTCGAGCGCACGCTGGCGGTTGCCTCCCAGTCCGCTCGCGATCTGGTTGCGGCTCCAGCCCTGCGCAGCGAGCGAGCGAATCTTCGCTGACTCCGGTTCCTCCGCGCCAGTATCAGCTAGAACCGCCGCAGCAGCTGCAACTTCGCCGGTGGAACCAGTTCCTTGTAGTCCGACTGCGCGGCCTTCTGGTTGGTCTGTGGCACCCTCCAGAACTAGTTCTGCCGGAACCGCCGGCAACCCTGGCAACCTGGCAAGCCACGCCGCGCGCTGCCGGTCGTCTATGAGTGGCGCGCGGACGTTGACCGCCTCGCGGCCGAACACCGCGGCGAAGACGCCGGCGCCTTGTGGGGGTGGTGGGAGCTCGGAAGGAGGCACGGTACCTGCAAGTCGGATCTGCTTGGTCGAGAGACCAGTGTTTGGCTCATCCTGGCTGTCCGTCGGCTGGAAGCCTGCGAGGTACAATCCGATCTGGGAGCGCCATCTGGTCGTGTAGTTGCTCGCCGTTTGCGTGGCGATAATGTAGCGGATACCAAATGCCCTGCCCGCCGCCAGCTCACTATTCAGCCAACTCTCCAGGTCACTTTTGCCGACTGCGTCCTGGAGCAGCGACAGCTCCGAGATGTAGACCACCAACAGCGGCAGGTTGCCACGGTAAGCGTCCCACTTGCTCACACCGGCGACCTGCAAGACTTGCCGGCGCCGGTCGCGTTCAGCCGTCAGCGCTTTCATCGCTGGCGCGATCTCGCCCGGTGCGAGCGCCAGCCGCCAGACGTGGCTCTTGCCCGCGAAGCCCACGAAGTCGAGCCCCTTGCCGTCAACGACGCAGAGCTGCAGCTCCGAAGGTTGGTGCTGCGCGCACAGGGACAGCAGCGCGCCGATCGCCCACGTGTCCTTGCCGCCATCGCTCTGGCCGCTCACGAGGATGTGGTTCACGTCGCCGACGAGGCGTGCCCGGCTCAACCGTGCCTCCTCGCCGACGAGGCTCCAGCCGATGGGAAGGCGGTAGCGCCCCTCCGGGTCTTGGCGGGCAAGCTCCTCCAGCGTCATCCGCAGATCGGTCGGTGGATTCGCGAGCGCGGCGCCGGCTCCAGGGAGAGCTCTAGGCTCCACGTGTGCACGCTGGGGATGGCGCCGCTGAGGCACTGCGACCACCAGGCGCCAGAGTGCCAGCTGGCGGCGCGCCCAGAACCAGGCGCCTGTGGCGAGCAGCACGAGGATACCGAGAAGCTGCAGCTCGATGCCGCGCTCGATGGTCATCACGCTACCTCCACAGCTCGCGAATGATTGCCCTTGCGGCCGGCTCCGGAACGAGTGCGATGATTGCCCCCAGGATGCCTGCCACCGCCTGCGAGCTTGCATCGTCGGTCGCGAAACGGTAGCCAAACACTGTGTGACCATTCGCCACAAGCAAGAGGCCAATAGCGGTCGTGACGATGTCGAAGACGAGCACGATCGCCCACGCCAGCCATAGCCACGGCAGTCGGCTCCGGGCGGCGATCGTGCCAGATTCCAGGATCGTCACCCCGATTGGCAACGCCCATGCGGCGAGCCCGACCGCGACGAGTGAGACCCCGGAGGTGTCAAGCCAACGCAACGTGCTATAGGCGCCGAGCCACCAGATACCTATGACAACGACGAGCGCCATCAGGAGCGCGAGGCGGGCAAGGAGGCCCTCATACCCGCTTGGAGGCGGGCGGCGCGGCGTGCGCGATGGCGATGTACCCGCCTGAGCCGGCGAGGATGTGTCTGCAGGACGAGCGGGCGCTTTTTCGAAAACGGGCATGATGGTACTCCATTGAAGTACTAGAAGGGGACATCCTCCGAGTTGTCACGCGTCTCCAGCTCGTCCGGCGGGATCCGTGGCACCGGGGGCGGGCCCAGCAGCTCGACGAGCGCGTCGAGGTTGCAGCGGCTCCAGGAGGCGAGCGCGGCGGCGTCCTCGTCGAAGTGCTCGGGTCGCGGAAGCGGCGAGAGCGCGAGCCGCGCGACGGTCAGTTCATCCACCCCGAGGCGCGTCTCGAACTCGTACCACTCGATGTCGCGGCGGTCCAGGGTGGCGACGAACGCCCCGGCAACAAGGCCCGGGCGGTACCGGGCGATCGCACCGAGCTGGGCGACGCGCGCCGGGTCCGAGGGCTCCTCATTCGATAGCTTGGAAAAGCAAGATGCGCAGACGCCGGCATAGGCGCGGGTGCGGAACCGGATGTAGCCTTCAAGACCCTCGAGGTGCTCCTCGCCACAGCGAGCGCATCTAGCATCCAGCTCGTACTGCATGAGACTGAGCAAAGTGGCATACTGCGGGTCGATCTGCGCGACCACCTCGTTCCCGTTCCGGGCGATGACATCTCGGACGAGGCTGAGGAGTTGGCGCGCCTGACGGCGCAGGATCTGATACCCGAAGTGGCCGTGGTCCGTTGTCATGGTTGTTCCTTCATCTGTCGTAAGGAGGGATCGAAGCGCCATCTGGCGCCCCAACACGGCGACTCAGCGATGACGGTGGCTGCTCCGAAGCCAATGCTGAAGGTCCCGATCGACGTAGTACCACCAGCGACGGTGAAACCAGAGGTGCGCCACTAGACCGCCAGCTGCCAGCAGCAACGCCGCAGCCAGATGGACGCGCGTGGCGGCCACGATCACCCCCACCGTTAGTGTCACGAGATCCGAGTGTGCGGTGCGGCTGCGCCACTGCCACCGCGTAGCAGCTTCGCGATCAGCACAGCGCACGTGCACTCGGCCACCGTCGGTCGTTGGCATGGTGTGCTCACCGTCGAAGGGCTGGTTGCAGATGGCGCAGCGCGAGTCAGTGCCGCACATTGGCGACACGCTGGTGCCGCCAGCGAGTGGCCGACGGTGGTGGAACAGACCAGGTGGGGGTGGGAGATGTCCGACAGGCTACGGATGGTGGTGGTGGAACGGGGACAAGGACGCGCATCAGAGTGACCTCCTGCCGGAGGTCGGCGCGCACGGGGAAATAGGCCCAGTACATCGGGGACCTCCGGCGCAATGTCCGCGAGAAATGACAAGCGCGGAACGCGAAAACGACATCCCACCGCTTAGATAGCAGGATGCCGCCGGGGGTCGCCCTATGGTGTTATCATAGGCCCAGCCATGCACCTGGCTCAGACAGGCGTGTGGTTACGCTGCCGCGGAGGGGGTCCAGCCCTTCGCGGCGGCGGTCATTTCTATAGGTGATTTTATCCCACTTTCAGGATAAAATCAAGAGCCTTGTTTCTTCTTGCTCGTTACCGATCGGTCATACCGTGTGGCAAGATAATGCTCAACAGCAGCACGCGTACTGGCCCACTGGAAGCCAAACTTCACAGCAGCCAGGCGGCCGTTCTGAGCATACTTGCGGAGGGAATCGTGATTCAGGCCGTACTCAGTGGCCAGCTCGGTGAGGGGGCGCAGCTCGCCAATCTCTAAGAGATCTGAGTTCGGAGGCTGGGGAGTATCATCTGTCTCGGCCATTCACTGCCCAACAGTAGTGCGGGTCCGCAGAAGTCATGCTATGCATTTAGGGCATTAGAGTCAAAGAAAACGGGCGTGCGACAGACTTACCGTATCCAAGGCAAGTCCTGTACCGATTCCGTAGATGACCCGCAAACTTCCGTCTGTAGGTGTCCACATTTGCCGAGACCTCCATGCGCTATACTAGCCGTGGTGTCCTTGCCTCTGGCTTTCTCCTCCACTGGAAAGGCTGCTGATGACCGCTACCGCCAACGCGTCGCTGATCTGGTCGATCGCCGAGCTGCTCCGCGGCGACTACAAGCAGTCCGAGTACGGCAAGGTCATCCTGCCCTTCACACTCCTGCGTCGCCTCGACTGCGTCCTCGCGCCGACGAAGAACGCTGTGCTCAAAGAGCATGAGCAGCGCAAAGGCGCCGACTTCGATACCAGTTACTTCCTCACCCGCGCCGCCGGCCTGTCGTTCTACAACACCTCGAAGTACGACGTGCCGCTGCTGCTCGGCGACGCGAACAATGTCAAGGCCAACCTGCTGGACTACGTCGGCGGCTTCAGCCCGAACGTGCGTGACATCTTCGAGCGCTACGACTTCGCCGCCCAGCTCGACCGGCTCGACCGTGCCAATCTGCTCTACCAGGTCGTGAGTCGCTACGCGGCGCTCGACCTCAGCCCTGGCAAGATCGGCAACGCTGACATGGGCCTGATGTTCGAGGAGCTCATCCGGCGCTTCGCCGAGCTCTCGAACGAGACCGCCGGCGAGCACTACACGCCGCGCGAGGTCATCCGGCTGATGGTCAACCTCCTCTTCATCGCCGACAACGATGCGATCTCCAAGCCCGGCGTCATCCGCAGCCTTTACGACCCAGCGGCCGGCACCGGCGGCATGCTGGCGGTGGCCGAGGAGCACATCCACGCGATGAACCCACAGGCCAGACTGAGCATCTTTGGCCAGGAGCTGAACGCCGAGTCCTATGCGATCTGCAAGGCCGACATGCTGATCAAGGGCTACGACGTCAGCAAGATCGCGCTTGGCAACACCCTGTCCGACGATGCGCACGCCGGCCAGCAGTTCGACTACATGCTCTCCAATCCGCCGTTCGGCGTGGAGTGGAAGAAGGTCGAAGACGTGGTGCGCAAGGAGCACCAGCGCAAGGGCTACGACGGGCGCTTCGGTCCGGGCCTGCCGCGCGTCTCCGACGGCAGCCTGCTGTTCCTGATGCACCTGCTGAGCAAGATGCGCCCGGCCAAGGACGGCGGGAGCCGTGTAGCGATCGTGCTAAACGGCTCGCCGCTGTTCACCGGCGGCGCGGGCAGCGGCGAAAGCGAGATCCGCCGGTGGGTTATCGAGAACGACTGGTTGGAGGCGATCGTCGCGCTGCCCACCGACATGTTCTACAACACCGGCATCGCGACCTACATCTGGGTGCTGACCAACCACAAGGCGGTCGAGCGGCGCGGCAAGGTGCAGCTCATCAACACCGGCTCGTTCTTTCAGAAGATGCGCAAGAGCCTGGGCAGCAAGCGCAAGGAGCTGTCGCCGGAGCACATCGCGCGCATCACGAACATCTACGGCGTGTTCCAGGAGAGCGAGCACAGCAAGATCTTCGACAACGCCGACTTCGGCTACACGACGATCACCGTCGAGCGGCCGCTGCGCGATGCGAGCGGGAAGATCGAGCGCGACCGCAAGGGCAACTCCAAGCCCGACGCGGCCCTGCGTGACACCGAGAACGTGCCGCTCAAGGAAGACATCGACGCCTACGTCCAGCGCGAGGTGCTGCCGCACGTCCCCGACGCCTGGGTGGACGGCGAGAAGTCAAAGGTCGGCTACGAGATCCCCTTCACGCGCCACTTCTACACCTACACGCCGCCGCGCCCGCTGGCGGAGATCGACGCCGACCTGAAGCGCCTCGGCGGGGAGATCGCCGCCCTGCTGACTCAGATCACGGAGTAGCCCGATGCCGACGATGCGTAAAATCACAGCGGACGAGTATAACAGGCACACCGCATCAGGCCATGCGGCGGTGCAACTGCCGTTGCTCAAGGAGGACGAAGCAGTTTCAGATCATCGCGATAGGACGCCGAATGTGATGTTGGTATCGCAAGGAGGGGGTGAAAATAACAAGTTCGCCCAGTACCCAACGTATAAGGAATCGAGCATTGTATGGGCGAGGGAAATACCTGAACACTGGCTTACCGTTCGAGTGAAAAGTATATTCGAAATCAAGAAGCAAATAGCCGGGAGCGAAGGCTATGATGTTTTATCCATAACGCAGCATGGCATCAAAGTGAAGAACGTAGAAAGTGGTGACGGCCAATTATCAGCAGATTATTCGAAGTATCAAATAGTTGAAGTCGGTGATTTTGCCATGAATCACATGGATCTTCTGACTGGCTATATAGACATATCTTCCACATCGGGTGTTACTAGTCCTGATTATCGCGTATTTTCCCTCAGGAACGGCGACGCATGTCTTGATAAGTATTATCTCCGCGTTTTTCAATTGTGCTATAAATATAGACTCTTTTATGCTCTTGGTCAGGGCTCGTCACATTTGGGCAGATGGCGATTACCAACTGACGAGTTCAACAATTTTGAACTTCCCTTTCCTCCTCTCCCCGAGCAACGCGCCATCGCCGCCTTCCTCGATGCCGAGACCGCCCGGACCGACACGCTGATCGCCAAGCAGGAGGAGCTCATCGCGCTGCTGGAGGAGAAGCGCCGGGCGGTGATCAGCCACGCGGTCACCAAGGGCCTCAACGCCGACGCACCGATGAAGGACAGCGGCGTGCCGTGGCTCGGCGAGGTGCCAGCGCATTGGGAGGTGAAGCGCATAAAGAATGCGCTTGTAGATGCGCGAAACGGTGTGTGGGGCGATGAACCCTCCGAGAATAACTCATTACTCTGTGTCCGAGTTGCCGACTTCAGACGGAAGAATTTCACCGTAAGCCTCGACAGTCCTACCTACCGAGCTATTGCCGACAAAGAGCGGGAAGGCCGCTTACTTCAGCGAAACGACCTGCTGCTCGAAAAATCGGGCGGCGGAGACAATCAACCCGTTGGCTTTGTTGTTATTTACGAGCACGATGAGCCCGCAGTTTGTTCAAACTTCGTTGCACGTTTGTTGCTCAAACCATCGTCACATTCTCGCTACTTGCTGTACTGCTTCGCTAAGCTTTACAGTGCGAGAGTAAATGTGCGCTCCATAAAGCAAAATACGGGCATTCAGAACTTGGACGCTGGTCAATACTTTGACGAGCAGATTGCATTCCCCCCCCCCGCCGAGCAACGCTCCATCGCCGCCTTCCTCGACGCCGAAACCGAGCGGATTGACACCCTCATCATCAAGTCCCAGCACCTCATCGCCCTCCTGAGCGAGCACCGCACGGCGCTGATCGCGGCGGCAGTGACGGGGCAGATCGACGTGCGTGGGGTGGAGGTATAGCGGTGGCGGTGGAGATGGTCTGGAGGCAGGGCGACCACGAACTGTTCGCGTTCCGGAACGGCGCGAGCGGCTACGACGCGTCGGTGCGAGTGAACTCACGCGGGACGTACCAGCCTCACCTCGTCTTCGGCAACGTCCAGCGCGCCACCGCGACGCCCGGCGAGGCCCGCGCCTGGTGCGCCGGGCAGGTCGCGCGCGTGGAGCAGGAGCATGGGCGCCCGTTCGACCCGGCGGCGCTCGCTTGGGAGCAGCGCGTCGACCAGGAGCTCTGGGACGCCGTCTACCGCGACGGGCACTACCGCTACATCCTATGCGTGCTCGCCAACGGCCTCGGCACCTACAACCCGCTGGTTATCGTGCCCGGCAGCCACGTCGCCTTCGAGGCGCCGGACGAGGCGCGAGAGTGGTGTGTGGCGATGGTTGGCTGGCTGGAGCAATTGGAGCACTGAGAATCTCTGCTCGTCTTGTCATAGCCCGTTAGTGTGGCCAGTACTCTAGGCTTTGATAAGCTTTCCAGAAAGCCTCTAGAGCAGTTCCATCGGAAGCTCGATGAGGCTGTCACTGCCCCCTATGGCTGGACAGCGGGCCTGGCGGGCAAGGGGATCCTGTCGCGGCTGCTAGCGCTGAATCTGGAGCGGGCGGCAATGGGTGGAGCGGCAGCATTCGCTCATCAGCAGGACGAGGAATAGCGTTAACCAGATTCTTCAGGAGAGTGACGGAGGAATTGGTGTGAGTACAACAACCTGTCTCTATTGCGGAGGTGAGATAATTTTTCGCACGCGAGAGGAGAACGGAGTATCTACCGTTTACCCGATACACGTTAGTGGCGGCTGTTGGGGTGAGAACAAATATGACAGCAACAGTGTCGATCTTAAATCGATAAACTATAGTTATAAGCCTGGCGGCCTATTTTGCGTCATTGAGGTGTGTAATAAGTGCAAAAAGGCCGTTTTCCGCGTCAAACACAGATCTGGAAACATTCAGATTGATACATTGCTATGGCCTTGGACGGTTCATGGTTGTAATTCTTCGAAGAATTGGAACATTGAACGCTTTATCCGTGATTATCGACACAAAAAACCCGAGCGCGTTCTTTTGGGTCGTGTGATTCACATTGAAAACTTACGACATACCGCACATCATGTTATTGTTCTTCTGTGTAGCGATGGAGGCGAATGGCATATTCGAATTCAATCCGCAGTTGAGCCTTTTATGAAGCAAGGCGACTTGGTTGTAGTCATAGAGGAGCAGAACAAACTTGTACACCCTGGGAATGGTGATTACTACATTGTCGAATATATTCGTTTTCACACAAACTTGAAATTCTTTCTTGAGCACGAGCTTAAGGAGATACAGCACGAAATTGCTGAAACCGGATCGTTTAAGTGTAAAAAGTGTGGTAAGCTTTTTGAAAGCAAGTCGGCTGCGAAGGACCATATTATCCAGGAGCATCCAGATGATGTCGGCTATGACGCATCTAAATCTTTGGGAGACAACTACCGTAAAGGGTTAAACAAGCGACTAATGACGTTCATTGTAAAGGTTTAACCAAAAAGTCTCTTTCAAGGAGGCACGCTATATGGCTTCCAACCCATTCACCATCCACATCTTTGTTCGCGACGGTGACCCGGAGGGAGCCGCGCGAACATCTCGACGACGCTCAATGTCTAGAAGCTTTCTGAAAACCATCAGGATGCGCTGTGTGGATTTCATGGCTTGCTCGTGAGCAAGCCGACGAAGTGCCAGTCGACTCATGGCGATTTACGCCATACTTGTCTTGTCATAGTTGGTTAGTGTAGATAACACACTAGGCTTTGACAAGCTTATCAGAAAGCTTCTAGCCCGTGCCGCAAGCGTAGCCTTACTGCACAGCCGATGGGAACAGCCGAGACACTGAGATAACCGCATACACCGGAGCAATGCATGCAACCCAAGAACAGTGTGGAGCAACTCAATCGCATAGAGGTCGAAACGCGGGGCGGCAATCGGACCTTTGAACTCCTCTGCGGCGACATCGTGAAGCTTGAGCACGATGTTGACTTGCTCGTCGTCTCGGCTTACAAGGAACGCTACTCCGCTCACGCCGCGAGCGTTATTGGCGCTCTCCAACACCACCTCTCGATAGATGCCGAGCGGCTTGCGGCAAAGCCGGACCTCGATTTTCGTGATGCGCTTGACTGCTGGGTAGCCCGAGCCCCTCGTAAGAGTCCCTTTCGCCACCTGCTCTGTGTAGAAGTGTTCCCCGAGCGAAGCTCTAAGCAGACGGTCAAACAACTATTCAGCAACGTCTTTGCGACAATTGCTGCGCTTGAAGCAAAGGGCTACAAGCTTCGAACAATTGCGATGCCGCCACTCGCGACGGGCCGTAGCGGCCTCGACCCGGACCTAGTGATGCGCGCCATGTTAGAGCATTCGCTTGAGGCATTGGAGCGCTCCCGCACACTGCGCACAGTTCAGTTCGTTGTGCGCGACGAAACCTTTGCGCTGCAATTTTCGGACGCAATGGACCGAGTGCTGGGACGAGCACAGGTGCTGATGCCACAAGGCGCCGCCATTCAGATGGTGCGACGCAAAATCGCTGGACGCCTTGAGACGGCCGCACTGCTCAGTGGTGCTAATGGCAGCCAAGTCTTCGATGAGCTACGCAAGGCAATCCTCTCACCGGAGAGCCGCCCCTTTGTTCTCGGTGTCTCGGCTCGGAAAGTAGTCGAGTTCATCGTTCATGATCTGATGGCAGGGAAGAAGTTCAAGGATGTCAACACAGCTCTAAAGCAACTGAGCGATCAACAAGACGGTGGTCCGGCTCTCTGGATTGTCTACTATATGGAAGTTATCCGCACGCTGGGTAACAACGGTGCGCACGCCTCTGTATCTCACCAGCGCCAGCCTGCCCAGCCAACTTCAGCCGATCTTGAGCTGCTTTTGCTGTGCTTGCTACGCGTCCTCGACTTCTGGATTGAACGGAAGCAGGACAAACAGCAAGTGATGTTCCTAGATGCCGAGCAGGATTCACAGCCCTTGGTCAACGACCTACTCCCAGGCTAGATTGCTGTCAGACACTCAGTACGCCTCAAACAACTATGGAGCAGACGGTGATGGCAAAAGCATTTCTCCACTACTGGGTGCCAGACACAGCAGCACGGGAACTCACACGGCAGCGCAACCCTTTTTCCATCGGGAGCGAGCAGCTCAGTCCACGCAAGGTGAAGCTCGGTGACACCATATGGGTGGTCACCGTTGAGGACGGTGTGTTCCTGCTCCTCGGGCGAGTAATTGTGGGCGAGGTCATCGAAGGCCGCGCCGAAGCTATCGCTCGCTTGGGCACCGACGACATCTGGGACGCGACCTACACCGTGCTCGCCGAGCCCGGCACGATCGAGCCACTCCAGCCGGTCAACATCAGCCCCATCGCGGAACACCTCGTCTTCAAGAGCCGAAGTGCAGCGAAACTGACGGTCGTCGGGGGGAAAGTCAACCCGCAGCAGCTCCAGTCCACACGCGAGTTGACCCCGCAGAGCGCCGACTTGATCGAGGAGTGCTGGGAGACAGCAGAACCGAGAAGTAACACGGGCGCTCAGCTAGCGCCGTGAGCGCGCCAGGCAGAATATGACAAGTGCGCATCTTCCTAGGTTAGCAGATCGGTATCCCTGATAACAGCAGGCGTTGAGCAGGAGTCGCAATGAGCCCGACACGGATCCATGGCGCCGAATACACCATCGGGAATGTCTTCAGCGATCAGTTCTTCTTCGAAATCGCAGACTATCAGCGCCCCTACGCCTGGGAAACTGAACAGGCTGGTGAACTGCTCGATGATCTATTGACCGCCCTGATGGAAGGCCCGGGCAGTGTCGACACACTCAACCCGTACTTTCTCGGCAGCATCGTGCTCATCAAGCGCGACAGCGCTCCCGATGCTGAAGTGGTTGATGGCCAGCAGCGCTTGACGACCCTCACCATCCTCCTCGCCGCCATTCGCTCGCTGGTGCCACCCCAGTATGCCAACGCCATCAGCAAGTCCCTCTATCAGGAGGGCGACCCTATCACTAATCGGCCAAATAGCTATCGTCTCTTGACCCGCAAGCGTGACCGAGCGTTCTTTCGCCAGTACATTCAGGACGAGGGAGGAATCGAACAGCTCGTCGCAATTGATCGGGCCACCCTCACCGACAGCCGGCGCAACTTCCGCGACAATGCCGAGCTGTTTCGCAAGCGGTTAACGACGGTACCAGATGCGGAGCGCATTCGGCTTCTCCAGTTCATCATCACACGCTGCTTCCTGGTTGTCGTCTCGACGCCCGACCTGACCTCAGCGTACCGCATCTTCTCCGTGATGAACGATCGCGGCATGGACTTGTCGCCTACCGACATCCTCAAGTCCGAAACCATCGGGGCAATTGATGGTGAGGCCGAGCAGGAACACTACGCGCAGATCTGGGAGTCGGAGGAGGAAGACCTCGGTCGAGATGCGTTCCGTGAGCTCTTTGCGCACATTCGAACCATCAAGAGCAAAGTCAAGCCACAGAAGACGCTGCTCGAGGAGTTCCGTCTCTACGTACAGCCGGGCGCCAACCCGAAGAAGTTCATCGACGAGCTCCTGCGGCCCTACTCGGACGCCTACGAGTATATTCGCATGGCGAGCTACGTGAGCAGCCGCAGGGCCGAAGATGTCAACAAGCTCTTCGGTTGGCTGAACCGGATCGAGAACTTCGATTGGGTGCCGCCAGCGATCTTGTTCCTCTCGCGGAACCTCCAGGATGCTGATGCCCTCGTCCGCTTCTACACCGACCTCGAGCGCCTTGCGGCGAGCATGATGGTCACGCGGGTGCCTCTCAACGATCGTCTGCGACGCTATGGTCAGCTTCTCTCTGCAATTGAGAGCAATGACGATCTGTACCAGACTAGTTCACCCCTACAGCTCACCACTGAAGAGCGCAACGAGGCATTGCTTGCACTTAGCGGCGACGTGTATTTGATGAAGCCTCGTCTCTATGTGCTACTCCGTCTTGATGCAGCACTTTCAGATGCAGGTGCCATCTATGATCATGGCATCCTCAGCGTCGAGCACGTGCTACCTCAGAACCCGCAGCCCAACAGCAACTGGGTCAGATGGTTCCCGACCGCCGAGGAACGAGTCCGGTACGTCCACAAGTTAGGCAACTTGCTGCTGCTCTCTCGTAGGAAGAACAGCTCTGCTCAGAATTACGACTTCGACCGCAAGAAGACCACGTACTTTTCGGGCAGCGTCGCCAACTTCGCGCTGACTAATCAGGTGCATCTTGAGCACACGTGGACACCCGACGTGATTGAGCGGCGGCAGCAAGTGCTCGTGGGTACGCTGAAGCAACTCTGGCGCCTCTGATACCAACCGGGCTGCAACAGACGCATTCCCATCAACCAACACCTACGACGGAGCTATCTTATGCACAAGCATCGCGAGCGCACGTTCGAGGACGAGGTCGTCGCCCACCTCACCGCCAATGGCTGGCGTGAGGGCACACCCGACGGCTACGACCGCGCGCTCGCGCTGTATCCGGAGGACGTCCTGGGGTGGCTGGAGGATACGCAGCCGGCCGAGCTCGCCAAGCTCCAGAAGACGCACAACGGCACCACCTACCAGGTGGTCCTCAAGCGGCTCAGCGAGGTGTTGGAGCAGGAGGGCTCGCTGCACGTGCTACGGCGCGGCTTCAAGCACGTCAGCGCCCGCTTTGAGATGTGCCAGTTCAAGCCCGCCCAGGGCCTGAACCCCACGACACTGGCACGCTACGGCACGGTGCGGTGCCGCGTGGTCAGGCAGGTCCGCTACAGCCTCCACAACGACAACAGCATCGACCTGGTCTTCTTCATCAACGGCATTCCCGTCGCCACCACCGAGCTCAAGACCGACTTCACCCAGCACGTGCAGGACGCCATCGCACAGTACCGCAACGACCGTCCTCCGCGCGACCCTGCCGCGAACCGCGAGGAACCGCTGCTGGCCTTCAAGAAGCGCGCCCTGGTCCACTTCGCCGTCAGCACCGACGAGGTGTGGATGACGACCCGGCTGGAGGGCAAGGCGACGACCTTCCGGCCCTTCAACCGCGGGAATGAGGACGCCGCCGGCAACCCTCCAAACCCTGACGGTTACCGCACCGCCTACCTCTGGGAGCGGGTGCTGGAGCGCGAAAGCCTGCTGAACGTCCTCGGCAACTTTGTCCACCTCGAGCGCACTGAGAAAGAGGACGCCAAGGGCCGCAAGCAGGTCCACGAGTCACTGATCTTCCCGCGCTACCACCAGTGGGAGGGCGTCAACGCCCTCGTCGATGCGGCACGCGCTGAAGGGTCGGGCCACACCTACCTCATCCAGCACTCAGCCGGCTCCGGCAAGTCGAACTCGATCGCCTGGCTCGCGCACCGCCTCGCCAGCCTGCACAGCGCGCAGGACAGGAAGATCTTCGACACGGTGATCGTGGTCACCGACCGCACTGTGCTCGACGCCCAGTTGCAGGAGGCGATCTACCAGTTCGAGCACAAGCAGGGCGTGGTGGTCAAGGTCACCAGCGAAGGTGTGAAGTCCGAGCAGCTCGCCAAGGCGCTGGTCGACCGAACGCCGATCATCATCGTCACGCTCCAGACCTTTCCTTTCGCCCTGGAGGCAATACGCACCCAGACCTCGCTGCGCGACCGCACCTTCGCCGTCATCGCCGACGAGGCGCACTCCTCACAGACCGGCTCGGCCGCGAGCGCGCTGAGTAAGGTACTCACCGCTGAGCAGGTGCAGGAGGGTGTCGAGGTGAGCGTCGAGGACGTGCTCGAAGCCGAAATGGAGCAGCGGGCCACCCACCCGAACATCAGCTTCTTCGCCTTCACGGCCACGCCCAAGGCCAAGACCCTGATGCGCTTTGGGCAACGGCCGCGCCCGTACGAGCCACCGGCAGACGACAATATGCCGCAGGCGTTCCACGTCTACACGATGCAGCAGGCGATCGAGGAGGGCTACATCCTCGACGTGCTACGCAACTACACGCCCTATAAGCTGGCTTTCCGGCTCGCGCACAATGGCCAGGAGTATGACGAGGTCGAGGTCGACCAGGCGGCTGCGCTCAAGAGCCTGATGCGTTGGGTGCGGCTGCACCCCTATAACATCAGCCAGAAAGTCCAGATCGTCGTCGAGCACTTCCGCCAAAACGTCCAGCGGCTGCTCGCTGGGCACGCCAAGGCGATGGTCGTCACCGGCTCACGAAAGGAGGCGGTGCGCTACAAGCTGGCGATCGACCGCTACATCCGGGAGCAGGGCTACGGCGACCTGGCCACGATCGTGGCATTCTCAGGCGAGGTGAGCGACGGTGAGAGCGGCCCCGAGCCGTTCACCGAGCGCTCGATGAACCCCGGTCTGAAGGGGCGCGACATCCGCGAGGCGTTTGCCAGCGACGACTACCAGTTGCTGCTGGTGGCGAACAAATACCAGACCGGCTTCGACCAGCCACTCCTGTGCGCGATGTACGTGGACAAGCGCCTGGACGGCATCACGGCCGTACAGACCCTCTCGCGGCTCAACCGGACGGCGCCCGGCAAGGACACCACCTACGTCCTGGATTTCGTCAACGACGCGGACGACATCCTGGCGGCATTCAAGCCCTACTACCGCGCCGCCCAGCTCGCGAGCGTCACCGACCCGAACCTGATCCACACTCTGCAGAACAAGCTCGACGACGCGCGCATCTACCTGGACTCGGAGATCGACGCCTTCGTCCAGGTGCTGCTCGACCCGCGCGGCACGCAGAAGGCTTTGCAGGGGCATATCGCGCCAGCTGTCGAGCGCTTCCGCGTGCGCTGGCGGGCCGCGCAGGACGCCAGTGACAAGAAGGCAACCGAGGAGCTAGACGTCTTCCGCAAAGACCTGGCCACCTTCGTGCGCCTGTACGACTTCCTCTCGCAGATCATCAACTACGGCGACACCGACCTGGAGAAGCGCGCGATCTTTTTCCGGCACCTCGCCCCGCTGCTGGCCACCGAGAAGCTCGGCGAGACGATTGACCTCTCCGTCGTACAGCTCACCCACTACCGCCTCAAGGACCAGGGCAAGCGCGAGCTGGCGCTGAAGGATGGAAAGGACCAGGAATACGGGTTGGTGGCGCCCGGCGAGGTCGGCTCCGGTGAGGCACGCGACCCGTTGCGCGCCAAGCTGGGCGAGATCATCGCGCGGATGAACGACCTATTCGAGGGCGAGCTGACCGACGCGGACCTACTGAGCTACGCGCACCACATCCGCGACAAGATGCTGGAGAACGCGATACTAGAGCAGCAGGCACAGCACAACTCGAAGGAGCAGTTCGCCCTCGGCGACTTCCACCCCGCAATGATGGATGCGATCGTTGCCGGGCTAGACAACTACCAGTCAATGGCCAAGCAGGTACTCGGCAACGATCGCGTACGTGAGGGCTTCGCGGCGGTGCTACTGGATCTTGTTTACGAGGCGCTGCGAACTCAGCCTAGGAGAGACGCACCCAGGTAATGATGAGAACGCCTTGCTACCAAAGATGAGAGATGAACGATGGCAAAATGGACAAGCCCAAATGTGACAATCGAACAGCTAGCTATTCGGTTGCAGAGCTTTCGCAAGGCAGAGCGCGTACTACCGTTCCTGTATCTCACAGGAAAGGTCAGAGATGTTGATGACGACACCGAGCACAGTTTTCCACAGAGAGTACAAGTCGTTGAGATTTCACCAAAGCACGACGACGTTGCACTGGCAATTTATGTTAACGACGAACCGATTCGCTGGTACGTAAAACCCATAAAACCATACACGTTTGAGATTACAGACACAGAATTGACACGTGATGTATATGACATCCCAATGGAAGAATGGCCTGACTGGGTTCACCAAGTTATACATGAGCGAGATGAAAAGTTAGCCGCAGAAAAAGAGCAGAAACATTTGCTAAAACTCGCCAATGAAGCTACAGGGATGCATGATATTTTGCACTACCTTGGTTTTTCAAAGGAGGTAGAAATCACACATGCGCCCGAATATCTCAAACAGTCGCAGGGACATGGAATATACGTATTGCATTTCACAAACAAACAATACTACGTAGGACAAACAAGGAATGCACGCCAAAGACTACTTGCTCACAAGAGAAATCACCATGACATCAAAGGAATCAGCTTCAAAATCGTCGCAAAGAAACAGCTTGACACATGGGAATCGCATGTCATCTGGCTACTCGAGGATAAAGGCTTCTATCTCCGCAATATCGACTTAACCAGTATATTGTCGAGCGAGCCATCTAATTTTGACAAGGATGTGATGTTGCCAGAAGATCAACAGCGATGGCTAAACGACATCTCACTCATTGACATTAGCGGCAAGAGGGATGAAGACGCAAAAAGAGCCAATCTTTATCTAGAAAGATACAACAATTTCAAGGAACAGACATTTTCCGAAAACATCACCAAGGTGTTAGGCGCCTATATTCAAAGTGCTATACCAGGCATCTACAAAGGAGAAGCATCTTACTGGGCAGTTTCTTGTCTCCCTCCTCCCCCTTATAACGTTGCAATTCGGCTTAATGTCAACTGGCAAGAAGTATTTCTCGCGTCAGCAGATAATAATGGCTATTGGTTTTACTTTTGCATTTCGAGGAGAGAGATGCAAAAGGCATATGGTGAATCTCTCGATGGTTTGGCTCAGAAATATCCATCACTCAAGTGGTCGATAACCAGATACAGAGCTGGCGGCGCAGATCAACTCACTGTGGAGATCACCAAGCTAGCCACAGCTGTCGCCTTCATCAAAGACGACGCCTTTATCCGCGGAGCCCGGTTGTACAACTTGCGACTTATGAAAAAAGGGCGATGTCCTTGGCGGAACAGCCATAGTTTCTTCCTCGTTGACGAGATAGCAAAATCATTCGCTGCTCGCTAGATCAGCGATCAGACATCTGACCAATGATCTGCTCTTGCTGAGACGCAATCACGCTGGCCACTATACAGTCGGAGAGCATAATGTTACTACTACCATTCAGGAAGCAAGACAAAACGCTGCTCCTTTATCGATGTTCCGAGGAGTTCTTGTGACTGTACATGACACAAGAACCTCTTATCCTAGATCGCACATCAGCGTGTTATTTAGCGGAAGGGGAGAGTCTGCATGAGCAAAACAGTTCTTCCATCGAAGTTTACCGAGCTCAAAGGACTTGACCGAATCCGTATCGTCGTCCACGAAGAGTTGAACTGTCTATTCCGTGAGATCACCAAGGATGATGTCGGAATCGATGGCGAGATCGAAGTCCTTGCACCAAAATCTGATGGTCGAGGTTTCGAGCCGACCGGTGGCTTTATCAAGGTGCAATCCAAATCAGGCGCAAGCTACATCAAGGAAAACTCCGAGGCCAGCTTCTCTACACCTGTTGACCAAGCCGATCTGGAGTATTGGCACAGCGTCACGTTTCCCGTCATCTTCATTGTGTATCATCCCGGTGACGACCGACTCTACTGGAAAGATGTGCGCGCTTATGTCCGGTCAACAAATCAAGTTTGGCAGCGACCATTCAAGATCATTTTTGACAAGACAACCGATGTCTTTTCTGGCGTAGCCAGTACTCAACTCCTCGCCTTGGGTAATGCAAGCCCGCCACGGGTTTCCACTCAGGAGCGTGAACGCCTCTTCACTAACCTTTTACTTGTTAAGCGCATCCCTCCCATCATCACCTCCGCCAAAGCACTGCTGCACGACCACCAGACCATCCGCGAACAAATACGTGGCGCGAAGCCCCCCTTCTGTCTGCTCGAAGGACGCCTCTACACGCTCGCCGATCTGCGGCACAAGCATTGTATCTTGCGAGACGCCTGCGACCTCTCCCAGATCAATGACATACCCTCGCGCTCGTGGCTCGAAGACCCCGTCCGACGACGCGATTTCATTTTTCTGCTTAACCAGTTGCTTGGTTCCCACTTGCGACAGTGCGGTGTCCACTACAACAGGGAATTTGCTCGTAGCTACTTTCCGCGGCAAGATGATACACGCCGTGAGTTCAAGCAAGACTGGCTCAACATTCGCACCGGCCGAAATGCTCCTGCTCGCATCGTCGCTAAACGCTACACCTACGGCGCCGACCAGTTCTGGCGGCACCTCGCAGCAAAATTCGACTTCCGTTACATTGGCACGTCGCTATACCTGCAGGTCGCGCCGAAATACTTCTTCACGTACGATGGAGAGACGCCAT
>JBDLTZ010000210.1:0-15596 GCA_039805565.1 Chloroflexota bacterium | reverse complement strand
CGTGGTCAACCATTGGCTGATCTGGTGGTCAACGTTTCGCTGATCACCGACACAGACAAACGCACGTGATGGTCAACATTTCGTCGATCTGGTGGTCAACTTTTCGCTTGACAAATACAGTCCAACTCCGCCGCCGTATGGTGCACCTGGACACGCTGCAAGAGCTGCGTCAGAGTCTCATGACGATGAGGCACCGGTACACTTCGTCTCCATCAGGGCGTCGTAGACGCCAAAATCGAACTGCGGCCGGCTGAGCTGCGGGACGGCCGCAGGCTCCACGCTGCGCACCAGTTCGCGCACGGCGTCAAAGGGAGGCGTCGTGCCGGTCTCGTACAACAGCGCCAAGGCCGCAGCCACAACACTTTCGCTGGTAGCGGCTGCCAGGTGCAGCACCCGCACATACTCCTTATCCGCCCGGCTGGGCTGGCGCGCAACCAGAGTGTCGTAGGCGACCCAAAAGACAATCGTCGGGAAGAGCTCGTCGCGAAAGCGGTACTGGACAAAAGCGCCGGGCTTGCGCACCAGCGACCAGATCAGGTGGCGATAGTCGATGTGGGTGCTAAGGCGCCCGTGCAGCCGAGGCAAGGTCAAGGTGCTACCGACGTAGAGCTCGAGCGTTTCGGCCCGCACGCGCACGGTCAGAGTCACACCAATCAGCCGCGAGGCCACCGAGTAGGTGTTGTGCAGCACGCGGATGGTGCTGAAGCGGGTGACGGTGACAGACAGTTCGCGACAAGGATGCAGCGGGGTGGCAGGCAAGGGGCGTAGGGTGTCGAGTTCGGTCGTCCAGCCAGCTGGCGGGTCTGGTTACGCTTGCGAGTGAGCTCCTGGAGTCAGGCGACGTAGCTGGGGCAGTCGGTGACGTCACGTGAGCCGCTGGGCGTGGAGGGCCTGGTCGACCGCCTCCTTGAAGCGGTGGTGGGTCTGCTCGACATCGCCGTTCTCGTGGGCTTCGCCGGCGGTGTTGGTAGACGGCGTCATGCCGTAGTGGCTCATCAGGGCCAGGTAGCGGTCAGTCCAGCAATGTTGGCCGTCAGGCTCGATGGCCTGGACGGTTGCCGAGAGGTTGTCGGTGCGATGGTGCTCGGGCACGCCACCGACCTGCCACAGGCAGAAATCCAATCCCTCGGCGAGGGTCTCGAAACTCTCGGTGAAGCAGAGGGCGACCGCCTCGATGTTGGAGTAGATCAGGACGAAGTGGAAGAGCAGATGCGGAAAGGAGACGCCGGCGATGGTGATGGCCAGTGCATCCATAAGAACCCGCCACTTTGGACCGTGATTGAGGTGCTCCTGGGGCAAGTGTGGGTTGCAGCGGTCGACCCGGACAACAGCTCGCTCTGCGACAGCGGCCCGCTGCGGGTCGGCTCACTCAACGTGCTCCTTACCTCCTGATCGGCTCCGTAGGCACATTTGTGCATGGCACTCTCACTACACTAGAAGGGAGGGGGTGGAAGGGTCGCCCGTCGGGTCGGGCTCTGGGCAACATAGGAATAGAGAGTTCGACACTCAATATCGTATAGAAGAGTGTTGCTGAGTTTCGTGTCGATCTGGGTATCATAATCTCTTTTGCTTTACACGTTAGCTCTTGTAGCCGGCCGACGGTCACCAGACTGCTCGTATCCAGCCTGCATGGGAACTGTTTGAGGTGGTAACACTATGTCTGAGCCTCATTCCTGTGATAGTCATCCACCCGCGGTGAAAATTCCGACAAAGCGCAGGCGGCAGCGGGCTCAACAAACCGTGAAGGTAGCGTTGGGCCCATGCGTCGGACTCGGAACGACTGAAAAACGAGCCGTAGATGGCGTCGTAGAGGCACAGTGCATCGGCCAGGTCGGTCGCGCCAGCGGGCGTCAAGATCAGGGCGGGCACGTTCTCGGCTAGATACACTCCTGCTGTTCAGCGTCGGCTGAACAGGAGCATACCAATTCTCGTAATAGTACTAGACTGGCTCTCATGACAGACTATACTACACGATATCGTCTTCAACTCCTGATCGATCTCGGGCATGAGCAGATGGTGACCCACGATCTGCCCCTGCTGCTCGATCGTGTTCTCCAGCGCGTCCTAACCTTCGCTGGCCACGACAGCGGGAGCATCATGCTCTACGACGAGCAGTTGGACAGGCTAGAGGTCTGCGCCTCCACGGGCGATGGTGCCGTTCCAGTGGGTACGCAGGTTGAGAACATGCAGCGCAGTGTCGCCAGCCACGTCTTGCGCACGTGCGCACCCCTTGTGCTTCTCGGATGTGGTGAGAATGTTGGCACCGAGTGGCGTGACTATACGCGTGATATCCCCTCGGCGGTTTGTCTTCCTCTCCTTCTTCGCGAGGGCCGGCCCATCGGCGTCCTCTCGCTCAAAAGCACATACGAGCCGCGCTTACTTGTGGCGGAGGATATCGATACGCTCCAGCTCTTAGCCACGCATCTGGCCGGTGTGATTGAACAGAGTCGCCTGAATCTGGAGCGCAGTCGGCTCCTCTCTGAGCTTGCGCAGACCGAGGGCCATCTCCGCGAGCTGATCGGGCAGCTGCTTTCCGCACAGGAGGAGGAGCGCCGTCGAGTCGCCTACGATATTCACGATGGTCTTGCCCAGATGGCGGCGAGCGCGTACCAGCACTTGCAGAATGTCGCCAGCCGGTACCATCCGCGTGACCCGCAGATGCGCCAAGACTTCGATCAGGCCCTTGACCTGATCCACCGCACGGTCAAGGAGGCGCGCTGTCTGATCATGGGCCTCCGCCCCGCTGCTCTTGATGACCTTGGGCTCGGAGTCGCTCTCCGAATTGAGGTGGACCAACTGCGTGCATCGGGGTGGCAGATTGTGTTTCAGGAGGATCCCGCCCTGGGGCGCCTCCCAGCACTGATCGAGACGACCCTCTTTCGAACCGCCCAGGAGGCGCTCACCAATATCCGTAAACACGCCGGCACGACCAGAGTCGCCATTCTTGTTGGTCGCAGTGTCGACACCGTGTACCTCGTGATCCACGACTGGGGGCGCGGCTACACACCCACCTCGGAGCAGCGCAAGTATGGCGAGCAGATGGGCGTGATCGGCATGCGCGAGCGGGTACGCCTGCTCGGCGGGAGCTGCCGGATCGAAAGTATTCCAGATCAGGGAACCTCCGTCACGGTCGAGATACCCCTCCCTGCTGGAACATCACCAGGAGAGCTGTATGCATAGTGCTGCTGGCCCGCATGAACCTATCCGCCTCGTCATTGCCGATGACCAAGAGCTCTCCCGGGGCGGGCTCCGCAGCTTCTTTATGCACGATAGCGCCTTCGTCGTACAGGGCGAGGCTGAGAACGGCGACGAGGCGCTCCGGCTATGCAAGGAGCTGCAACCACATATCTTGCTCCTTGATATCCGTATGGGTCAGAGCGATGGCCTTCACGTGGCCGGGCAGATCCGCGAGATCTGCCCGGATGTGCATATCGTGATGGTCACTATGCACGAGGATGTGCAGTACCTCATCGAATCCATGCGCGTGGGTGCCAAGGGGTTTCTGTTGAAGGACACCCGGCGCAGCGAGTTCCTGAGCACAGTGCGCAAGGTGATGCAGGGCGAGACCGCGTTTAACGCGCAGCTGATGACCCGCGCCATCTACGGCCTGACGAAAGCGTCGTCGCCCAGGGCGATGAACGTCGGCGAGTCCCTTACTACCCGTGAGAAGGAGGTGCTTACCCGTATCGCCTACGGGCAGACGAACCGCCAGATCGCCGCGGCCCTCAACATCAGCCCCGCGACGGTCAAGGTGCACGTCGAGCACCTGATTGCGAAGCTGGGGGTTACCGGCCGCACGCAGGCGGCCGTTCGAGCGATCGAGCTTGGCATGGTAACGTCGCCGAACTCCACACCAGAGCAGTAGGCCACAATAGGCCTACCAGATGACGGGGTTCCGCCTGAGAGCCCTGGGCGCTCCCACGACAGCCAACCGCGTCTGGTAGCCCACTCCATAACCGGCGTCGCTTCAGCATAAAACTTGACCCCTGACCTGCCAACTCTGACCAAACCTATTTTTACAGAAACCTCATTTGTCGCTGATCGGGGCAAGCCACAGGTGCGGAAGCCCGCACGCTTCCGCGGCGGGAGGAAGCGCCGAGCTGCCACTTCGGATTGACGTAGGCGCTCATCTGTGCTCAGCTTCAGTATATGAAGCTGATTGCGCAACTGAAGCTGCAACCGACCCCACACAGGCCGATGCGCTCAGGCGCACCCTTCAAGCCGCCAACGCCGCGTGCGACTTCATCAGCGGCGTCGCCTGGGACACGCGCACGTTCGGCACGTTCGCGCTTCAGAAGGTGTGCTATCAGGACGTGCGCGAGACGTTTGGCCTGTCGGCGCAGATGACCGTGCGGGCGCTTGCGAAGGTCGGAGACGCCTAAGCTACAAGGCGCAGCGGGTCGACATTCCCGTGATGGCGGTCGATCCGCGCAACACCTCGCGCCGCTGTCCGGCCTGCGGGCATACAGACAAGGCTAACCGCCCCAACCAAGCAACCTTCCGCTGTACGTCGTGTGGCTGCGCTGGTCATGCCGACACAATCGCTGCTGAGAACATTCGTGTGCTCGGCAGGGCTGCCGTCATGCAGCCGCACGTCTCGGAGGCTCGCCACGGCGGGTCCAGCCAGGGACAAGCCCACGCGCATTAGCCGTGGGTCCATGACCGTTTTGCAGACGTAACCGAGCATAGCTTGGGCTATACTGACCTCTAAGCCGCTCTCAGGTGCAGTTCGCCGATGCCCCTCTCGTATACGGTTTACCCCAACTCTTAAGTGTCCGGGCTAAAAAAGTAGTTTGACAAAGGGTTTCTGGCATGACGCTACTACCGTGCGCAGCAAGCAAGCAGTCCTCTGGTATAATAGTGGCAAAGGCATTCCACGGTTGACGGAGCGGTTGCAGATCACCCGGCAGACGATCAACAACTGGTTACGCATGTTTCATGCGCGGGATATCCAGCCGATTGCCAATCGCTTGCAGGATGCGCGGCGGAGCGGTCGCCCGCCAGCGCAACAGCAACAGATCGAAGCCTTCATTCGACGGGTATGAGAGGGTCCAAGCGCGGCCGCAGCCGATGTCCCGCGGTTGCCCGTACCGTGCGAGCTCGCCCACCAGGCCATCACCATCCGTGAACGCACCATCCGGCGTATGCTTTGCGCGCTCAACTACCGCTTGAAGCGGCCTGAAGGTACGCCGGCGCACCGTCGTCCTGTTCTGGGGTGAAGTCATCATCACCGAGACTCCCCCTTGCGCGCCGCGTGGGTAAGATCAGCGAGGGTGGAGGTCCTGGTCACGGGTAGCTGCGACAAGCGGGTGCTGTACGGGACGCTCAGTTTGCAGGGTGCCGTGGAACTGTACTACGCCAAGGAATGGGGCCAGGACCACTTCCAAGCCTATCTGCGCCAGATACGCAAACGCTGGTGCGGCTGGCGGATCGCGTTGTTCTTGGATCGGGGCTCGCCGCACACGGCGGGCACAAGCAGGCGCGTCGCCCGTGCCCTGGGGATCGAGCTACGCTGGCTGCCGACGGCGTGTCCGGAGCTCAATCACGTCGACTATCTGTGGCGCCACGTGAGGGCTCGGAGGTTGTACCGACTGTTGCTCTACCTGGGCTGCTGGCGAGAGAGCCGCCGGGTTGCCACCAGAACCCCCCGACTCTAAGCGTGGGGTAGATTCAGTAGCCCATCTTGCTGTTCATCCCGCCTTTCACATTCCTCGTTGTAGTATTAGGTTCACGTCAATGAAGCGCGCGCATGTGGCTCGCTCCCATTGTGCCGGCATTGTGATCGCCGACGACAACGTTTTCGCCCGGAAGAGTCTCCGCTCGATGCTCGGGGAGCTGCCTGGTATCTCCATCGTCGGTGAGGCATGCTCGGGCACCGAGATGATAGACCTTTGCCTCCAGGTGCGTCCCCAGGTGGCATTGATTGACATTCGTATGCCCGATATGGACGGAATCGCAGTGACTCGTGTCCTGGCGCGCGCGCTCCCGGACACCAAAATCATCATCATGTCAATGATGGCCGAACCGCTGCTCTTGATTGAAGCTCTCCGTGCCGGCACGTGCGGCTACCTGCTCAAAGACCTCAGCCTTGATGAACTCGGGGTTGCACTGGATACCGTCCTGGGTGGCGGCACGTATCTCAACCCCGAGCTCGCCACCACTACGCTGCGCTACCTGCTTGCGACTGTTGCCTCCACCCCTGTGCATTCCCAGTGTCTGGGCAGTCTCACCTAAACTACGGGCTGTGGTTGGTGGCCTCAATCGCAGTACAGCGGAGCACCTCGGCCTGTCCGGGTTGCGTCCAGCAGAATGGACGTCCCGGATTGCGTGTCAAGAGGACGACATCCCAGCCCGAGCGCACGGATGCGGGGAGCCGTAACGACGGATAGGCCTCCTGCAGATTTGCCTGATACCAGTCGAAGGGGAGCAGCGGCCCGGCCACAACAGCAAGGTCGGGTCGCATCCCCTGAGCGACGTGGTAGTACCAGAGCGGAAACGTGTCGCGGTCCTCGCTCGTCAGGAGAATGGCCCCCGCCGGCGCTTCACGCAGAACCCTGCTCGCAAACTCGATCGCCCGTCGGTCGCCCCGCGCATCAGCCGCCGCTGCCGCTGATGGCACGGTAAGCGCGGCGCTTGCCAGCAGTGCAGCAGCCGTGAGCGCGGCCAGGGGCGGGCGAGACTCCACACGCGCGAGCAGATCCGTGACTCCCACCCCGACCCACACGGCGAAGAGCATGCTCAGGGGTAGGAGGTAGACGTGCGCGTCGTAGCTGCTGTACCCGAGGGCGAACGCTGCCGTCGCCAGCACCGCCACGCCCATCGCCGCCCGGAGACGCGCCAGATCCGCCCGCGCCCGCGCCAGACCCCAGAGTCCCATGGCGAGGCCGACGGGGCCAAACTCATCCAGGGGGAACGCCGCAAACATCCGTAAGCGTCCGGCAAGCTGCGCGGGTGAGACGGTGAACGCCATCCCCTGGTAGAGCTCTCCTGTCACGAGCCAGTGGAGCCCCGCAACACTGCTTGGGTCGCCCCAGCTCGCCGCGGAGGAGGCGCTGCCGACCAGGGGGAGGTAGAGATAGACCTGCACACCCAGAGCGGCCCAGAGCAGTAGGGCGGCCAGACGGCGTAGCCGTCCCACACGCGGGCGATGCAGGACCGCGAAGCCGAACACCACCAGGATGGGGAAGATCACGGTGAGGTGGTTTCCCAGAGCAAGGCCCGCGATGAACCCTGCTGCTCGATCCCCCCAGCCCCAACGAGTGTCGCCAGGTCGGCGGTGCTGCACCGCATACCACCAGAGGCTCGCGCAGAAGAGCAGATGCAGGCTATAGATCTCGACGATCACCGCCTGCGACCAGAAGCGCGGCGACCAGCCGAGCCAGAGCGCGGCGAGTGCACCGGCAAGGGCGCTGTTCCAGCGGGAGCCGCCACCCAGACGATGGACGATAGCGCCAACGGCCAGGGCTGCGGCAATCGCGCTGACCGCTGAGAGCACGGCCTGCTGCTGCGCAGGGGGGCCAAGCGGCAGCATGAGAAAGAGGCGAGCCAGCAGCAGGTAGGTGGGGTAGCCGGTCGGGTGCGGCACGCCATTGGTCGCGACGGCGGTCAGGAGATCGCCGCTATCGACACCGTCGTTGGCCCAGGTCACCCCCGGCGCCAGGGTGAGCCCGTAGCTGACAGCGAGAATCACGGCGACGCACACGCCGGCGATCGGGTGCGGCTCCCGCCAGCGGTGGCTCTGCGCTTCCATTAAGGCGCGGGCTCCGCGATGGTGATCAGCCGCTGGGTCATATCAACCTGGCGGTCGGTGATCACCAGATCGCCGAAGCAGGAGATCAGGGTCAGGCGCTCGCTGCCCTTAGGCAGCATGTAGTCCACTCTGTCAGGCGCGACCACCGTCTGCCAGGTGACTCTGTAGCGGTGGGATTTGCCGGCCGCATCCATAACTGTGATCGGTGCACCGACGGCCAGCTCATGCAGGCGCGCGAAGGGCGCCGGGATCTCAGGCGTCGCCTTGAAGCGCAGGACGTGACCCCAGAGAACGATGTTCTCCCCCTGGCCTGGCTGCGCGCTCAGATCGTACCAGCCGACGAGGTGAGGCGGCACGACAGGCATGCGCTGGCTGTCGAGGCCCACGGCCTCGATCTGCTGATCAAGCCCGATGGCCTCGATCACGAGGCGGGCGGGGGTTGTGTCGCCGCGCGCGGCGAGGGAGCTACGCGCTGGTATGGGGGTGCCGACCCGCATAGGGGCCGTTGGTGCCTCCAACATGGGCTGATCGATCACAGCCGCGCCCGCGGCCGGCAGCTTGGCTGTGGCAGCAGGCGTGGGCGGCGCAGGCGCTGTCGCCGCAGGCGGGGTAGTCGAGGGACCGGCTGTGCTGTCGCCACTCGAGGTGACGACAGCACAGCCGCTAAGCCAGAGGCTGAGAAGCACGGCGAGGGGCAGCCCAAGCCTCACGGTGGTTGGTCGCATCGTCGCTACCGCTGCTCGCGCTGCCGACGGAGCAGCATGGCCCCCGCGATGATGGCGAGCACCGCCACGGCCTCAAGGGTGCCGGCCGGAAGCTGCGCGCCTGCGCTGGTGGTGGGCAGCCTGGCGGGCAGGGGCGTGACCGGGATGGCAGCCATGGTGAAGAGCGAGAAGTGGGTCACCGAGGCGTACATCTTGCCGTCGATCACCGTGGACGGGAGCGCCACCCACTGTCCGGTCAGGCTGTCAAAGACCACCACCTTGACGTTCTCGATCCCACCGGCGGCGGCAATGGCCTGAGGGGTCGGCGTGAAGCCCAGCACCAGGGGCGGGTTGAAGTTCGGGCGGTTGATGGGCTGCCCGTTCGCGTCGAGCAGCTCGAAGCCGATCACGGTGCTCAGGGCGACCTGGCCCGCCGGCAGCGTAGGCACGCTCGCCGCGCTCACCGGCCTCGCCCTCATGGTGGTGGGCTGTACCGGGTTCCCGTCGCGGTCGGTCACGTTCCCCAGAGTTGCGGGCGAGATCGAGATGGTGACCACCAGAGGGCTCTCCCCGGGGGCTGCGGGCGGCAACTCCATGGCCAGGGAGGTGCCCGTGGTGGCGACGAGCGGGGCGACGAGCGGCGCGCTCGCCGAAACGACGATCGGCTGGCTGGGGATGGGCGGGGCGCCGTCGGCGATCGGGCTGGTGGGCGGCGCCCCGCCCGGGACGGTCTGGGCCAGGGCGCCTCGGGCCGGGAGCCAGACGGTCATCAGCACCAGGGCGACGAGCACCAGCAGACGGGCGAACGACGGGCGGAGCGGGCGGTGGGTTTGGTTGGTCATGGTCTGTTCCTCTCAGTGGCGGCTAGACTTGGCGCTACACGAGCGCACTTGCGGGAAGGTACGCAACCTGGTTATGAGGCCTGAATATGGATCTCCAGATCCAGGTCGCGGACAAGGCTGGTGGTAAGCTCGAAGGTTGTGGCGCCGGGCCGGGCCGGCCCGGCGCTCGCCCAGACGACGCTGGCCCCCGGCGGAAGATTCAGGCGGATCTGGATGGGGATGGGCTCACGCCCGGCCTGCTTCTGGATACGCAGCCCGTAGCGGTAGCCACCCTCCATCGGCTCGATAACGGTCAGCGGCAGGCTGTAGCGTAGGGCGACGGTGCGCTCGGCGCCTGGGGGGAGCGCAAGGTAGGTCGCGAATACGCTCGCCCCCGCCTCGCCCACCCCTGAGCTCACCATTCCATCGTCGGGCAGGCCGGACCACGTCCATTCGCCGGGGCTCGGCCCGTTCTCCGCGCTCAGCAGAGCGCTGGCGGCAGGGACGAGGACGCGCAGGTAGGTGCGGTGGCAGCGAGCGAGCATGGAGCTGTAGCTTGCGGGCTCCGCATCCAGCTCCGCGCATGTACCTGTCGCCGTCCCTGTGTGGGTGTAGCCGATAGCTAGGCTTGCCAGGGGCGCCATCGGGTCAGTCAGATCGACCGTGTAGCTGAGGCGCTCCCGGATGTTCCGGTTCGCCTTGGTGTACCCGACGTTCGCGTCAACCACCATCAGGAAATCCCGCCCCCCCGGGCGCACGGCGCCGTCCCAGCCCAGGCCGGCGAGGTGCTCGGCAGCGGCCGGCTCAGCGACCGCGATCTGGATATGGCGCTGGTCGAGCAGCTGATGGGCTACCTTCAGGAGCGCTGGGAGCGCCATATCACCTCGCTCGATCCGGTCCAGCAGAGCCTGGGCGAGGGCCGTCACGGGTGCGCTATTGTCGTTCTGGAGGCCGTGGTGGCGCTCAAAGAACGCCACCACCGTATCGGCGCTGATCGGGTCCGCTTCGCCGGCGACGGCCACGGGGCCGGTGACGCGCAGCAGCTCCTGAAGTGCGACGACATTGATGGCGGCGACGTCGGGTGGGGCCGTGCGCCCGCTCAGACCGTAGAGGATCCCAGCCATACGGGCCGAGGTGGGGAAGTCCGGCGACCAGTTCGAATCGCGGAGAAACCAGCGGTAGATCTGCATGTAGCGGCCGAGGGGCTCGGGGGCGTAGGGACTCGCCACCCCGGCGCGCGGTGAGATCTTGCCCGAGTCCTCAAGGCTGAGGCCGGCAACGCGGCCATCCTGTAGGCGCAGCACGCCCGCGCTGGTGATGAAGCCGCCGCCCGGGCGCAGCTCATCGCCGCTCAGGGCCAGCACCAGGTAGTCGCGCCCGCCACCCGCGCCCAGCAGGCCGGGCAGCAGCTGGGCCAGCTCGATCAGCTCCCCCGCCTCGGCCGCCCGCGCCGGCATCTGCTCGACCGCCTCACGCAGCGGCTGGGGCAGCCGGTCGGCGCGGACCTGCTCCCAGGCGCTGATCACCTCCCCCATGCGCAGGCGGGCGCCGTCGAGCTCGGCGCGCCGGGCCGCCAGCCCCGACGCCAGCGCGGCGCCCAGGGGCCGCCCGCCGTGCTGCTCGGCGAGGATAGGCGTGACGATCGCGGCCACCTCCTGGCCGACCTCGAGGCTGCTGATCACGGCGAGGTACAGGCCGGGGAGCTCGGCGAGCTGCAGAAGCTGGGCCTGACGTCCCTCCGGCAGCCCGTCGAGCTGCGCGCGGGCCAGATCATCAGCAGCTCGCTCCGTTGATGCGCGCGCGAGGGGCAACAACTCAGCGGCGCGGGTGAGGCTCGTGAGGGTAGCGCTGTCGCCGGCGAGGAGCTGCGCGGGGTCGCCCGCCCGAAGCAGGGGGAATAGCGGAGCCAGCGATGCATGGAGGTCGATGGTTGCGATGCTCAGGCTTGCGGCACCCGGTAGCAGCGTGGCCAGGGAGCGCACCTGAGCCACCCGCGGCCCAATCAACGGGGAGAGGGCCTCAGGGTCGATCTGCTCCCAGATCAACATCGCTTGTTCGGCTCGCGCCTGCGCGTGCTCCAGGGACGGCCGCGCCGCGGCAAGCTGCTGGGATAGCTCGGGGGCAGTCACCGCAGCCCGATCCAGCGCACGGAGCGTCGGCGCCAGCGGCCCCGCGGCCACGAGCATGCTCTCGGTGGCCGCGAGGGTGTGGTCACTGGCATCCAGCAGCGGGCCGAGGGCGGCCAGATCGGCGCCGTACCCTGGAAGCCACCCGAGCCACGCCCCCACGGCGGGCAGTGGCCAGAGGTCGCCGCGCAGCGCGGCGAGGTGCTGGCGGGTGCTGGCGAGAGATACAGCACCCTCCGTCAGCAGACGCTCCGGATCACGGGCCAGCGCCTCAACGCTGCGGATGTCGGCTATGACGGCTGTCGCACTCTGCGCAGCGGCCCAGACTCGTAGCCCGACCACCGCTATGAGCGCCAGAGCGCAGACACCCCCCCAGATATAACCCCGACGCACTCCACCGCGCCGGGACATACGGCCTGGCGCGGTAGAGGGCTCGTGACCATCTGCGGGCTCGCTCGAGCGAGGCTTGTTGGCGCTTACTTTCGTGGCCATAAATCGGGTAACTCTTCCCCTCGAGACTCAACGGCTACAGGATCGTACTGCGCCACTTCAAGGCTGTCACCGCAGTTAGCGCACTCGCGCCCAGCACCAGCACCACAAAAGTCAGACTCAGGCCATCCTCCGGTCTGGGAGCAGGGGCGTTCGTGAGCGTCACATCTGCGACTTCGACAAACGCGACCTCGTGCGGGACGGTGCGAGCCGCTGCGATCTCGAGGTCGTCAGCGGCGACCGGCCAGGCTGTGAACGTGACACTGAGAAGACCCAGGCTAAAGACGAGGGAGAAAACGAGGAGACTCGTACGGCTCATGACTTCATCCTTACCCTGATGGTACGACGGGAGCAACGACAATCGGAGTGGTGGACGGCTAGCCTACGTAGGCGTCAACGGGCGGCAGGTCTGTGCTAGTGCTGCCGGATGTTCCAGTGGTGAACGGAACGGCTGAGAGGCAGGGGCCACAGGGAGGGCTGGATAGCCCGGGCGCTGATACTCTGGGACGAGGGCGTGGAGCTGCTTCAGCACCGCCTCATCATTATTCTCCTCGGCGCTCCGCTCCAGCTCGGCCACGGCGCGCGTCAGCTCGGAGGGGACACGACCGCTTGCGTTCCCCGCGATAAAGATCTTGCTGTGGCAGGTGGGGGTGTACTGCTCACCCTCGGCGAACAGCTCCTCGAACAGCTTCTCGCCAGGGCGCAGGCCGCTATAGGCAATGTCGATGTCGCGCCCCTCCTCCAGGCCAGAGAGCCGGATCATGTCGCGCGCCAGATCGACCACTTTCAGCGGCTCGCCCATGTCGAGCATGAAGACCTCCCCCTTACTGCCGAGCACGGCTGCTTGAAGCACGAGCTGGACGGCCTCGGGGATAGTCATGAAAAACCGACGCATGTCGGGGTGGGTAACGGTCACCGGCCCCCCGGCCGCGATCTGGCGCTTGAAGGTCAGCACGACGCTGCCCCGACTCCCAAGCACGTTCCCGAAGCGCACGGCCACGAAGGGGCGCCCGCTCGTCCTGGCGGTCTGGAGCACGAGCATCTCGGCCACGCGCTTGCTCGCACCCATGACGCTTGTCGGGTTCACTGCCTTATCGGAGGAGATCATCACAAAGTGCTCCACGCCGGTGGCAACAGCGCTGTTGAGCAGGTTGCGCGTGCCGAGAACGTTATTCGTGATCGCCTCAACCGGGTTCTCCTCCATCAAGGGCACATGCTTGTGGGCCGCGGCATGAAAGACGATCGAGGGCCGGTAGCGCTCGAAGGTGGCCTGGAGGCGGCGCGCATCGCGGATGTCTGCGATAACGGCCTTGACGCCGATCGCTTGCCCGGTGGGGGCACACTCCCTGGCCATAGCAGCCAGCTCGTTCTGGGCCTCAAAGACGCTGTTCTCGCCATGGCCGAGGAGGATGAGCTCGGCAGGGCCAGCGCGAAGCACCTGTCGGCACAGCTCGCTGCCGATAGACCCGCCGCCCCCGGTCACCATCACGACACGATCCTGGATCAGCTGATGGACAGCGGCAATGTCTGTCTGCACGGGGGCGCGCCGGAGGAGGTCGCTGATCTCGATCTGGCGTAGCTGCGAGACACTTGTCCGGCCATCGAGGAGTTCGGAGAAGCCCGGGACGGTGAGGGTTTGCACGCCCGCCGCACGGCAGATCTGCAGGATGGCCCTGACCTCCTTACCAGGGGCAGTGGGCATCGCGATGATGACCGTCGCGATGCCGTACTGGCGCACAAGGGCGGGGATGGCCGAGCGGTCGCCGAGGACGATCACACCGTGGATGCACATACCCCGCTTGGCGGGGTCGTCGTCCAGCAGACCAACGACCCGGAGCTTCAGCCGGGCACTATATCGCAGCTCGCGAACTGTCATGGCCCCCGTGTCGCCCGCGCCCATGATCAGCACCGGCTGGCCCTTACTGGCCGGCTCGTGGCGGGGCATGCGGCTCGACCAGATGCGCAGCAGGAGGCGCGGCGTGGCCACAGCGCCCAGCAGCAGCGGTAAGACGATCAGCGGGACCGAGCGCGGGATGGTGAGGGCGGGCAGGAGCATGCCGGCTGCAAGCGACACAAGGCCGATGGTGACGCCGGCCAGTGTGACGACGCCGAAGAGCTGCAGCAGCTCGCCAGCCGAGGCGTAGCGCCAGTACTGCTGGTAGATGCCCGCCCAGAACAGGAACAGCGGCGTAACGAGGCCCGCGGCCAGAGCCATCAAGAGGAGCCCCGGCAGGTACTGGCCGGGCTCAAGCTGCTCAAGCCGCAGCACAAAGCTGCTGTAGACCACAAGGGGAATCAACAGCAGATCAGCTACCAGGAAGTGACGGTTGCGAAGATGATCCATGGGAGCGTTTCTGGCTGAGATGGTGGCAGGGACGGGCACTGACATGCGCTTACCCTGCAACCAGGTGCCGCAGCTGTGCCACAACATAGTCGACCTGCTCCTCACGCATGATGCCGGAGAAGGGAAGGGCCAGCGAGATGGCGCCGAGCTGCTCTGTGACTGGAAACTCGCCGCCAGCATAGCCGAAGCGCTGCTGGTAGAAGGGCTGCAGGTGGATTGGCGTAAAGTAGGGCCGGCTGGGGATGTTCAGCGCGGCCAGCCCGCGCATCACCGCATCACGGGAAGCCGGGGCAAGAATACGAACCACGTAGACAAACCAGGACATGGCGGTGGTTGTCGGCGCCAGCGAAGGCGTCTCGACCAGCTCCACGCTGGCGAGGCGCTCGGTGTACCAGCCAGCGACGCGGGCGCGGGCGGCCAGCAGCTCGTCGAGGCGATCGATCTGGGCCAGGCCAAGGGCTGCGCTCAGCTCGTCCATGCGGTAGTTGTAGCCCAGGCGGGTGTGGTTGAGCCAGGCGTCGAACACGTCGCGACCCTGGTTGCGCAGGCTGCGGAACAGATCGGCCCAGGTCGCGCGGCCAGTGACGATCATGCCGCCCTCGCCCGTAGTGATCTGCTTGTTGGGGTAGAAGGCGAAGACGGCGGCGTCGCCGAGGGAGCCGGCCGGGCACCCCTTGTAGGTGGCGCCGATCGCCTCGCAGGCGTCCTCGATCACGGCGAGGTCGTGGGCGCGGGCGGTGACCAGCAGCGGGTCCATGTCAGCGGGCTGGCCGAAGGCGTGGACAGGCAGCAGGGCCCGGAGTCGGCCGGATGGGCGGCGCCGGCCGCGCAGACTCGGGGGCAGCCAGCGGTCGGCCCGGGCTCCACCAGCGGAGAGATCGGCGGCAGCCTCGGCGACGAGGGCCGGGTCGAGGTTGCCGGTGCTGGGGTCGACGTCGACAAAAACCGGGACGGCGCCCTCGTAGAGTGCGCAGTTGGCAGAGGCGATAAACGAGAAGGGCGTGGTGAGCACAAGGTCGCCGGGGCCCGCCCCGGCGGCGATGACGCAGAGGTGGAGGCCGCTGGTGCCCGAGTTGACCGCGATGCCGTGCGCCACCCCTGCCCGCGCGGCGCAGGCCCGCTCGAAGCCCTCCACCTGCCGGCCGATGCTCAGCACCGAGGTGGTGAGCACCGCGTTTACCGCTGCGATCTCGGCGCTACCGACATCCGGCGCGGCCATAGGGATAGGCTGAGACATATCTTGGATGCTCCTTGGCGCCACGCGAGGTACGACATAGCCAGGGGCGTCTAGGGCGAACACACTGAAGATACCATTCTGTCAACCAGCATCACCTCAGCTTGCTGGCTAGATAACCATACGCC
>JBDLTZ010000209.1:0-4360 GCA_039805565.1 Chloroflexota bacterium | reverse complement strand
ACGAGCAGTAGCGCAACTGGAAGCGGCAGACAAGCTATCAGCTTGAGCAAGCGGGCACCGCACGGCGGATGTGGTCAAGCGATACGACGCTAGGGAGGCAGTATGAAACCGTTGGCAAGTCGACCCTGCTACGCCACTGGGCAGAGCAGAGCAAGCTCCCCTTCACCTACTGGGTCGCTGAGAAAGAGCCGGCGGCGGTCCAGCGCCGCAAGCTCTTCGCGCGTCTGACGGGCGCAGATCCTGCCGCGACTGGTCCCGCGTTCGAGAGCTGGTCCGACCTCTGGCAGGCGGTCGCACCGTTCTTCCAGGCCGAGCGTCGCATCCTTGTCCTCGACGAGCTGCCCTACGCCTCCGACGCCGACCCCGCCATGCTCTCGTCGCTGCAGCACGCCTGGGACCGGCACTTCGAGCGCTCGCAGGCAGTGATTGCCCTGTGCGGCTCGCACGTCCGCACGATGGAGCTGCTCATGGCCTCGCAGTCGCCGCTCTTTGGGCGCCTCACCGGCCAGTGGCGTCTGCCTCCCTTGCCCTTCGGCACGCTCCGCGCCTTCCTGCCCGACTGGCCCGCCGACCAGCTCGTTGCCGTGTACGCGATTGTGGGCGGCGTGCCGGCGTACCTGCCGTGGTTCCAGCCACAGCGCTCGCTGCTCGAAAATGTTCGCGACGGTCTGCTTGCGCCAGGGAGCCTGGCGCTCGGCGAGGTGCTGTTCCTCCTGTACGACGAGCTCCGTGAACCGCGCGCGCACCTGGCGGTGCTGGAGGCGATCGGCAACGGCCACCACGCGTTCAAGGCGATCAAGGACGCGACACTGATCGGCGACGTCCACCTGCCTGGCTATCTATCGCAGCTCCAGGACATGCGCTACGTCGAGCGGCGGCTGCCGGTCACCATCCCGCCGGCGAAGCAGCGCATGTCCCGCCAGGGCCGCTACCACCTGGTCGACCCGTTCTTCCGCTTCTATTTCCGCTTCATCCACCCGCACCGCGATGTGGTAGCGTACGCGCCGGAGCGACTGCTGCCGCGCCTCCAGGAAGGGCTGCGGGCGTTCATTGGACAGACCGCATGGGAGGATCTTGCCAAAGAGTGGGTGACGCAGCAGGGGTATGCCGAGCGGCTGCCATTCGTCCCGGAGGCGATCGGCAGCCACTGGAGCAAGAGCGTGCAGGTCGATGTCGTTGCGATCAACTGGCAGCGGCGCGCAATTCTCCTGGGCGAGTGCAAGTGGGGCCCAGATCTCGTAGACAAGCAGACGGTGCGCGAGCTCCTCGAGCGCAAAACACCGCTCCTGCTCGCCGACCTCCCCGAGGGGGGGAGCGGCTGGTCGGTCCACCATGCGTTGTTTGTCCGTAAGGGTGTGACGCCAGGCGCACGAGCGGAGCTGGAAGGGCGTGGGGGGATAGTGGTGGATCTGGATACGCTTTCGACTGACCTGGCGCTCTGACATGTATGTACGCCAAGCGACATGAGTCATCCCGGACTTAAGGAAGCGGAGAGCATCGATCCGGGATAGGCATTCAACAGGCGGCTGAGGGCCGCACGCAAGCGGTAGAGCGGAGCTGCGACCTCGCGGCTCCGCTTTCCTGTACGGTGACATCCCCAGCGCAGACAATCGGCTCGCAGCGTTGCGTGCTCATCTACCAGTAGCTGGAGCAGGAACGCGTAGAGCACACTCAGCATCAGCAGCAACTTCTCGCGCCGTTCCCACTTCCACACCCGCGGGCTCTCGCACCCCAGCTCGCTTTTGCTGGAGCGCCAGGTCTGCTCGATCTGCCATCGCCGGGCATAGGCATACACAATCGCCCACGCCTGCTCCTTGGTCCGCACCACATCGCTCGTCACCAAATACCACGGCTCGCGCCCGCGCTTCGAGCGCGCCACCACCAACCACAACGGTCGCGCGTGCTCCGGATGGCACACTGGTAGTGCCAACACACTCACGTTTTGGCGCGTCTGGGTGTGCGTGTCGTAGAGCTGACGGGTGTCCCAGCTGCGCTTGCCGCGCGCGATCTCCCAGGCCTTGCGCCGCTCACCACAGCTATCGAGCAACTGGTAGCGCTTGGGCCAGCGCAGCACGAAGCGCAGATCGGTCTCCAGCGCCTGGGAGAGCCACTGCGTGGTCGCGAAGCCACGGTCCCACACGTGGCGGACCTGTCGTCCCCACTGCCTGCGACAGCGCGCCAGCAGCTGCCCAGCCACAACCCGACGGTCGGTCACGTGCTGACCGCGTGTGGTCCACCAGATCATTGAGGCGACGGTCGGCGGGCCACTCTGCCCACACACCATCAGCCCCAGCCACTGCAGTCCAGCGACACAGATTGGGCGATGGCCGACGGGCGGCTGGAAGAAGCCCTTGCGGATACGTACGAGCCGACGGGCTTTGCTGGAGCGCACGCTGCAGAGGTCGGGGCGATGGTCGCTCTCGCTCTTCTCCAGCACGCTGTCGTCCCAAATCAGCAAGGCCTCGTCACCGGCTTGTACCAGCTGCTGCACGCGTATGCAGGCTCGCTCCCAGAGCCAGTGGTGCAGCAGCTCAGGCTGCCAGCGGGGCGAGCGGAGCAAGGTGCTGAGGCGCTTGGTGCCGGCTGGAGCGTGTCCAGGCAGGGCAAGATAACTGCCGAGTTCGCTCAGCAGCAATCCGAGGTTGCGATGGCGCCAGACCAGGAGAGCTTGGAGCGTGTCGAGGAAGGTGATGACCAAGCGGCGGTCGAGATGGTGGTCGAGCTCACGAAGGAGCGGGGCAACGAAGGCACGTAACTCGTGGCGGAGGCGCTGAGCAAGTGGGTGGACTTGCTGTGCCTGCGGACGTATGGCAGAATGAGACATACGAAACCTCCAGGAGTGGCAGCGGTTCGGCAACCACATGCTACTCCTTGGAGGTTTCTTTGTCTCACCCTTCCCGAACCTTAAGTTCGGGATGACTCATGTGGCGCATTGCCGTTTGCTTGCCCCCCACCAGCACCGCTCCTCGCTCGTCTGGCGCGCAGGAACGAACGAGCTCCTACCCTGTATTAGGGCGTGAACAGCTTCCAGTGTCCCTCGGAGACGACTTCGACGGCGCCGTCGACGACTTTGAGGGTCTGTTCGTCGATGGCGTAGGCCGGGATGCCGAGGTTGCCCAGAAGGTGCGCGCAATCATCCCCGCCGGCGTCGAGGTCGCGCTGGAGCTGATTGGTACACCAACATTGCCTGACACACTCTGCGTAACCGCCGTCCAAGGCGTGGTCTGCTTCGCCTCACCAGTGCGCTGCGGCACCCTGCATGTGCTGGTAGAAGACGCGCTTGGTGAGCTCTGCCGTCAGCACATAGAGCACGAGGATGCCGCCCGGGATCACAAGGAACAGCGGCGGGAGCGGGCTGAACCCAAGAAACCGCGCGAGCTGGGTGTAGGGGAGCGCCAGCATCAGCGTATCGACGCCCAGCGTGGCGAGCAGCAGCTCGAGCACAGCGGCGCCGTTCGTGCCCGGCTGCTCCTGGCCCACAGGCAGGCGCTGATCAGGGCTCTGAGAATCGAATGTCATCGTACCCCCTCCTCTCCGCAGCCGCTCACGGTCGGTGAGCACCTCGGATGAACCGGAGCAAGGGCCGTGCCTGTCAGCCCGGCGATGGCTCGGCGCCCACAGCGGCCTGCACGAGGGCTATGTCACGGAGCGGCGTGGGGGACCTCGATGGAGCTCGACCGGGAGGGAGGCGAAGATTTCTGTCACCGCGCTCTGGCCGGCTCCCCAGATCTCAATCTCAGCGACCGCGCTCGCCGGCGGATGCACGAGGAGCACCATGGTGGTGCCGGAGAGCAGAACCACCGCGGCTCCCTCGCGGTGCGGCACACGGCCAGCGACGTCACGGGTATAGCCTCGCGCGACAAGCGCCCGCTCGACGACGGGCAGCAGCAGCGCTTCGCAGGTATAGCACATAAACTGTGACACGGCGCGTTCTCCGTTCCAAACAAGTAACGGATACGCCATCCGACGCGTCCTGCTGAGCTGCAACCCGTGCCGCGATAGTCTATGCGGCGTCGCCCGCACATCACCTGGGGCAGCGCTTCCTCCGGTTGCTGCGCAGGCTGATGGCGCGCCGCCTCCATGCCGAGAGCAGATCAGGAGCTTGCACTATGTGGGAGCGGTGTGCGGTAGCAGGGAGACCTGAGGAGCTCCATCGGTGTTTTCTCCGACGGTGTAGGGCGATGGCTCACCCACCTGCCGTGAGAGAGCGGCGGCGGCGGTGTGGTGTGGTGAGGACCGGCAGCGCCGCGGGGCAGGCCGGCGCCGGCCTGCCCCGCGATACGATAGAGGATAGTCCTAGGCTTGACGGGCAACCGCCATGCGGCGCATGACAATGCCAGCCGCGACCATCACGGCCACA
>JBDLTZ010000208.1:0-3011 GCA_039805565.1 Chloroflexota bacterium | reverse complement strand
GAGCGGGTGTCGCTGGAGCCGCGCGGAGAGGACGCCTTCTTCGCGCCGCACCCGGAGCTGGACGGCTTCCTGCTCCAGTTTGGCCGTGACGCGGCGGGCCGGGTAGTAGAGGCAGCACACGGGCTGAACTGGTACGCCGGGCGTGGGTACGCCGGCCCTACCGAGTTCGAGCACCCGCCGGAGTGGTCGGCCTACCCCGGTCGCTACCGCGCCCACAACCCCTGGGTTCCAAGCGTCTGCGTGGCGCTGCGGAAGGGACGGCTGCACCTGATCTGGACAAGCGACTACGACGGCGCCGGGGGCGACGAGGAGCCGCTGGTGGCACTCCCGGACGGCAGCTTCAGAGTGGGCGAGGACGAGGGCGGGCCGGAGCGCGTCCGCTTCGATGCCGTGGCCGAGGGTCAGGCGCTGCGGCTCACGCTCTCCGGCAGCCCGATGTACCGCATCTAAGCGGCACGGCTCTTGCAGGACTCCGCCTCATCGACAGAGGAAAGGAGCACGACGATGACCGAGCACGAGCGCGAGAGCGGTATTGTGAGGCGGCCCGAGGAGGCCAAGGAGCAGCGCCTCGACAAGACCGACAGCCCTGGCGGCGGCGTGTACGGCCAGGTGCCGAACCTAGCGGCGCGCGTGGTGGTGGGCGTGTTCGACGAGTACCGGACGGCGGAGCAGGCAGTGAGGGCGCTGCGCGGGGCGGGCTACTCGGACGAGAGCGTGTCGCTGGTATCGCCGCAGCCGGGGCAGGCGCCCGAGACCAGCGCCGATGGGACGCAGGTCAACGCCGGCATCGCCACAGGCATGACGGCCGGGGCGGTGGCGGGCGCGGCGCTGGTAGGTCTCGCCACGCTGGCGATCCCCGGAGTCGGGATCCTGCTGGCGGCCGGGCCGCTCGGCGCGGCGGTCGGCGGCGCGGCGGTCGGCGGGGCGCTCGGCGGGCTGATCGGCGCCCTGAACGGCCTGGGCATCCCCACCGAGGAGGCCAGGCAGTACGAGGCGGCGGTGCGGGCGGGCAAGAGTATCGTGACCGTGCGCGCCCAGGACGACGACCACGTGGAGAGCACGAAGCAGACGCTCACGGGCCAGGGCGCGACCGTGGTACACAGCTACCAGGACGTGCTCTGACGAGCGCTGAGGCCTGAGGCTTGAGGCCTTAGGCTTGAGGCTTGAGTGCTGGAGAGACTCGCCGGGCCGGCGTGCTATAATCGGCGCGTGAAACGAACTGCCCTCATCCTCCTCATCCTGATGCTCGCCGCCCTCGCGGCCGGAGCGGCCTCCGCGGCGCCCGCCCCGCAGACAGTGCAGGAGCTCACCATCGGCGCCTCGGCGCTGGGCCGCCCGATCACCGCGCTACGGGTGGGCGACGGGCCGCGCAAGCTGGTGCTGGTGGGCGCGACCCACGGCTTCCCCGAGCGCAACACCTACGAGCTCTCCCTGATGCTGGCGGACTACTTCCGCGCCAACCCGCAGGCCGTGCCGCCCGAGGTTCGCCTGTACATCATCCCGCTGCTGAACCCCGACGGAATGGTGCTCGGCACGCGCTTCAACGCCCGCGGCGTGGACCTCAACCGCAACATGCAGACCGGCCTGGATGCCTGCCCTGAGAACGACTGGAACGTAACCGTGCAAGGCGCCTACGGGGTCGTGTCGGACACCGGCGGCCCCTACGCCGACTCAGAGGTCGAGAGCCGAGTGATCCGCGCCTTCCTGCTGGACGCCTCGGCCGTGATCTTCTACCACTCGAACGCCGGCAACGTCTTCCCAGCGGCGTGCGAGCACGTCCCATCGATCGCTCTGGCGCAGGCCTACGCCGCCGGCGCGGGGTACGCCTACGCGCGCTACTGGGAGGCCTACGCCATCACCGGCGGCATGCACGACTGGGCCGGCAGCCTGGGGATCGCGGCGGCCATCCCGGAGCTGATCACGGGCGACCTGCCGGAGTACGAGCAAAACCTGGCGGGGGTGCTCGCGGTGCTGGCGCGGGCCGAGGAGCTGGTGCCGCCGCTGGCAGACGTGAGCGAGGCAGGGGTGGCAGTGCCTGCTCCGATCTGGCGCTACTGGCGGGCGCACGGCGGGGCGGGGCGCTTCGGCACGCCCCTGGCCCCCGCCACCAGCGAGGGGGGTGTGACACGGCAGCGATTCGAGCGGGCGACGCTGGAGCTGCGCGCCGACCAGGCGGACACGCTCTTCTATGTGCAGCCGGCGCCGCTCGGGAGCCATCGGCAGCGGGAGGCGGGCTACAAGGCGCAGGACGAGCCACGCTGCGACCAGGCGCTCCCCTCGTGCCGGCTGTTCCCCGAGACCGGGCACACGGTGGGCGGGGCGTTCCTGGAGCTGTGGGAGCGCGGCGGCGGCCTAGCGACCTTCGGCTACCCGGTGTCCGGCGAGTTCGTAGGAGTCACGGCGGATGGCCAGACGCGGGCGGTGCAGCGCTTCGAGCGGGCAGTATTTGCGTACTACCCTGAGGATGGGAGCGTGCGGCTGGAGCCGTTGGGCTGGGCGGACCTGGTGCGCGAGGGGGTGCGGGCGCCCACGCAGACCTTCCAGGTGCGGTAGGAGCTGCGTCCCAGCCTCTGCGGGCGCTGCGCCCCGCCTCCGCTCCTCGGACTGCTTCCGACCTGCTGCGGGTGCTGCGCCTCGCTCTTCGGACTGCGTCCCAGCCTCTGCGGGCGCTGCGCCCCGCCCCCGCCCAGAGGGACCGGCCGCGGCCCCTCTGGACTCCCCCGGCGAGGGGCTTCGCCCCTTCGAACCCCAAAACGGTGCAGCAGCGTGTCGCATATGCCGAAGATGCCGCAACGAGCACCCCCGTATAAAAGGGTCAGCAGCGGCTCCGGCAAGATCACTCCGCCAACTTCAGGACATCGGTCTGGTAGGGCACACATTGCGGGGGTGGTTCGGCTGCGCCTCGCTCCTCGGACTGCGTCCCAGCCTCTGCGGGCGCTGCGCCCCGCCCCCGCCCAGAGGGACCGGCCGCGGCCCCTCTGGACTCCCCCGGCGAGGGGCTTCGCCCCTTC
>JBDLTZ010000207.1:0-17371 GCA_039805565.1 Chloroflexota bacterium | reverse complement strand
GCCGTATTTTCTTCTTCAGAGAATGGAAAATCCCCTTGACAGAGAACAGGTGTTTCGCTATACTGAATTACTACATCAGTTCTAATGTTCGCGCAGTCGTTGCGACAACCTGGCTAGCGCGGCCTGGAGCGGCCGCATACTACCGAAAGGAAACCTTATGCGATCCGCAGATGGCCTCTCCGCCCGCCAGCGGGAGATTCTGAACTTCATCGAAGAGTTTGTGTCGCTGAACGGCTACCCGCCGGCGATCCGCCAGATCCAGGAGAAGCTGGAGATCTCCTCGACCTCGGTGGTGGCGTACAACCTGAAGGCGCTCGAGCTGAAGGGCCTGCTGAAGCGGCAGGGGAAGGTTTCGCGCGGCATCACCATCCCGCAGACGCAGCCGACCCGGATCAGCAAGGCGATGGGCGGGCTGGTGCCGCTGCTGGGCACCATCACCGCGGGCCAGCCGCTGCCGAACCCGGAGGATACCTCCTCGAGCGATGTGACGACGATTGAGGTTCCGCCGGACGTGGTGCCGGTCGATCGGCTGAACGACGTCTACGCGCTGAAGGTCCGCGGCCAGTCGATGATCGACGCGCTGATCGACGACGGGGACATCGTGCTGATGCGCTACCAGGAGACGGCCGAGAACGGCCAGATGGTGGCGGTGCGGATCGAGGACGAGAACGCGGTGACGCTGAAGAAGTTCTACCGCGAGGGCGAGCGGGTCCGCCTGCAGCCGGCCAACAGCACGATGGAGCCGATCTTCGTGAGCCCGGCGAGCGTGCGGATCGAGGGCCGCGTGGTGGGCGTGATGCGGAGCATGCTGTAGCCCCTCACCCCACCCCCTCTCCCCTCCGTGGGAGAGGGGGCTTTTTTATGCGCTGCGGTAGCCGAGATGCGCCGCAGCCCCTCACCCCCTCTTCCTGCCGGGGAGAGAGGGGTGACTCACCGCAACCTGATCAGCCCAGGACAGGGCGGAACTTGTAGGCGTAAACGATCAGGCCGTCGGGGCCGAGGTCGCGCAGCTTCCGCGTGACCATCTCGACCGGCATGTCGACCGCAGCCTCGGCGGCGTCGCAGTCGGTGAGCTGCGCGGTGACGAGCGGCCCCTCCTCAAGGCGCACCATCGCCAGGAGGTAGGGCGCCTGGCCCTCGTAGCCGTCCGGCGGCTGGTGCACCACGGTGAACGAGTAGACAGTGCCGCGGCCGCTGAGGGCGTAGGGCTCCCACATGCCAGTGGCCTCGCCGGGGGCCGGGGGCACGGGCGGGAAGCGTACCTCGCCGGTGGCTGCGCTGCGCTGACCCTCGAGCCGGTACCGCGGGGCGCGGACTCTCCAGTGCTTCGCAAGATCCATTGCTCTCTCCAATCTTGCCACACAGAGCACAGAGCGCACAGAGATACGAGAGAGCCGGCCGACGCCGTAGCTGTCCCTGGGAGGCCGCTGTCGGCACTCCTTCTCCTCTGCGCACTCGGTGTCCTCGTGGTCGGCTACTCCGCGATGAGGACGTGGGTGGCGGCGGTAGCGCCGATGCCGCCGAGACACTGGGCCAGGGCAACGCGCGCGCCGGGCACCTGGGCCTTGCCGGCCTGGCCACGCAGCTGGCGCACGAGCTCGACCGCCTGGTAGACGCCGAGCGCCCCGAGGGTATCGCCGCGGGCCTTACAGCCGCCACCTGTGGCGAGGGGCATCGCGCCGCCGAGAGCGAAGGCGCCCTCAGTGGCGGCGCGCAGGGCAGCACCGCGCTCTACGAAGCCGCTGGACTCAAGCGACAGCGCCGCGGCGATCCCGTGCTGGTCGCTGAGCTCGAGCAGCCCGACATCGGAGGCGCTGAGCCGCGCGCCGCGCAGCGCCGCCGCCGAGGAGCGGGCGGCCGCCGAGAGCCAGAGGGGGTCCGGGCGCGCGTGGAGCGCGGGGGCATCGGTAGCAACGGCCGAGCCGGCCACACGCACCAGCGGACCGCCGAGCTCGCGAGCCAGCCCCTCTCCGGCCAGCAGCAGCACCGCCGCGCCGTCCGCAACCGTCGAGCAGTCGAGCAGACCGAGCGGGTCGGCCACCATCGGCGCGCCCCGGACCTTATCGGCGGTGATGGCGAAGCGGTACAGGGCCGACGGGTTGGCGGCGCCGTTGGCGTGCGCGCCGACCGGGAAAGGCGCGAAGTCCTCGGCGCGGCAGTCGTAGACGTGCATGTAGCGGCGCATCAGCATAGCCCACTGGGCCGTGAGCGTGGCGCCGTGGACCGCGTCCCAGTCCGGATCACCGGCGAGGGACATGGCCGCCTCGCGCCGCCCATCGAGCACATCGCTCGGCTTCTCGACGCCCACGACCGCAACGAGATCGTACGCGCCGGACATGACCGCCAGAGTCGCCTGGCGCAGAGCCACACCACCCGACGCGCCCGCGGCCTCGACGGCGTGGGCCTCGACACCGGGGAGGCCGACGGCAGCGGCCACGGCAGCGCCAAGCTGCGACTGCGTGCCGAGGGCAGCACCGAGCGCATTAGCGACGTAGATCGCGCCGACGCGGCCAGGGTCCAGCGGGCCGAGCGCGGCCGCGAAGGCCTCAGCGGCGAGGGACTGCGCGGTGCGGTCCCAGTGCTCGGCGACGGGGGTGGCCGCAGCGCCGACGATATAGACATGAGGCATATCAACTCCTGCGTTATGAGTCGTGAGTCGTGAGTCGTGAGCTTTGGGCAGTGACTGCTCAGAGCTCAGCGCCGCACGCTCACATCACGAGCTTGCCGCGCCACTTGGCGTACTGCGCATAGTCCACGAACGTCTCGCGGGCAAGGTAGGCAGCGGTGAGCGGGGCGCGGCCGCGGCGCTCCTCAACGAGCTCGGTGACGCGCAGGGCGTATGCGTCGGAGCCGGCGCCAGAGCCGTAGGTGGTCACGAAGATCGTCTCTCCGGGCTGGGCGACGTCGAGCACGGCGCAGAGACCGAGCAGGGCGGCGGCCGAGTAGGAGTTGCCGATCTTGGGTGCGAGCAGGCCGGGCGCGACCTGCTGCGGCGAGAAGCCGAGCTGCTTAGCGGCGGTCTGCGGGAAGCGCGCGTTGGGCTGGTGGAACACCGCGTAGGTGAAGTCGGACGGCTTGGCGCCGAGCGACTCGAGCAAACTCTGTGCGGCGTGGCGCGTCTGGCCGAAGTAGGCCGGCTCGCCGGTGAAGCGGTGGCCGTGCACCGGATAGGCGCGGTCCGCGCGGCGGAAGAAGTCGGGCGTATCGCTGACGTAGGAGACGGTGCCCTCGATCAGCGCCACGGCGTCCTCAGCAGGGCCGACCACCAGGGCGGCGGCACCGGCGGCGGCCGTGTACTCGAGGGCGTCGCCGGGGCGACCCTGCGCCGTATCAGCGCCGATCGCCAGCACGTACTCGGCCATACCGCTGCCGACCATACCCATGCCGGCGGTGAGGGCCTCGGAGCCGGCCTTACAGGCGAACTCCCAGTCGGCGGCGCTGACCCAGGGCGTAGCCCCGAGCGCCTCGGCGACAACGGTGCCGGAGGGCTTGACAGAGTAGGGGTGGCTCTCGCTGCCGACCCACACCGCCGAGAGGCGCTCGACGGGGATGCGCCCGCGGGCCAGGCTGTTGCGCGCGGCCTCGATCGCCATCGTGATGGTGTCCTCATCGGGGCCGGGGACGCTCTTCGAGTCCACCGGGAGACCGACGCCGTCCCACATGCGGGCGATCTCCTTGGCCGCAATGCGGTAGCGGGGGATGTAGACGCCGTAGCCGGCGATGCCGACCGGGCGGTTGGGCTTCATCATTCCGTTTCTCCGTAACTGACCGAAGACCAACGACGAAAGACCAAAGGAGAGCCTGAGCGACCTGGATGTAGTGCGGCGTCGACAGTGGCCCGCTTTGGTCTTTGGTCCTTCGTCCTTGGTCACTATGCCACGACTGCGCGGATCTCATCGAGCAGGGACTGGGCGCGGGAGGGCTTGATCTGGCGCTCCTCGACCATGCGCTGAGCCACGGCGTCGATCTCGGGGCCGTGGGCGCCGGCGGCCATCGCCACCTGGCGGGCGTGCAGCCCCATGTGGCCGCGCTGGATGCCCTCGGTGGCCAGCGCGCGCATCGCGGCGAGGTTCGAGGCCAGGCCGGCGCAGACGCAGACCTCGGCGAGCTCGTGGGCGTGCCGCACGGCCAGGAGCTTGAGCGCGGCCTGGGCGGCCGGGTGGACCTTGGTGGCCCCGCCGACGATCCCCACGGCCAGCGGCATCTCGAGCGTGCCGACGAGGTTACCCTCGGCGTCGCGCTCCCAGCGCGAGAGCGAGGTGTACTGGCCGCCGCGGGAGGCGTAGGCGTGCGCCCCAGCCTCGACCGCGCGCCAGTCGTTGCCCGTGGCGAGCAGGACCGGGTCGATACCGTTGAGGATACCCTTGTTGTGGGTGGCGGCGCGGTACGGGTCTACCGCCGCGAAGGCGTACGCCCACATGATCCCCTCGGCCACCTCCTCGCCGGTGATGCCGTCGCGCTCGAGGGCGCTGACAGGGACAACGGCGCGGGCGCGTGAGAGGCGCCGGTCGCTCAGATTCGAGAGGATGCGGAGGTAGGCCCGGCCACCAGTGAGGCGCTCGAGCAGCGGCGCGACCGCCTCAGCCATCGTGTTGATCGCGTTGGCGCCCATGGCGTCGCGGCAGTCCACGATCAGATGGACGACGAGCATCGGGCCCATGGGGCTCTCGGCGAACTGGCGCACCTCGACATCCTGCGCGCCGCCTCCGAGGGCGACGAGGCTGGTGCTCTGGCGGTTGGCGAGCTCGAGGATCTCCGCCCTGCTCGCGAGGACATGCTCGGCGGCGCGCTGCGGGTCGGCGACACCAACGAGCTGCACCTGGCCGATCATCATCGGCGCAGTCGATTCGGCCTGGAAGCCGCCGCCGGCGCGGACGAGGCGGGCGGCGTAGCTGGCGCCCGCCACAATGGACGGCTCCTCGACGACCATAGGGATCAGGGTGTCGCGGCCGTTGATCTGGAAGTTGGTCGCGATGCCGAGAGGGAGATTGTAGGTGCCAATGACGTTCTCGATCATCTTGTCCGCGCGCTCGACGGTCAGGGCGCCATTGCCACCGTGGAGCTGGCGAAGGTCTTCGTCCGTCAGCCCGTCGAACGACTTCACCGCCTGAAGCCGCTCGAGCGGGTTGAGCTGGTAGAAACCGCCAAGCCGTGAGTTGCGCGTCGCCATGCTCTGACTATCCCCCTACATTACGATGAGCCATCTCACCGACGATTGTGAACCGCTTAACAAGACTATGTGCCGCGAAGTATACCATCCGGTATGGTTCAAAAGCCTTCGAGGACCTCTCAAAACCTATCAGGCACCTCTCGATGTGCTATCATCGGGGGGCTTTGTGTGCGGAGGGGCTGCTCCCCTGCACACCGCCCCCGAGGGGCGCACATCCTCGCCGCCCACCCTGAGGACTGACGATGAGCAACCGGTTGTATAGTCTCTGGCTTCTCCTCCTCGCCCTGCCGCTCTCGGCCGTGCTGCTGAGCGCCTGCGGCAACGCCGCCCCCCAAGCGACCACACCGCTCCTCACGGTGCCCGAGGTGCTTGCGGGAGCGCAGCTCGAGAGGTCTCGTGTGGTGGGCTATGTCCTGGTGGATACGGCTGGCGCGCGACTCGTGGATGGGATCAGGATGAAGGGTGGCGCAGCCCAGGCCGTACCCGCGCCGTCGGAGCAGCTCTGGCTGGAGGGCGGTGATCTGGCGGGGCTTGCGCTGCAAGGGGAAGGTGAGGCGCGCTACGCGCCAGTGGTGGCCAGCGGCCGTCTCGAGGGACCGGGCTCCTACGGGCCGGGGGGCGCGCACCGCTTCCGCCTGCGTGACGGGGCGCTGGCTGCACTGGCCCCGCGCGAGACGACGGTGGCGCAGCTGTTGGAGAGCCCGCAGGCCTACGCCGACCAGCTGGTGCGTGTCAACGGCGGGCTGCTGGCAGGGCGCGGGCAGGCGCTGCTCGTGGAGGCTCTCACGGAGGGGGGGGCTCCGGCGCCGGACGCGCGGCAGCTGAAGCTCAACGGGGCGCTACCTGACACAGCCCTCCCCGACGAGCTGAGCCAGTCGCCCTCGGGCGGGGTCCGCTACGGCAAGGTGCAGGTCGAGGGGCTCTGGCGGGGCGGAGCGCTGACCCCTCTGCTGATCCTCGCCGTGACAGAGTAGCCGGTCGCTCACCCCCCGCTGATCTGGTTACGCGCGGCCGCCTTGGCCCGGTAGAGGTTCGTATCCGCCGCGCGCAGCAGCTCATCGCAGCCGCTGCCGTCCTCAGGGAAGGTTGCCACGCCGATCGAGGCGGACACGCCGTCGATCTGCTCGCCGTCTACCACCAGACGCAGCTCGCAGATCGCCCCGCACAGCTCCTCCGCCCGGCGACGGGCATACTCCGGGGCAGTGTCCGGCATCAGAATGACAAACTCCTCGCCACCAAAGCGACAGGCGATATCTTCGGCACGCACCCGCCTCCCGAGCAGGGCGCCGACCTCACGCAGCAGCAGGTCGCCCGCGGCGTGACCGTGGGTGTCATTGAAGCTCTTGAAGTGGTCCAGGTCAAACATGATCACCCCGATCGGCCGGCCGGAGCGGGTCGCGCGCCGCACCTCTCGCCCGAGCGCGTCCTCCATATAGCGCCGGTTGAAGAGGCCGGTGAGTGAGTCGCGTATGGCCTGCTGCCGCAGCCGCTCGCGGAGCTGAAGGTTGCTCAGCGCAAGGGCGATGTGCTCGGCCACGACCACGGACAAGCCCTGGCGCTGAGCGAGCGACGACTGGCTCTCGTGCTCGAGGTCGGTCGCCCAGTGGAGGTGCAGCAGCCCAAGGAGCTCCCCCTGGGCCACGAGCGGAGCGCAGATCATCTCGCCGTCGCCGTCCTCCTGAGTATGCACGCAGCGCAGGCCTCGGGGATGACCGTGTCCCACGTGTACGCGCCCCCGTCGCATTCCCCAGCACTCATCGAGCCCGAACGCGCGGGCCAGGGGTGGCGAATCCCCCCACGACGACGCCCGCTCGAGCAGCGCTTCAAGCGGGGCGCGCAGGTAGAGCCCGCCGGAGGCGCCGGGGAACAGCCGCTGGGCAAACTGCGCCACGATTGTGCTAGCCTCATCGCTGGCCTGGCACGTTTGGAGCCACTCGCCGAGCTCGTTGAGCAGGCTCATCTCCCGGTTGCGCGCCTCGAGTATGCCTACCCAGCGCGTGAGATCGGCGTTCGCCTGCTGGAGCGCCTCCTCGGCCCTCCGGCGCGCCGTGACATCCTGCACCGCGCCCAGGATGCGCCCCACGCGCGAGGCGCCGGGCGCCCACTCCGGCCGGGCGTAGACGCGGAGCCAGCGCGTCTCACCGTCGCGCGTGATCACCCGCAGCTCGCAGGTGTCCGTGATACCGGCGAGCAGCCGGTCCAGATGCTGGCGGAGCACCTGCCAGTCATCGGCCTCCACAAGCGACCGCACCCCGTGCTCCCGAAAGTCGGCTAGCGTATAGCCTGTGATGCGGGTGCAGGCGTCCGTGACCCAGATCGGCTCGAGGCGACGATCTGGGAGGACCGCCGCCTCATAGACAAAGTCGGAGGTCAGCTCCATCACCGCCCGCATGCGGGCCTCCCCGGCCCGCAACGCGGCGTTGAGCTGCTCCTCGAACCGGATCATCTCATGCACGAACTGCGTGACCAGCGCGGGATCGGGCGCGCTCACCGGGAAGCGAGCGCGCGCCTGGCGGAGGGAGGTAGCACGATCGGGGCGGTAGCGCGCAACCACCTGCTCGACGAGGTCCAGCACCGCCTCGACCATCGGCGGGTCGAAGGTCAGCAGCGTGGCAAACTGGCGCGTGGCCTCTTCGGCCGCCGGGACACGCTGGTCCTGACCGCACAGCACGACGGAGAAGCGGTCCGAGAAGACGCACAGGAACCACTCCTGGCGCAGCGGGTCATCTCCGGCGAGCCTGACGTGGAGGTGTTTGGCATCGGACTCCTCCGGGAGCGCGCCGCCGGCGAAGATGCAGACCTGATGGGCTACCGCGGCCAGGGCGCGGTAGCGCTCGGTCTCCTCGCGCCAGTGGCTGCTCTCTTGGAAGCCAGTGAAGATCAGCGCCGGGAGGTGCTCGTGGAGCACCACATCCTCGATGGAGTGGGACAGGTGGACGAGAGTCGCCTTGGTACAACTCAGCAGCTGGATGCGGTGGCCCAAGTGCGCGCGCAGGTGTTCGAACAGGGAGATGGAGATCTGTTCGGCGGACATGGAAGCTCCCCTCGGGCAGGTGCGTCCGGTACGCCGCGCGGCAGAGCGCGCACAGCGAAGAGCACGTGCAGCATCGTTGTCGAGGGATAGTAGCACCTCCCACATGGCGGTGCAAGTGTGCCCTTTTGCATTTTCGGCGTCCTCCGCTATACTTGGCTATCCGGCTGCGCGGTCAGGGAGATCCGTATGGAGCACTACGATGCAGTGGTCGCCGGGCACCTGTGCCTGGATATCATCCCGGCGCTGTCCGCCGCGGCGCGCTTCACCCCCGGGCGAAGCCTCGAGGCAGGGCCGGCCACCCTCGCCACCGGCGGCGCTGTCTCCAATACCGGCGTCGCGCTCCACCGCCTCGGCGTGACAGTCCGGCTGGTGGGGAAGCTCGGCGACGACCTCTTCGGCCAGGCCATCCGCCGCACGCTCGACTCCCACGGGCCAGGTCTCACCGACGCGCTCGTCACGGCCGCGGGCGAGTCGAGCTCCTACACGATCATCCTCAGCCCGCCCGGCGCGGACCGCATGTTCATCCACCACACCGGCTGCAACGCCACGTTCACCGCGGGCGACGTCGATCAGACGCACCTCGTGCAGGCACGGCTGCTGCACTACGGCTACCCACCCACCATGCGCCGTATGCACACCGAGGGCGGCCGCGAGCTCGCGGCGCTGCTGCGGCGCGCGAAGGAGGCGGGCGCCACGACCTCGCTCGACTGGACGATGTTCGACCCACGCGGGCCGGCCGGCGCAGTGGACTGGCGCGCCGTTATGGAGGCCGCGCTGCCGCACGTGGATATCTTCACGCCGAATATCGAGGAGCTGCTGCTGGCGCTGGACCGCCCGGCCTTCGAGCGCCTCGACGCCCAGGCCGGCGACGGGGCTTTTGTCGACCAGGTGCCGGCGGGCACGGTGGCGGGCGTGGCCGAGGAGCTGCTGCGGCTCGGCCCGGCGGTGGTAGGGATCAAGGCCGGCCATCGCGGGATGTACCTCCGCACCGCCGGCTCACAGCGCCTGGCGGGCATGGGCCGAGCCACGCCCACCGATAGCGACGCGTGGGCCGGGCGTGAGCTCTGGGCGCCCTGCTACGCCGTGGACGTGGTGGGCACCACCGGCGCCGGCGACGCGACGACGGCGGGCTTCCTGATGGGGCTGCTGCGCGGCTTCGGCCCCGAGGCGGCGCTGCAGGCGGCTAACGCCGTGGGCGCCTGCAGCGTCGAGGCCGCAGACAGCCTGGGCGGGGTGCGCGGCTGGCCCGAGACCCGCGCGCGGATCGATGCCGGCTGGGCGCGCCTCCCGCTGGAGCCCGGCGCCCCCGGCTGGCGCTACGACGGCGCGGGCCAGATCTGGATCGGACCCAACGACACAATCACACGGAGACCCCTATGATCAGCAGCACACAGCTCGAGGACGCACGCGCCCGCACCCGCGAGTACCTGGCGCGCGCCGGGATCGCGCTCACCCCCGAGGAGTCCGCCTCGATCGAGGTGGCCGACGCCGGCCTGAGCGAGCTGGAGACCACCGGCCTGCAGCTGGTGGTGTACATCAACACCGAGCGGGTCTGCGCCAAGGAGCTGGTGATGTTCCCCGGCCAGACCTTCCCCGAGCACCGCCACCCGCCGATCATGGGCGAGCCCGGCAAGGAGGAGACCTTCCGCTGCCGCTGGGGCGCAGTCTACCTCTACGTCGAGGGTGAGCCCACGCCCAACCCGATCGCCAGCCCACCCGCCGCCCGCGCCCACACCTACACCGTCTGGCACGAGGTGGTGCTGCGGCCGGGCGAGCAGTACACGATCATGCCCGACACACTGCACTGGTTCCAGGCCGGCCCCGAGGGGTGCGTCGTGTCCGAGTTCTCCACCCGCAGCCGCGACGAGTACGACATCTTCACCGACCCGGACATCCGCCGGGCGACAGTGGTCTCTGACTAAGAGAAAAGAGCAACCAGCATGTACCTCTGCCGCTACAATGACCCCGAGCGCGGCGCTCGCCTCGGGGTGGTCCGCGATGGCGCCGTGTACGATGTGACGGAGCGCTGGGCGACGATGGCCGACTTCCTGCGCTGGTCGGTCGGGCATACCGCCGGGGTCGGCGAGGCGCTCGCCAAGATGGTGGCCGGGGCCGCGCCCGTGGCGCAGTTCGACGCGCTGGCGCAGGGTGAGGGGGAGGGCCTGCGGCTGCTCAAGCCCACCGACGCTCAGGAGATCTGGGCGGCCGGCGTGACCTACGAGCGCAGCCGCGTGGCCCGCGAGGAGGAGTCCGCCGGGAGCGGCATCTACGACCGGGTCTACACCGCGCCGCGCCCCGAGATCTTCTTCAAGGCCACGCCGAACCGCACAATGGGCCCGGGCGAGCCCGTGGCGGTGCGCGCAGACTCCCGCTGGAACGTGCCCGAGCCCGAGCTGGCGCTGGTGGTCAACCCGGCGCTGGAGCTGGTGGGGTTCACCGTGGGCAACGACATGAGCTCGCGCGACATCGAGGGTGAGAACCCGCTCTACTTGCCACAGGCCAAGATGTACGCCCACTGCTGCGCGGTGGGGCCGGTGGTGGCCTGCTGCGACGCGGTGCCCGACCCGAAGGCGCTCACGGTGCGGCTCGAGATCCGGCGCGGCGGCGAGCGCATCTTCGGCGGCGAGGTCAGCACGAGCAAGATCGTGCGTGCGTACGAGGAGCTGATCGGCTACCTCGGACGTGACAACCTGTTCCCCGACGGGGTGCTGCTGCTCACGGGCACCGGCATCGTGCCGCCGGACGAGGTGACGCTCGAGGCGGGCGATGAGGTGACGATCACGATCGACGGCATCGGCTCGCTGCGGAACCCCGTGGTGCGCGGGTACAGCGCGTAGCCGACACATGGCGACGCGCCGAGGTGACACTCGGCGCGTCGCTGCAGAGACAACGGAGCACAACTATGATCTCGTGGCTCGCGCGGCGCACCTTGGCGCTGCTCGGGTGGCGCCTGGAGGGCACCCTGCCAACCGCGCCGAAGATCGTCATCATCGCCGCGCCGCACACCTCCAACTGGGACTTCCCCTACGCCATGTTGCTGGCCTTCGCGTACCGGCTGCGGATCAACTTCATGATGAAGGACGAGCTGTTCCGCCCGCCGTGGGGCTGGTTCTTCCGCGCGCTAGGCGGCATCCCGATCAACCGGCGCGCGCGCAATAACGTGGTGGACCAGATGGTAGCGCGCATCCGAGAAAGCGAGCGCATGCAGCTCGTGATTCCGCCGGAGGGCACGCGATCGAAGGTGACCGCCTGGAAGACCGGCTTCTACTACATCGCGCTTGCGGCCGGCGTGCCGATCGTGCTCGGCTTCCTCGACTTCCGGCGCAAGGTCGGCGGCTTCGGACCGGCGATCATGCCTAGCGGCGACCTCGAGGCCGATCTGGAGCAGATCCGCGCGTTCTACAGCGGCGTCACGGGCCGAAGGCCCGAGAACTTCGGCACGATCACCACGACGCGGGCGGAGTAGCGCCGCACTTGTGAGCAAGATGGTGGCGAGGAGTGAACGAAGCCGCGGAACCACTGGACACACAGAACCTGAGCGCATATACTCCACCCGAGTAATCGCCTCGGAGACCGCGTCCATGCCCCTGTTGCATACTGCTGCCCGCGTCGCACTATCCACCGCGCTTATCCTGTGCCTCGCCGCAGACCTCGCCCCGGCCCGCGCCACGGACTCCCTCCCGCCGATCGTGTTCGTGGCGCGCGCCCGCATGGCCACCGGCGATTACATCTTCCCCGCCGACCGCGGCCCCGCCGGCCAGCTCACCACCGGCCTGAGCCGCTTCGCCCCCGGCTCGCGTCTGATGGTGCGTGAGCCGGGCGGCCAGCTCCGCACCCTGGTGGACACGAGCCGCCCGGCCGGCGACCCGCTCAACCCGCTCGGCCTGCGCGATGTCCAGGCGCCGGATGTGTCGTTCGACGCCCGCCGCATCGTCTTCTCCGGTACCGCCGGCCCGCAGCTCTTCCGCGCCGCCACCTACCGCCCGCACCTCTCCTGGCGCCTGTATGAGATTGGCCTGGACGGCCGCGGCGCGCGCCAGATCACGCATACCGACCGCGATATCGACATCCCCGAGGGCCTGGGAAACGCCGAGGCCTACAGCTACTACGACGACCTGTTCCCCGCCTACCTGGCCGACGGCCGGATCGTCTTCAGCTCCTCGCGCTACCCGATCCGCGCCCACTACGACGGCCGGCCCGCCTTCAACCTGTACGTGGTGAAGGCCGACGGCTCGGACATGCGCCGTATCACCACCGAGCGCGGCGGCGTGCTGCACCCCACGCCGCTGCCCGACGGGCGCATCCTCTTCAGCCGCTGGTGGATCAACTTCAACCAGCCGAGCGAGAGCGGCGTCTACAGCCGGATCGACAACGGCCCCGGCAGCGAGCCGGCCCGCGACCAGCGCGGCGAGATCATCACGGTTGACCGCGAGGTGGAGGTGCGTGAGACGCCGCCCCCGGCCAGCGCCCCCTACACCCCCGCCGCGCCGCCCACAGCGAAGCCGAAGCCGACGATCTGGCCCACCGCGCGCCCGCCCGAGATGCGCCTGACGCCGCGCCCGGCCACCGCCACGCCTGTGCCCACCCCCACCGTCCGCCCCGCGGCCACCGCCCGCCCGTCGGGCCGCACCGTCACCGTGAGCCAGCCCGTGCTGGGCCGACGGCTGCCGGACGGCACGCTGGTGTACGCCAACACCGAGCGCACCTTCCTGCCCGCCCGCGGCCGGCTGGCCGACGGCACACCCATCCGCGGCGCGCCGAACACCTGGCACCTGATGAGCGTCGAGGCGGACGGCGGCGACATGCGCCGCTTCGCGTGGACGCCGCGCTACAGCAGCTACCTGACGGACGACAGCGGCCAGGACACCTACAACGCGGCCCAGCCGGCGCTGGTGTTCAGCGGCGGCGAGCTGCTGGTGGCCTACACAACCCAGCGCGACCCGACGATGGCGCACTCAACGCTCTTCACCGGCATCCGCGTAGCGCGGCCGGGGATCGACGCCGCAGCGGCCAACACCACCGAGTCGATCGCCGGCCAGCGCTGGGACTCGCCGCAGCGCCCCCCCTACGCCGTGGGGCCCGCCGGGCTGCCGGACGGCCGAATCCTGTTCTCGCAGTCCGTCGGGGAGCCCGAGGAGACCACCACCGCATCGTACCGCCTCGACCAGGCCGGGCGCATCTCCACGCTCACGCTGCGGCGCACCGCCCTGCGCTACGAGCTGCGAGTGATGCGCCCTGACGGAACTGATTCAATGGCGGTTCCACTGGAGGGCAGCATCGGCGACGCCGACGTGCTCGACGCCGTAGCGGTGGTGGTGCGGAAGGTAGGGAGCGGGCCAGGGGAGTGGCGCCGCCCGGTTGGCCTCGCCGCTCCCCTGACCTCTGATAACCCGCTGGAGTGGAACGTGCCGCGCGGCCTGCTCACCGGCGATGGACAGCCGGCCTATCCCTGGAGCCAACACAGCATCGACGACATCGAGCTGGTGACGGTTGAGAACCCGAATGTCTACGCCAACCCACCGCTTGGCATACCGCTGGTGAACAACTCGCCGCCCTTCGGCAGCGTGGCGTTCGCCGACATCTACATCGACGCCAACCAGTTCACCGGCGCCTCCTACCGCGCCGACGCACCCGACGACCAAGTGCGGGCGGTGAAGTGGATCACGGTGCCGGTGGACGCCCGCGGCCGCTTCGTGGCCTCGGCGCCGGCCGACGTGCCAATGTTCATCGTGCTGCGCGACAAGGAGGGCCGGGTGGTGCGCGGCGGCAACCGCACCGCGATCGCCATCGCCCAGGGCAACTCGCCGGGGAGGGCCGGCCGGCCGATGTTCTGCGTCGGCTGCCACATGGGACACGCGAGCGGCTCGCTCGACGCCGACCCGCTCGCGGTCCACGGCTGGACGAACGTCGCACCTGCCGCACGCGTGACGGCCAGCTCGGGCGAGGCGGCGCGGGCCACCGACCGGCGCGGCTACGTGCCGATGGCGGCCGGGGGGTACCAGGACCGCACGCCCCCCTGGGTGGCATCACGCGGGTCCGGCGAGTGGCTGCGGCTGGAGTGGGAGCTGCCGGTGGCGGTGCTTGACGTCCGGCTCACCGGCGCCGAGCCGGGCACCAGCGGCGCCGGGGACGACACGCGGCTCAGCGGCGAGCTGGTCTTCTTCCTGGGGGGCGAGGAGGTCGCGCGCCAGCCGGTGCCCTCGGTGATGCCGCTGACGCAAGGGGCCACCACGGTGAAGCTGCCGAAGCCCGTGGCCGCGGACCGCGTCGAGCTGCGGGTGAGCGAGACGGCCGGGAGGCGCGCGGCGCTAAGCGAGATCGAGGTCATCGGGCAGGGCGCATCGCCGCAGGCGCTCGCGGGGCGCCCCGCGTCGCTCGCGCTGCCGCTCATCGGCAGGTAGGGCGGCGCGCCCCGGGACAAAAGCGCACCGTTCGAGCGGACAACAGCTCCGTCTGGAACGGTCGCCGGCATTGCGGCGGGCTCGGTAAGCTCGCAGGACGTGGCACGGCAATGCCGCACTGTCACCCCGAGCGAAGCGAAGGGTCTCGCAGCGCAGCACTACCCTCGGCGCCCTCTGTGATCTCCGCGACTCAGCCGCGATGTCTCATGTCTGGTCGATCACACGGTCGTAGAGGCGCCGCTGGCGCTCGACGGCCGCGCAGTACACGGCGTGCCGCCCGCCGTCGGGCGCGTAGGTCTCGCCCGTGGCCGCCGGCGCGTCCTCCAGAGCGCCAAGCGCCCCCAGCGACTCGAGGGCCAGCAGCGCGATCCCGCGGCTGGTAGCCTCCGTCTCGGCCGAGGCCACCACCGGCCGCCCGAGCACGTCGGCGATGATCTGCATCCAGGCGGGCGAGGAGAGCAGCGCACCGCCGCTAGCGACGATCTGGGGGGGCGCAGCCTGGGCGTCAGCCACAAGCCCCTCGTAGATCAGCGCGAAGCGGTAGGCCACCGCCTCGAGCCCCGCGCGCACGAGCTCAAGCGGCGTCGTGCCGAGCGTCACGCCGCTGACGGTCGCACGGGCGTCGCCGGCCCACCCGGGGCTGCGCTCACCGGCGAAGAACGGCAGCACGGTGAGGCCGTGGCTATCAGGCTCCATCGCGGCCAGCGCGCGCTCGACCTCCTCGGGGCCGTCGATCCGGAGCGCCCCTCGCATCCAGGCGTAGACGTTGCCGCCCTCGCTGGTGGCGCCGCCCAGCAGTGCGCGGCGCGCGTCCACGCGGTAGCACCACAGCCCGTCCGGCACGCGGGGCACCTCCGGCAGCACCACCCGCAGCGCGCCGGTGGTGCCTACGGTGAGCGCCACGCGCCCCGGCGAGACGCAGCCGCTGCCCAGGTTCGCCGCGGCGCCGTCGCCCAGGGCGGGGAACCACGGCACATCGCGCAGCGCCGGCCAGCGCGCCGCGGGCTCGGGCAGCAGCCCACGCAGCGGCTCGGAGGCGTCGGCCAGCGGCGAGAGGCGCTCCTGCGGGACGCCAAGGTGCTCCAGCAGCGGCATGTCCCACACCAGCCGCCGCCGGTCCAGCAGCCCGCTCCAGGATGCCGCCGAGGTGCTCACCCGGCAGCGCCCAAACAGATGCAGCTCGAGGTACTCGCCGATCGTGACCCAGCGCGCGGCCCGGCGGAAGAGCTCCGGCTGGGAGCGTCGCAGCCAGGCCAGCCGCGCCGGCCAGTAGCTGGTCCGCAGCAGACAGCCGGTGCGGTCGTGCACCGCAGCCTCGTCTAGCTCACGCCGCAGCGCCACCGCGTCGGCGTCGTTGCGGGTATCAGCGTAAGTGATCAGCGGGGTCAGCGGCCGGCCGCCGTCGTCGAGCCCGAGCAGGTTCGACACCAGTGTGTCCACAGCCACCGCGCCGATCTGTGCGGCGAGCGGCCCGGCCTGCGCCAGCGCCTCGTCCAGGCAGCGGCCCACGCGGGCCAGGGCCTCGTCCGGGTCGTCCTCGGCCGCGCCCGAGGCATCGGCGTAGATGGTGTACGCCTCGCGGGCGCCCACACCGTCCACCGGGCGGCCGAGCGCGTCGAAGAGCATCACACGCACCGAGGAGGTGCCGACGTCGATCGTCAGCACCAGCGGCGGCTCGGCCCGTCTGCGGTCAACCATCGTCATCGAAGTGCTCGCTTTCCACATCGGCGGGCCCGCGCCGCGCTCCGGGCTGCTATACTGTTGTGGCGGCGGCGCACAGTATGCAGCAGCAGGACGCCGCGCGCAAGTGCAACCGCCGCCGCCGCGTACCATGCAAAACATCTGAGAGAGACTCCGCTATGCTGAACAACATACGCTTCGACTGGCGCTGGGTGGCGCTGATCGCGCTCATCATCCTGGTGGTGAACTCCGCGAGTATCCCCTGGTACGTCACGGCGCTGGCCCTGGCCACCGGTGGCGGCTATCTGCTCTACGAGGGCTGGCTGATTTGGCGACGCTACGGGGGCGCGCCCTCGCGCAGCCGCGTGACCTACTGGCGCGGCCAGCGCTACGAGGTGAGGCCCACGCGCCGCGGCCCAACACTGCCAGACACCCGCGGCCTGCGGCCAGCCGGCGCGCACCTGTTCTTCGGCGGGATCCTGGCGCTCGCCGCGCTGGCCGTGATGCTACGCGCGATCGGCCTCTAGCGGCAAACGCTGAACGATGAACGCTGAGCAACGAACAGCGAAAGCTCAGCACACCGCTGGATTGGCGAGAGCTACTTCCACCGCGCCGGCCGTACCTCCCCCCGCTAGGACTTCGTCCCTATTGAGACCCACGCCCCCCCGGCGTATCCTGGGGAAGGGCGGGCGTGGAGCTCTCCCCTGTGTCGCACCGACCTACCACTACAACTACAATGACTGCGAACACGCTTTTGCACCAGGGGATCGCGGCGGCGCAGGCGGGCAACCGTGAGGAGGCGCGCGCGCTGCTGATGCGCCTGGTGGAGACGGACGAGCACAGCGAGCAGGGCTGGCTCTGGCTCGCGGGCGTGCTGGACGACCCCGAGGAGATACGGGTCTGCCTCGAGAATGTGCTTGCGCTGAACCCCGCGAACGCACAGGCTCAGCAGGGGCTCGCGTGGGTCGAGAAGCGCTACGGGCGCCGGGCCACGGACCACGGCTCAACGACCACAGACCACGGCTCGACGACCACAGACCACGGCTCGACGACCACGGACCACGGCTCGACGACCACGGACCACGG